>CAYXXB010000007.1:0-32396 GCA_964468955.1 uncultured Clostridia bacterium | reverse complement strand
CGTCGCGCCCGTAGCACCAGTTTCACCTGCAGGACCCGTCGCGCCCGTAGCACCATCTTCACCTGCAGGGCCCGTCGCGCCTACTGCGCCAGTGGGACCTACGGGACCTGTCGGTTAGGTAACAAATGGGAAAAATTACAATTTGATTTACTAAAATTCTTAAAAATATACTCAAACTGTTAGATTATAATAAATATGTATTTCTCTTTCGCCGTTCTCGTCTTTTTCGCCGACTGTTATAAAATTGATAAGCTGTAAACACATTTCCCGCGACAGACTTTCAATGTTGCTATATGATTTTATTCTGCGGATATATTCTTCAACGTCCCCTCCGTCATTGCTTGCTTCTGCAAGTCTATTTTCGATTTTTTTAATTTCATTTTGCACCACGACCCTTTCTTTCTGATATTTATCGCAAAGATTTACGCACACGCTTTCGGGCAAGTTGCCTAAAACTCTTTCCTCGAACGCAGACTGTATAAGTTTATCTAATTCCGCTATTCGGCTTTTATGGTTTTTGAGTTGCCTTTCGTCGGTATACCTGTTCTGTTCTTTGCTCTTTGCCTTTCCTCTTATAAACGCTTCCCTTAACTTTTCTTCGCTGATATTTACAGTACTCAACAGCGATTGAATATCACGTACAACAACGTCTTCTATCTCTTTTTCGGTTATGCCGTGCGACGAGCAATATTTTTTACCCAAATCTATAAAAGTACGGCAATAAAAGTAGTTTTGACCTTTGCGGGTTGATTTCATTTTCAATTTTTTACCGCAATCGGGACAGACAAGCAACCCCGACAGCGCGTGTACGTTATTGCTTTTATCTTTCTTACCCCTTGATACGGAATGATTTATTTGCTGTACCCTATCCCATAATTCGCTGTTTATTATAGCTTCGTGGGCGTATTGCTTTACTATACGCTCGCTCTCGGGTATTTTTACTACCTTATGGTTTTTATAGGAAATACTAGTCGTTTTATGCTGAACCGTATTTCCCGAATATGTAGGGTTAGACAGTATCCACATAACCGTTTTGGTATTCCAATACGGCGAAAACTGCTTATTGATTTTCTTCCCGTCAAGCTTAGTAAAATACGTTGCCGGATTCGGTACTCCCTCGTCCGTCAGAATTTTTGCGATTGTCCGTGCCGAATTTCCATCTGCACGGAGATTGAAAATACGCCTTACTGTTGTTGCGGCTTCTTCATCTACTACTGCCGTGCGGTTTTCGTCCGTTCCCGCCTTATAGCCGTAGGGATATATTGAATTTGTGTATTTGCCCGCACGTTGGTTCGCTTCCAGAACCGACCGTATCTTTTTACTTGTATTGGCGGCGTGCCACTCGTTAAACACGTTCATTATCGGCATCATATCCATAGCCGTACTGCCTCTGTCCGCCGTGTCAACGTTATCGTTAATCGCTATAAACCGTATACCGTATGCGGGGAAAATATAATCTATGTATTGTCCAACCTGAATGTAGTTGCGCCCGAAACGCGACAAATCTTTAACGACTATCGTGTCTATTCTGCCTGACTGCGCGTCTTCTAACATACGCTTTACTGAAGGGCGTTCGAAGTTTGTTCCCGACCAACCGTCGTCTATATATTCGTCTATAACCGTACCGCCCTGTTCGGCAACGTACTTTTGTAAAATAATACGCTGATTCTCGATAGACATTGATTCGCCCGCTTTTTCGTCGTCGCGCGATAAGCGCATATATATGCCCGTTTTTTTAAATTGCGTCAAGATAAGCCCATTTCCCTGTTCGCCCGACTTACTGCAAGATCTATCACTGCTTTATTTATATTTTTATCACCAGTAAAATGTCTTGTAACGTTATACTTTTTACCATCCGTTTCATATACCTTTTGCGAAATCGGATAAGAAGCATATTGCTCAATCAACTGTTGCAATGTTTTATTCATACCGTTTATTTTATGAAATTGCAAATTTTGCTGTGAAGATATACGGCAACAGACGAGAATTGCTAACACAAAAATAAACCCCGCCAGAAGCTTTTGCTTCTGACAGGGTTTTGTACTCTACGTGCTGAATTAGCTTATTTTTTCTTGCTATCAGTTGTTTTGTTAGCAGTTTTCTTGCTTGCTGTTTCCTTGGTTACAGGCTTCTCGCTCGCAGCTTTTTTGCTTGCAGTTTCCTTGCTCGCGGTTTCCTTGGTTGCAGGCTTTTCGCTATCAGCTTTTTTGCTTGCTGTTTCCTTGGTTGCGGTTTTTTCGCTCGCAGTTTTCTTGCTTGCTGTTTCCTTGGTTGCAGGTTTTTCGCTCGCAGTTTTCTTGCTTGCCGTTTCTTTTGCTACAGGCTTTTCGCTAACAGCTTTTTCGCTTGAAGGTTTTTTTCCTTTTGTACCTTTGAATTTTACAAAGAAGACCGCGGCTGCGCAACCCGCAATTATTACAACGCCGCCGACAACACCCAATGCTATCCATAAACCGACGTTCGATTTAGGGGAAGAGTCCGTTTCGTCTAAATTCGGCTCGCCGCCTATTTCCAATGCCTTATCTTCGTCAATTACTGCACCTAAATCCTCAAAAATGTCTTTGTTAGGCTTTATTTCGGACAAATCCTTCATTGCTTCACCGCCGGGAGCTGTCTTTTGCGTGGTATCTTCATAGAGATTTACCAGTGATACCGTTGTAAACACACCGTCGCGAGTGTTGGTTTCATACAGTTCCGTAAACTCTAATTTGACGTACTGTCCGTAAACGGGTTCATCAAAGTGAATGGCGTTCAAATCCTCGGCATTTAATAAATCTTCACGCTTTCCTGCTTCCTTCCAGTTCTTGCCGTCTTCGCTTACGTAAACGTATGCCTTCTTAGCAAAGATACTGTAAGCCGAGTCGTATTGACGCTGAGAGAATTCCAAAGCCGAAATATATCTGGGCACGTCTAACTTAATGGTTAGATACGGCGCCGGTGAATACTTAACGTTACCGTTTGCATCCCTCGTTGCCGAGCCTTTAATACTTATCGCATAATCGGTATGCCAGTACGTTTTAGCGTTTCCGTCGATAGCGTTTACCGCGTAATTCGGTCTCTTTGCGTCCTTCGATTGGGTAGAGAACGCGTCAACCGACAAATAGTTTACGCTGATATAACTTCTTTCCGGGGTATTTTTATCGGCAGTAAACGTAAATACTCTTCCTTCACTCGCCGGTTTTTTAGCAGTACCCTTTAATCTGACCTCTATTGCTTTATCGCCAGAGCAGTCGGGAGATGCGGTCGCATAAGAAACCCAGCCCGTCGTCGGCTTATAGTCACCGTCTTCATTAACTTTGGCATATCGCCACTCATACGTACTGTCAACGCCGATTACTTTGTTTTCCCAGTCGTTTGCATACAGCGTATCGGGCAGAGCAGGTCTTGCCCCCAAGTCGATTTTATACGCATTATCGGGCGACGCACCCACGATATAAACGTAAATGCCGTTCTCCGGCGAAACGGAATCTAATTCCTTCTCGGATAACTGATATGCGTGAGAGTCCCCTTCATAGAAGGTAACGTCCTTCCAAGTTTTCTTGCCGTCTAAGCTATATCTCCAAGTGAACGAGCCGTCCTTATAGGTATCCGACCAAACGATGCAACCTGCGTTGTCACCGTCGAACGAGAAGTCGGCAATCGACATATCGGAAACGCCCAATATCCAGTTTACCTTTGATTTTGCGGCAGAGCTACCCTGCTTTCTCGCCTTTTCCAAGGCGGCCGATTCAACAGCTTTTATCTGCGTCGTAAATGCGGGGTTTTTAAGCACGGCGTCTATATCTTTATCCGTGATACCCGTAATCATTTTCGTTTTATCGTCTACGTCCGTGAGCAATCTGAACAAGCAGTGCATAGGAACGGGATGATTCCAAAGCGTATCGGCAATGCGCGCCACCAAATTACTGAAATCGGCAACCTTCTTGTTTTTGTTTGCTTTATACGTAAAAAGGAGTCCCGACCAAGCGTCAAGGTTCTTGATTTGTACCTTTAAAGCCTTTTCGTACAGCTGCTCCTGCTTATCCAAATCACCCTTATATACTTTTGCAAGCCAGCAATATTCTTCGGCTTCTACATAATTATCGTAATCGTTTAAGCACTCTTGTGCAAGGTGGAAATAAACTACGGTACCGCTCGAATTCCTTTGCCAAGTTTCGTTGCCCCAGCCGAGCAAATGTCTTTCGCCTTTGGTAGCGGCAAGCCAGCCGCCGACGTCGTTATCGATTGCCCAGGAGCCGTTACCGTTTGCGTCCTGTCTGAAATACAGTATTGCCGCGTGTCCGGGCTGACCGATAACGCTTGCGGGGATACCTCTTGCACCCCTTATGTTACAACCGCTCTTTGAAATACCGCCGCACACGGAACCGGTTTTGAACTTGTTGTTGAAGTTCATCCAAACCTTTTGAATGTTCGGTTCACCCTTTTGACTTCTCGAAATTTTAATTACGTACGGCTGTTCGCCTTCGCCTGCGGGTACGGTGTATTCGGTATCCCACATACCGATTTTCTTGCCGGCGTTATTCTCAACCGTTTGACCGTTTATCGAAACAGTTCTTCCGTCTACAGCAAACAAGTTGTTGAAATATTCAAAGTTGTCCGGGTCATAGAATACCGGATTACCGTAGTTGGGGTCAGTATATCTTACGTAGGAGTGCGGGGTATGTAACCCTGCCGCGTTGCCGGGGGCGGCGTTGATTCGCGTCTGAACATAGTCGTTAAGCCAGATTATCGACTCATCGTCGATGATGTTGCACATTACGTAACGCATTTCTTCAACGCGCATACTGCCGAACATAGTCTGCGTTTCGTATTTCGGCGTTGCGATAAATCTGCCGGTCTGATACATATATTTGTAAATTGCGTATCTTCTAAGCGGCTCGGAACTATTTTCAGGTTTTGAACCCTGCAAATACGAACCGATAGGACCGTCGTGCGTCAGCGCAACCGAGAACATCATCGTTCTGCACAGCTCGCCGAACGTTCTGCCCGGTCTGAATTTATTCTTTAAATCGGTTTTATCATTTAAATCATTTCCATAGCTCTTATACAGCCTTGACAAAACTTTCAAGGAGTTAAAATAGTTGCCTTTAAAAGGCGTGCCGCCAATCATAAACTCTCTCAAACTGTCAAGGTCGTTTAACAGCCAGTTAAGCATTACTTTATTATCGTTGCTTTCGCCCATAAATCTTGTTAAGGCGTACTGTCCGACGCGGCTTACGAATTCCCTTTGCAAAAGAAGAAGTTCGAATTTCTTATCGCTCAAATTTGCATTGACGCCATATTTTTTAATCTCGGTATCATACTCCTCGAGAGTTTTACCCGCCCCACCCGCTTCTTTGGTGGCCGTCAATTTAGCGTCCGTCCATATAACTTGGTCCGCCGCGTCATTTTTGTTTATGTTAGCAAACAGTCTTATCCACTTTATTCCGGTTACGTCGTACGTAATATGTAGGAAATCCTGATTATAGCCTACGAACTGCGTCCCCGCCTCATTCGTCGTCACAGGCGTTTTGCCCGCCGTATCAATAGTCCAGTTTTTCCCGTCTTGCGAAAAATCAACGCGAACAAGTACGCCGTCCGATTTAGACGCACCGTTACAAAGTCCGACGTACGCCGAAAAATACTTATAATTGTTGCTGAATTCGCTTATGTTGAACGTTACAATAGAGTTCGCGTGAGCATAAACACCGTATTCGAAAGTGTACCACGCGCCTTCAATCTTCGCCTGCGCAGCTTTGTTGGGTATATTATCCTTTTGCGACGGCGCCATCCACAACCTTTTATTACCGAGCGAGAATGAGTCCGGATATGGCTGATGTGTTATACGCGACGTGTCGGATAAATACAATACGTCGTCGGATAAAGTCATAACGTCATTAGATAAGTCTATCACGACTTCATCGTTTGAGGCTTCGTCAATTTCAGCTTCGCCGTTTGAGGCTTCTGCAGTTGCGGCCTTTACGGTTGAATCTGCCGTGGCAAATACTTTCATAATATTTGCACACGCAACACCGAAAATCATAATCACACACAAGAATAAACTTGCGAAAATTATTATTAATTTTTTTACTGTTTTCTTTACCATAATTTACTCCTCAATATACTTCTAAAAAAACCAACCGAATATTAAAATTATATACAATATAATATCACAGTAATAACAAATTGTAAAGAATTTTTATCATTGCTTAATAATAAATCCCCGCGACGAAAGCCGCGGGGATTTTATCTTTATTCCCATTTATTACAGGTTATGTTGCACCTGTGGGACCGGTTACGCCCGTTGCGCCCGTAGCACCCGTAACACCTGTTGCTCCGGTAGGACCGGTTACGCCTGCGGGACCTGTCGCCCCCGTTGCGCCGGTTGCACCCGTAGCGCCTGTTGCGCCCGTAGCACCGGTTGCACCTGTGCCAGTTGAGTACCTTATAACCTCATAACTGTGACCGCCGCAGCAACCGCAATCACAGGCAAAAAGTTGAGTTAAAATTTTATTAAACATATATTAAAAATCACCTCTCGGTTAATCTATTCTGAAAATATTTCTTGTTATGCAAGTAACTTGCATCGTTTGGCTTCACGCTTCCCGCAAGCTCGTTATAACGGTTTGCCGTTTTATAGTCGCCCAAACCGTCATACAGAACGCATAGGCGGATTGCGGGAATAAACACAAGATAATCGGCGTTGATAAAGCCTCCGTCCTCCGCTTTCTCGCCCGAGTTCAAAGCGCTTTTGTACCAATATATAGCCGAACGAACGTCGTTTTTATCCTCGAAATGCCTAGCAATTATACAGCAATCCTCGGCGCGCGGGAATGACAGCGTGAACGCACGTAAAAGTGCGGCAAGCGCCTCCTTATCCTTTCCCATAGCGCGCAGAGCATAGTAAATTGTGCGGCAGGCTTCCACCTCGTTTTCAACCCAGCCGCCTCCCTCCAAAAAGTCTTGCAGTACTGCGACACATTCAAGATACATTGCGTTGAAATACAGCTCCCGCCCGTAGTAAAACTTTTCACGCGGGTCAAGCAGTTTCCCCGCGGATATGCGCCGTTGATAGATAGAAAGGTTGCGCATAGGGTCTCCCGCTTTGACCTTTTTATGATAGACGCACGCATCCGAATAAATTATCTTGCCCGACGGGGTTATAACCTCGTGGACGGCACCCTGCCATTGCAAATTCAAGGCTCTGCGGAATATGCGTTCGCGGAAATAAACGAAGGTAGGAGTATCGCCGTCGAACGCGGAGGCATACTTCAAAAAAGCCACGTCAAAACCGCCCGATTGTTTCAGCTCTGAAATAATGCTGGCGTTGTCTTGAGTTATTACGTCGTCGGCGTCAAGCCACATCACCAAATCGCCCGTTGCTTTCGAAAAAGAAAAATTACGGGCGGCGGCAAAGTCGTCGCACCACTCGAATTCAAATATCTTATCTGTGAATTGCCGTGCGATTTTCTGCGTATTGTCTTTTGAACCCGTATCGACGATTACTATTTCGTCGGCAAACGGAACGATGCAATTGAGACATCGGGCGAGAGTTTCTTCCTCGTCCCTTACTATCATACAAACGCTTAAAGTCATAATTAAAGGCGGTATTACATTGTATGAAAACTTCACCCGCCGCGTGATTGCCCCCACCGCCGTCTTACCTGCGCGCTTGATAAAAATTTTAAATTGCCTTCTAATTTTGCTTGCAAAGCTAAAAGTGTTATGATATAATCACTAAGCAAAATAAATTGCGCTTTCATTTATACGGCCTTGTGGTCAAGCGGTTAAGACGGAGCCCTCTCAAGGCTCAATCCCGGGTTCGATTCCCGGCAGGGTCACCAAAATAAAACACAGTCGAACCAGACTGTGTTTTTATTTTGTGATTTTATTGTCGCTCTAATCTGTGCGGTTCGCCCCGCCGAAGGCGGCCCGTAGTATTTCCGGCTTGGCTGATAATAAGCGTCTAAATCGAACTTTTTCGATTTAGACGCTTTTACTATTCTGTACGGTTACAAGAAACCGAGTAAGTTCATCACATAAATCAATATGATTGCGGGCAATATTTAACAACTGCTAAAATCATTAATAAATTTGACTTTAATTAAAATACAAAGTATAATTATTTATATAAAATTTGAAGCGGGCGAATAATATAGTCTTTAATTTAATCCGCGCACTCTATATAAGCCTTAAAGAGAGGTAAACACATGAAAAAATTTTTAAATTCGAAATATTTCGAAGCCATTGTTTTCACGGCTGCGGCATGCTTAAATCTACTTTTTACATTAATTGCGTATTCCGTCAAGCTGCTACCTGATTGGGGCAACGAATCAATCTGGACCGTTGGCACTCTGAAATCAGAGTTTACCGCTTATATTTTAAGATTTGACGGCTTTAGCGATATTTTTGTAATTGCCTTTTTTATAGGCGTTGCTCTGCTCATTTTAAGCGCGTTGCTTATGTTCCTAAAAAATAAAAAAATTGCGTTTTACTTTTTGATACCCTATAGTATCGTCGTTAACTTAAGTCTATTATTCATTCATATCGGCTTCAAGATTTTAAGTTCGGGCGCGGTTGCGTGCCTTATTATAGGCGTTTTAATCTCTTGCGCTCAACTTATTTATTTAATAGTTAAACGAGCAATGACCAAAGAAATTAAAGAAGATAAAAAAGATGAAGCCGACGAAACGCAGGCTGCGCATACGCCTAGAATTAAAAACCCGTTTGTCGGTAAACTGATTTTGCTTGTTTGCGAAGTTTTGACGACAATCCTTGCGTTTACTGTATTTTTTATTCCTTTATACTCTACAACCGGCTCCGCGTCGACCGAAACGTTCGTACTTATCGACGCGTTGTCGGATAAAATTTTGAAAGAATCCGCTGCCTTACAGATTTACGTATCTTTCATGGCTATGTTCGTAGCTTTTCTTGCGAGTTTGGTATTCTTTGTTTCAACGTTACCGTTCTTTTTCAAATCTGACAGAATTTTCGTAAAAAAATCAAAGCAGTACATATACGGCAATACGACTTATCTGCTCATTTTCTTTATCTTAGGCTACTGCATGAGCTTCATAGAAAACCTTAACGGGGAAAGAGCAAGCACCGTAAGCTATATACCGCTGATTTTCTCTATAATATTTTTAATAGTTTTTTCCGTTGTGCAAGGCTTAATGGGCTACGGCTTCGACGGCGAAAACATTTTAACCGCCAAAAAAGTAAAAATAGAATCCCTGATATACGTTATTTTACTGACTTGCATAACCTATGTTTCGTTGATACTTAACATAATCGAAATTCACGTGGAAGCAGGAAACTACACAAACGACGTTTGTATGAACGGTTACGAGATGTTAACCACTTACAGTGAACTTGGAGGCGGCTTGCAGGCTCTTGCGTTCATGCTGTTTGCAATTCTTCTTATTTCCGGTATTCTTTTTGTCTTTTCTTTGGTGAGTTTCTTTATAAAGTATAAAGATTACGACAAGGTTATTAAAACGACCGCTATAACAAACGCGTTTTTTGTACTGCTTATAGGTTTATCCGGCGTATATTTCAAAATTGCACAAGCAATCAACATCGAAAACATAGAAAGCATTTTAAAATATTACGGCGTCAGCTTATCGTTAAACTACGTTTACACAATAACGAGCAAATCGATTTATATTTTTATAGCAAGCTTTATAGTTTTGCTTGTTATGCTTATAAGAGGACAGTTTTCCGCAGACAAACTGCAGCCGTCTGCTCCCGCAGTTGATAATCCTCCTGTAAATCAGCAGATTGCTCCTTTAACCGAAGTGCGTTTACGGGAAAGCGAACCCGCCGAACAAAACGATTTCGACGCATGCCCCGCTTTCACAGAGCTTGATGAAAAAACGCAAATATATAACGGTGAGCTTGCAAAAAGGCGTGAAAGCCTTTTCGAAAATCTTACGTTGCCAAACCTTGTGAGGTTTGTAGTCGATTATGCAAGGGAATGCAGGCTACACCTCTCCTATTCAGTGGAAGATATGGCGACTTTTGTTGCGGGTTTAGGGGCTTCGAGACTGACTATTCTGCAAGGTATGAGCGGAACGGGTAAAACGAGTTTGCCCAAAATTTTTGCCGAAGCGGTTATGGGCAACTGCGAAATTGTGGAAGTTGAATCTTCCTGGCGCGACAAAAACGAGCTGATGGGATATTATAACGAATTCAGCAAATGCTTTACTCCCAAAAAGTTTACGCAATGTTTATACAAGGCTAAACTTAACTCTACAGTACCCACATTTATTGTACTCGACGAAATGAATTTAAGCAGAATCGAGTATTATTTTTCCGACTTCCTCTCGCTTATGGAACATGAAGAGGATAAGCGCGAAATCAAGCTTTTGAACTTGAAGCTTTACCGCACGAAAAACGGCAAAAAGAAATCATACTCCGCTTTGACCGACGGACATACCATCAAAATACCCGCAAACATATGGTTTATAGGAACAGCTAACCGCGACGAAAGCACGTTCGAGATAAGCGACAAGGTTTACGACCGAGCGCAGACTATGAATTTTTACAGGCGTGCGCCCAAAATCCATTCTTTCAGCGAACCGCTTTCACCGAGGTTCGTCGCTTACGATATGATAACCACCCTGTTCGAAAATGCAAAGACGGACTTTACTTTCGACGCTGAAAGCAACGCAATTATCCAGAAAGTAGAAAAACTGCTTATCCCCTACAACATTTCCTTCGGCAACCGTATCTTACGTCAGATGGAGGACTTTGTTAAAATTTACTGCGCATGCTTTACCGACAGAGACGCCGTTATTAACGAAGCGGTTGAAAAAATTCTTTTAAGCAAAGTCGTCTGCAAACTGGAATACAAGATTGTCGAAAACAAAGAGGCTCTTGCCGTTGAATTCGATAAATTGAATCTTACCGCATGCAGCGCGTTTATCCGCAGACTTAACGAGGATTGATTTCTATGGATTTGACCTGTGAGGAACAGTCCGAACTGTATAAATTGATAGAAAACTATAAAACGATAGAGCCGTTTATAAAAAAATATAAACGGCTGTCTTACGTTGAGTTGGACTATCTTATCGTTCACGAACTTACCTTATTCACTGTCGAACCCGATTTCAGTTTCGAAGCTCTGGAAGAAGAGCTGAACGTCATTTTAAACGCTTTACCCGCAATAAAGCGAATTTTTGCGCAACCGTGTATTCACTTAAAAGAGCAGAACGTTATTTTGCCGACTGAATCGGTAAGAATTATAAACAACAACACAATTCAACACATAGCCTCGCACAGCGAGCTGTGGTCAAACGTTAAAAAGAACGAAATAACACCGACAAAACTGCTAACAAGAACATACGAGGACAACTACGGTATTTATGAAAATTTGGTTTTCTGCCAGACTGTAGACGAAATTTTAGCTTACGCAAGATATAACCTGCACATTTTGAAAGAGCTGGTTTATACAAATCAGACGATAGAAATTAATCTTTTGGAACGGGTAAACCACTTAAATTATTTTTTGGCTTTAGGAAAACTACACACGGGTTACAGCCGTAATTTCGACTCCTACTACGGCGTTTCTGTGCGGTGTCTTAACAAACTGCAATTTATTTTAAGCAGTATTGTCCCCAGACTCAAACGACCGGTATACAAAAACAACAAAAACAGACCTTCAAAAATAAAAGTACATAAGACAAATATTTTGTCAATGCACCGAGAATATCATCAGATTTACAAACTGAGCAAATATCTTACCGCTCACAGCATCAGCTTTGACAGAGAAATAAATGAAGCCGATATAGCAAGACTTAAAGAAAATTATTTTTATTTTTGCGAACTGTTGAGTATTTTTGCCGTAACCCACTTTAATTTCAAATACAACGGCATAACTTTAGTAAACTTTGCACGGCTGAATATGACTTTTGATTTTAAAGGCTGGCAGTTATCTTTAAAAAAGTGCAAGTTCGGCGATACAGACCTTCTCTCACTCTCTATTGAAAAAGAAAATAAATATACTGTTGTGATTATCCCTTCGGTTTTAAAGGATAATACGCAATTGCTTACCGAGGTAAAGAAAGTCGTGCAGGCGGACGAATACGCTATAGTTTCGCCTTACGAAGAACACGAAGAAAACGCCGTACAAATCAGCATTACCGGCATAGAATCATTCAGACGCATACAACAAGTTATTCTGCGCGGCATGGTTTACGCAGACTCAGCGCGCAAGGACTGCCCGTTTTGCAATAACTCTCTTACTCTTGACGTCGAACGCAGTACTATTGACCGCCCCGCCTATAAGTGCGCTTCTTGCCGGACGGAAATCAAAACAAGCCATTGCCCGACATTCGGAAGGCCCTTTCATTTTACCAAAATATCCGGACTTACAAACCGCGCTACAGACGGCGACGGCTGGCTTTTGGAAAGACAAAAAGAAGCGCAGATGTATTTCAGAAATATAACAAAAATCAGCGACGACGGCGAAATCATATGTCCGCACTGCAATAAAGTTCACGAACTTTAGTTCGTACGGCGTTTATTTCCTTGTAGTAAAACCGAAGAAGCCGTTGTAAACGGACTTGCTTTCACTGACGGACACGAACGCCTTTGTATCCATAGTGTTTATAATCGCTCTCAGCTCTTTTAATTTATCGCTGTTGGTTTCCACAAAAATCATATAAGTTTCATTATTATTGTTAGCGCCTTTTGCGGTTATAATCGTCTGCCCGTACCCCTTTTCTTTCAGTTCTTTAACAATATCGTCATTCTTACTGCTTAAAATTATTTGCACGTGAATTTTAGACTTAACAAATTTTTTAGAAAGCAAACCGCCAAGCAGTGTGCCGAGTGCAAAACCGAGAGAGTACGAAAGAGCAAGGACGAGAGTATCGACTACGGGATTTGAAATGGCGTAATCGAGTGCGGCTTTAACGATCATAAACCAAAAGAAAGCTTCTACAAAACCGATAGGCGCGGCAATTTGCGGCTTATTCTTTACGGTGAAAACCGTTCTTAGGAGGCAAGCCCCATATCGACGGTTCTGCCTAACATAACGATAAAAAATACTAAGATTAAATCGAGCTGAGTACCAAAAAACATAATAATATTCCTTTAAAAAAAGTTATTAACGTATATATCTATTATACATATAAAATGTGAAAGAGTAAAGAAAAACCGCAAAAATAAATCCGAACACTGCCGTTCGGATTTATTTTGTTTACAGAATTAAATTTTTTAAGTCAGAATTTCAGCAATAGCTTTTTCACCTGTTCGCTCTCAGTTGTGTTCGCGTACGGTTTTAAGGAAGTTTTCGCCGTTCACGGGGCGGGAATAATAGTACCCCTGAAAATAATCGCAACCCATTTTAGCAAGCATATTGGCCTGAGCCGCCGTTTCAACTCCCTCCGCTACTATTTCCATATTCATATCTTTAATCATACTGATAGTGTGCTTTAAAAGACTCATCGACTTTTCGCTGTCAGAAGCCGCCCAAACCATAGACTTATCGAGCTTTATAAGCTTGAACGGATATTTCATCATAGTAACCGTATTGGAAAAACCAGTGCCGTAATCGTCCAGAGCAAACGCCATTCCCTTATCAATCAGTTTGTGCATATTGCTTGTAAGAGTATCTTCGGAAGCAACCGCGGCGCTCTCCGTCATTTCAAGGTTAATCTTGGAATAATCGAGGCCGAATTCGTCCATTATGCCTACCAAAACTTCGTGCAAACTTTCCTGCATACACTGCACTACCGAAAGATTAACGTGAATGTTTTCTATGCCCATTTCCCAGAGCTTGTTCTCGCTTATAAAGCGGCAGACGTCGCGGAACACAAACTCGCCTATATCCAAAATCAAACCGTTCTTTTCTGCAAGCGGAATAAACTCGTCGGGGCTTATGTAACCCAATCTCGTATCATTTATGCGGATTAACGCTTCCGCGGAAGTCAAACGCTTTTTATTTACCGAATAAATCGGCTGATAATATACTTCAAACCCGTTTTCCTTAAGCGCCTGACGCATAACCTGTAAAATGAGCGTTTCGCGCTGTCCCCTTGCCAACATATCCTTATTGGCAATTATCGTTTCATTGTGGTCCGTTATGTTCTTTTCGTCAAGACATAAGTCGATTATACTCAACACGTCTTTGCTCTGAGCCGCGACGTCGGGGCAACGGATAAGGCAGGTATTGACCGCAAGCGAAATACCCGCGCCGTTATAAACGAAAGGCTGTGAAAAACGGTCGTAAATTCTGTCCGTTAAACCTTTGCTGTCCTCTCCTTCGCTTAATAAAATAGCGTACTTTGTCTGTGAGATGATGAAAATGCGCTTCTTGCCTGCCTCGCGTATGAGGAACTGCACTATTTCTTTTAATATTGCGCTTTCACTCTCTTCACCCAGCGTGTCGCCTACGTAGCGGACTCCGCTTATACGCATACCCAGCACGTCGAATTTTTTGCCCCTGATTACGTTGCCGTTCAAAATGGTTTCAAACGCCAGACCGTTAAACGCGCCATGCCTTTTATCAATGTAATCCTGCGGGTTTTGCAAGGACGTATAAATGAGCATTACGGCAATCGTAATACCGAACTGCTGAATGAGAAGCTGCGGTACAATCAGCTGTATAATTATAGCTATTACGCAAATTGCGACGTACAGGTAAATTGTTATTTCCTGTATCCGCGTGAAAGTTTTTCTTCTTATAATTACGTAAATCAGCGAGCCGAAAATGTACGCAAACGTTATTGCATACTGGGCGTACAGCAAAGGACCGTGAACGTATTCTTTGTTTTCATTAAACCAAAATATTCCCGCACCGTTTATAAAGGGCGAAATCAATACGAAAACAATTTGCAATGCAAACGGAACGAGAACCGCACCGTATATCCACTTTTTAATAACTTTTTTGTCTCTGACAACCGAAAGTATGTACAATAGATAAATTACTGGATTTGCAACCAACGCACACAAATACAGCATTTGCGGTAAGTAACACAGCCACAGAGGCGTTTGTTGGGTATATTTCAGCGCTTCCGCGCCTGCAATATCAAAGATTACGGTAAAAAGCGCAACGAACATAAAGGCTATGAAAAACGACGACGAGCGCGTTTTTATAGTCTGCCTATAAAAAAAGCTGAACATTACGGCAGCAATTACACATATTCCCGCATAATCAAAATACAAAATGTAATGCATATATTTTTACCCAACTATAACTATTATAAAATACATATTGATTTAAGTCAAGGTGTTATTTAGCAAAACAACTACTTTTATTATTGCAAACGGCTGAATCGATTATTTCGATTCAGCCGTTATTGCACTAAATTTAAGCTTTTTCCGTTGCGCCGACGTCTACATTATTTCCGATAATTCTTTTGTTAAAGTTATAGTCGTAGCCGATGGTCACATACGCATTGTCGCCCGCGTCCAAAGTAACGCCCGACTGTACGGCGTAATTTTCAGTAAGTTCAACTTCACCCGTAATATTATTGAAATCAAAAGCCGTATTGAATGCTTCGAGCGTGGAATAACTGTTCCCCAAATACTCGAATTCGATATCCGAACCGCCTATAAAGCAATTGTTTGTGACCGTGATATTTTTCGTTTCGTCGCTGGTCAAGTCGGTATAAATAATTGTATCGTGTTGCGACTTAACCAAATTATTTGCAATTATCAGTCCGTCAAGCATCGAAAGCACAAATTCTGCTTCATTGCCCAAGGTATTATTGTTTATAAGCGTGTTATTTACAATATAGCAGTTTTCCACCACGCCCGAGCTGTTTTTGTCGTAGCCTCCTACCCTTATTCCGCAGTTAAGGTTGTTTACTACTACGTTGTTATAAACGTAAATATTTCTGACGGTATGTCCTTCGCTCTTTTGCTCCGAGCCGACTTCGATTCCGTATTGACAGCCTTCCAGATAGTTGTTTACCAAAAGCACATCGCGCGCTCCGTCTACGTACAGCCCTGCGTACTCGGCGTATTCCGCAACGCAGTTTTTCACGACGTTGCCCGCCGCTATGCAAAAGCGCGGCATGTCGAGCAGTTTATTTTTGCAATATCCGAAATTGCCCGTAAAATCTATGCCGATATTGGTGTTATCGTGTACGTTGTTGTTGATTACGTAAATACACTCGCAGTTGGCGGCAACCGAAACGGCTTCGCACCAACCCAAAACGTTGTCGTAACACTCGTTGCCGTAAATCAGCCAGTTGTTCATCGGCAAAGTTTTTTCGCCGAAAAGAAGTATTGCGTTAGCGCCGCAATTATCGTCGTTCGGTTTGTTTGTTTCGAGATTATGGAATTTGTTGTTGCGGATTATTATATTATGCTGTCCGCCGTCGTATGCAGCAATGCCTATTGCTGTTTCCGTTTTAACGTTGCCGATTTCAAGCCCTTCTATTACGATATAACCGATATTTTCATCAAGTCCGAATACGGGGAATTCCTTGTTTTTGGCTGCTACCGCCGTGCTTGCCGTAATTACGGGCGTTTCATTCGGATAGTTGCGGATAGTAATATATGCGTTCTCTTTTCCCGAGACTCCCACCCATACGCTTTCGTCGAGGCTGTACGTTCCGCCTAAAAGATAGACCGTCTGACCCGCTTCCGCTTCGTCGATAGCAGTCTGTATATCCGTCGCATCGGTTATCGAAGTTCCCTCGCCCGTTCCGTCCGGAGAAGCGTACAAAGCGTTTGCAACGACGCTGCCTCCGTTATCGTAATTGGGCATTGTAGTTATATATTTATAAAAATTTTGATTAATTATATAGTCCGAGGTAATATATTTTTTTAAGTATTCTCCCTGAGTTTCGGGACGGAGTTCACTGTCCGTTTGACCGCCCGTTTGCTCACCCGTTTGGTCGCCTGTCTGACCGCCGGTCTGTTCACCTGTTTGATTGCCTGTTTGCTCACCCGACTGACCGACGTTTCCTTCAACTTTGGTGCAACCGAAAACGCCGAAAGCGCCAACGCTTAAACAAGCAAAACAAACAGCCAAAAGCTTTTTAAATATGCCCTTGCGCATTAATCACTCCGATTTCTTTTACATTGTAAGATTAATTATAAGCAACCACGCAAGCCCGTAGTAGGTTACGACGGCTATCAAATCGTTTATAGTCGTAATCAAAGGTCCCGAAGCGACTGCGGGGTCTATTTTAATCTTTTTGAAGAAGATTGGGATAATCGTTCCGAAGAAGCTGGAAAGTATCATCGCAACTAAAAGCGCAATGCCGATACAGCCCGAAGTTAGGAACGCCGTATTCACCGCTGTACCCGTAATGCACAGATAAGCGCCTACCAAGACGCAGGAAAGAGCGCCGAGCAATAAACCGAGCAACAGCCCTACTCTTGTTTCTTTCCATAATAGTTTAAACGCTTGCTTTACGGAAAACTGCTCATCTGAAAGTACGCGTATGGTTACGGCAAGCGACTGAGTTCCCACATTGCCCGCCATATCCAAAACGAGCGACTGAAAGCTTACTATAAACGGCAGACTTGCAATTACCGTTTCGAAACTGCCGACCACTGCGGAAACGCCTAAGCCTAAAAAGAATAATACCGTAAGCCAAGGTATTCTTTTTGCGATAGAGCGGTGCAAAGGCTCCTTCATATCGTCTTCGGAAGTAAGACCTGCAAGTTTTGCGTAGTCGTCGCCCAACTGGTCGTCAACCGCTTCAACGAGGTCTGTTGAAGTAATTACGCCCAATACTTCGTTGCGTTCGCCAAGTACGGGAATGGAATCTTCCTCATAATCTTTCAGTCTTTCTATACACTCGCCGATATTTTCGGTTGCATATACGGAAGGGTATGAAGTCATTATAATTTCGCTTAAAGGAATGTTGTTGCGGGCGACTATCAGATCGCGCAAATTTATAGCACCGCAGTACGCTCCGTTTTCGTCCTCTACGTAAATTGTGGAAACGTTGTCGTTATCGGCGGCTTGCTCCACCATTGACTTCATTGCCGACTTTATACTCATATCCGATTTTACGAGTATAAAATTTGTAGTCATTCGGTTACCGACGGAGTCTTCTTCGTAGGAATTTATAAGGTTGATGTCCTCGACGGCTTCGTCGTCCATCAGCTTTATAATTTCGTCACGGGTGTCTTCTTCCAATTCGTCGAGCAAATCAACAGCGTCGTCCGCGTCCATCGATTCGATTATGTCCGCGGCGCGTTCCTTATCCATATCCTCGATGTAATCTTCCGCGTTTTCAAGATAACTGAACACGTTAGAGAGCTCTTCGGGGGAAAGGACGCGCGCTAAACGCTTGCGGGCGTCTTCGCTTAATTTGGGGTAAACGTCGGCAATATCGCCTTCATGATAGTCGCTTAACTTTTCCGCAAGCAATTCGTCGGAGTCTTCGGCTTCTATCAACGTATACAGTTTTAGTAATACATCCTGTAACTGGTCCATATTGCACCTCCCGTAATTTTTTATATTATAACATCAGTTGTCTGAAAAAGCAAACATAATACATTCGAACGCTTGATTATGTATGCGAATGAGTGTAGAATAAATAGCGATGAAATTAATGAAAAAGATTTTTGGGCTTATAGCCGTATTTTTAATAGCGTGTTTTGCTTTCGCAGGGTGTGCGGAAGATAAATATTCGCCTGCCGACACAGGTAATAACAATTCGACGGAAACAGAACAACCTAATCAGCCGACGGAAAACAAAGAATCCACGCAATCGTCTGAAAGCGGACAACCAGAGCAACCGTCCGAAACAGAGCAACCCGCACCGCCGCCCGAAAGCGAAAAACCCGAACAAGAGGAAATCACAAAAATGTTTATTGCAATCAACGGAAACAAGTTGGAAGTTACGCTTGCCGAAAATTCTTCGGTCGACGCCCTTGTGGAGATATTAAAAAAGGGCGATATTACTTTTACTGCGGACGAAAACGGCAACTTCGAAATGTACGGCGATATCGGGCATAGCCTTCCCGCAAACAATACTCACATATCCGCACAAGCGGGCGACGTAATACTATATGCAGGTAGGTATTTGTGTTTGTTCTTCGGAAATAATTCCTATTCTTATACGGCAATAGGAAAAATCAACGGATACTCCGCTTCTGAACTCCGCACTTTACTCGGTGCGGAACAGGGCAGCGTACAGGTTACAATAAGTTTATCATAGACTGCCGTTTCATAAACAAACCGATATTAAGGGGCTGATCCTATAAAGGGTCAGCTTCTTTTTATTTATTTTTTATAAATGTATAAAATCCACCTACAAATGCATATCTTTATACAATTATATTACATTATTATTTAATACGGCTGCACATTCGCTTGATTTTTACAAAATATTGTGGTAATCTTTTTATAAATTAATTCAATATCACATACTAACATTACATACAGGAAGGTTGTTTAAATGAAAAAATTATCATTGCTGTTTGTTACTTTGGCAATTAGCCTTGCGGCCGTATTCGGTACAGTGTTTACGGCTTGCGACGGCTCGCAAGACAATAAGCAAGACACTCCGCAAGGCAATACGCAAGGCAATACGCAAGACACCACGCAGGGCGATACGCAAAACGCTCAGAAGGTGAGCTACTCCGTAACCGTACTCGGCGAAGACGAAATAACGGGCGTTTCCGACGTAACCGTAAAGTGGTCGCAAAACGGTGCGGAAAAAGCTAACGCCGTTACAAATTCCGACGGCAAAACTTCGGTTGAGCTTCCCGCGGCAACTTACGAGGTAACGCTTTCCAATTTGCCCGAAGGGTTGGACTATACTCCCGCTACGGTAACTTCTACCGCGCGCGGAATTACGATTGTACTTGAAAAGGCGAAAATCGATTACACCGTTTCCGTTAAAAAATTCGACAACTCCCCCGCGGCAGGCGTTACCGTAACTTGGACGGCAGGCGATAAGATAACCACGGCAAAAACGGATGCTAACGGAACGGCGAGCAAATCGCTTGAATACGGAAATTATTCCGTCACCCTTTCCGACCTGCCCTTCAACAATATTTACGTTGGATCCAAACAGGTAACCGGCACTCAGCCGAATACGGATTTCACGCTCGAACAAGGCGAAACCACAGATTATACCATAACTTTAAAATCAGAGGGACAGCTTTTATTCAAAGACTATACCGTAACTGTATTTTCCGACTCTGCAGCCGTAGCTTCCGCAAAAACGGACGACAAAGGCAAAGTCACCTTTGCACTTCCGAAAGGCTACGGTTATAACGCATACGTTCAGAATGTTCCCGACGGCTACGATTACGACTCCCCCGCTCTTACGGAGCAGAACACTTCGATTGATTTGATACTCCGTTCCGAAGTTATAAGTACGACACCCGCAGCTAACACAAGCTACGTTATTGGCGATATTATACACGACTACGAATTTACCACCCCTTACAACGTGAACGGAAATCCCGTCACCTATTCCATTAAAGACATCTTAAACGAGAAAAAAGCGATTGTATTGAATTTCTGGGGAACGAACTGTTCCGCGTGTATGCAGGAATTGCCCGCAATGCAGCAGGCGTACGAAAATTATAAAGATAAAGTTGAATTTCTTGCAGTCAGTAATTATCAGATGTCTTACGGAGAAGGCGACAGCGATTCCTTGGTTGCGGCTTTCCACGAGGACAACGGCTACTCATTCCCTATGTTCCGCGACAAACACGCGCTCTACGTCAAATTTGATTTAATGTATTGGCCCACTAACGTAATCATCGACAGGTACGGCGCAATAGCCCGCATTGAGGACGGCGCTCTGACATCCACCTCCTACTGGGAAAAGTTATTGGACACGTACGTTGCCGACGACTACACACAGACTTTCACCCCCGGCGAAAAGAGAGCGGAGTCTACAGTGACTGAAATGGCGAAACCCGACGTCACGGTGGAAGCCAACCATTACGAAAAAGTAGCGGCGGCAATAAATAACGCAAGTCAAATCCCCGCAGGCTGCTCGGTAAGCTGGTTCGGCGAACCCGAAGCAACCGCGGAATACACTTGGCCGTTCATTCTCGGCAAAGCGCCGAACGGCGACGACACGGTACTTTATCCCTCTAACACTGAACACGACGGTACGTTCTCGTTTATATACGCTACAATCACTATGACGGAGGGAAAAGTTTTCGCATTCGACTTCTGGGCGCAGACCGAAACGGATAACGACATATTCTATGTGCTGTTCGACGGCAAAGTCGTCTATGCGATATCGGGTGAAAACTCCGGTTGGCAGACCTGTTACGTTTACGCAGATATCGTTAACGACACCCATCAGTTGGCTTTAAGCTATATAAAGGACGAATCCCGCGCATACGGCTTCGACAACGTTTTTATTAAGAATGCCCGCTTTACCGAATTGGACGCTATAACCGAATCCACGGATATGCTTCGCGGAGCGGCTTACGGCACTCCTGAAAGCGGTGATACGTCCTACCTCTACTATGCGGACGTTACGCTTAAAAACGACGGATATTATTACGTAGACCTTTCAAAGCTTCAAGGTTCGCAATATGCAGGCGACGACCCCTCGCCTATGCTCTTTGCAAACTTTACAGACGCGACAAACTGGAGTTCTTTATCAATACAGCAATATTTAAACGAAACCGACGAAGATACGGGCGAATATAAGTACGACTGTACTTTCACTTATAACGGAAAGCTTGACGATTGGAGAGACCTCCTTACCGGATACGTAACTCTTGCAGGCAATTCGGATATAAAAGGTTATATTCCCGTAGACGAATCTTTACAACAGCTTTTGGCGGCGTTCACATCGCACATAAGCAAAGGCAACAACGAAAACGAATGGCTTGAACTGTGCTATTTCTTCTCCCACTACGGCGACGGCACTTTAATCGGCAATCCCATAATAGGGCTTACGGATAAAACGGCAATAACAATCGCAGAAGGCACGCACACTGCGGACCTCACGAGAAATATGCAGCCCTTCCCTATTATCAGATATGCGTTTACTCCCGATAAGAGCGGCGTTTTCACAATCCAATCGTTAATTTCCAAAAACCAAACAGGTAAGGAAACACAAGTATGGATTTACACGGACGATATAGATAACGCTTTCTATCACAGCGGCAGCGACAGAATATTCCGTGATGAAGAAAACGAACAAAATTTCGTGGCTAAGCTTTATCTTACGAAAAACACGAAATACTACATTGCCGTTGCATTCGCAGACAGCGCGGCTACAGGCGAATTGAAATTCGATATTTCCTACACGGGCGAAAGCGTACAGATATTTGAACCCTGCACTTCAGGCGACTATACCTTTGACGACGACGGAAAAATACAGCTGAGATATGCGGTCAAATACGAAAAAGACGAAGACGGTTATTATCATGCACTCAACAGCGACGGAACGCGCGGCGATTTCATTTACCTTGACTTTAAACACACTACGCTCGGCAATATCTACTATCCGCTTTCAACCATTATAAATCAGTACGTGACCGACCCCTATACAGGCGAAAAGCTGTTTGAAGTGTTCGATTTTACTAAAGCTCTCACATATCGGGGTACGCTCGAGGAAGCGACATACACCGGCATTATAAATCCTGCTCTTCTGGACAGCGAACACGCTTCCGATTATCTCAACTACACCGAGACAATGAAAAAACTCTGTGAGAAGGCAATGGAAAACGACGGGTTGTTAAAAGTAAACGACGATATAGTAAAAATTCTTACTATATACCACTACCTCCGCACCGATTCGATTATGAACAACGAAATACCCGAAAAAATCACAGACGAATGGCTGAGATTCTGCTGGTATTACAAGACGGTTGATGAAAAGAATCCCGTTTAATTGCAAAAACTTATTTTGATTTAAAATTTTATATTTCATAGGAGGAACAATATGAAAGCAATACGAAAACACGTATTACTTCTGTGTATGTTGATTATCGCCGCAGTTTGCGCAGGCTTGTTTGCCGCATGCGACACAGACAAACCTAACGACGACAACAAAGACAATCCGACTGGCGGCGAAGCGACATCTTATACCGTACTTGTCGAGGACGATACTCACGAACCCGTTAAAGACGTTGCCGTCTATATGAGCAAAGGCGGTACGAGATACGACGCCGTAAGAACGGGCGACGACGGCAAAGCTACGATAGAGCTTGCACCCGACACTTACACCGTTTCACTTGTCGCAAGCACCATTCCCGACGGATACCACGCACCCGAAAGCGTTCAGGTAACGGCTGAAAACACTTCGGTAACGGTAACGCTTGTAAAAGACTTCCGCTATGTTGTAAATCTTGTCGATGAAGAGGGCAATCCTTTCTATCAGGAAAAAGTGACGATAGCAATCTGTCAGCTTGAAGGAAGCAGCTGCCTTACCCCCTCCCTCTTAGGCACGGACGGCAAATGGACTTATACGGGTGCAGAACCGGGCGATTACAAGGTAATGATAACTTTACCTTCTAATTTAATAGGAAAATACGCCTTCGAAGGTTATTCGGCTACCGGACACTACTATACCGGCGATCACTTCTCGGCTACAAAGACCGAAATGACTATCACGATTTATAAGGTCAATGCCGTAACCGACGCGACACCCTTAACCGACGAGGAAAAGGCGGCGTTTGTACAGGACACTTTTATCACCTTTGACGACAAATCTACGGTATATAGCTTCGAAGAAAACCTTGCCGCTAATAAAACCGTATATTACAGCATTACTCCTTCATTCGACAGTGAATATAGTATTTACTACAAAAGCGGCAGTGCGGCAAATTGCATTTTTAACGGAACGGATTATAATTTAGGTAACAACCAAGGCACCGCTATGTACGCAATTCCGGCTATGGAAGCAGGAAAAACGTATTTCTTTAACGTAAGGAATAACAATACCGAAGCTGCAAAAATCCAATTTGCAATAGAAGCGCCCTCAGCTTCGCACACGAAAATTAAGCTTACGGGCGAAGTTGACGTAACCATCGCGAAGGAAGGCGCAACGGCGGTTATCGAATACACCCCCGCTATCGGCGCGTCATTCAAATTGACGGGACCGAGCGACTTGAATACAAGCATAGTGTTAATGGTAAGCGAATATGCCAAAGCAAATCACGTAACGTTTCAAAAGAGTGCGGAATGTACAGCAAGATTTACGGAAGATATGATTGGCAGAAGTATGTACTTCTCAATAGCAGTTAACGGCGCTGAAAAATATCCCGCAGCTTTTAAGGTGAAAGTTGAAAAAACTACCGACCTTAAAAACATTACGACTGTAAAGCACGCCGAAGAAAAGCTCAGCCAGTTTAGCGCTCAGGAAGGAACTTTAACCGAAGTTCCCGTAGACGGAACGGTAGAATTAGTTTATAACGATACCGACAAAGCTTATCACTTAAACAGTGTAGACGGTCCTGTAGTTGTGGTTTTGCTTACCTCCCCCATTGCGGAAGCAAGATTTTTCACTTATGACGGAGGCGCTTCTCTTGCGTATATAGATAAAGCAGACCGCGGAAGCTATCCTTTAATACTTGATTCGACTGTTGATAAAACGAGTTTGACAAAAGGTAATACCTACGACGATTACCGCACGATGCTCAGAGGATTTGGAGATTATGACCAAAAGCCCAATAATATGGGCGGATTCGATTTGCAAAATCCAACGAATATCACCGAAGGACACTATTATGTAAAGTACGTAAACGCTGACGGCGTTTATCCTCTTACCAAAGAGCTTGAAACTTTTCTGAAAGCAATGGCAAAAGCTTACCCCAATTGTATGCCTTTAGCAGCTGCGAAAGATAGTGAATGGCTATTTGCTTGCTACTACTACGCTACGGAACCCACTCCTCCCGTTGAAGAAGACGTTATCGTAGGCAATTACGTTAACGATGAATTTAATCTTACTGTAAGTGCGGACGGCAAATATATCATTACCGAAGAAAGCAAGATTGGTCCGAGTGAATATGAAAGCGGCACTTGGGTTAAGAACAGCGAAAATAATTATACTTTCACTTATATATCGTTTGAGACGGGTACCTACACAGTTACTCGCGATGAAAACGGCACCTTGACTTTCGTTGAAGATTTGGAAGATCCCGCAGAAAAACCTTCGTATATATTCGAAGCAGCTAACGGCGACGAACCCGACGAACCCGAAGTTGACGTTATCGTCGGTGAATATACCAACGAAGAAAATCATACGCTTACTGTTAGCGCAGACGGCCAGTATTCCATCACTAAAGAAGATAAAACGGGTATCTCGGAAATAGAAAGCGGCTTCTGGATTCAGAACAACGAAAACGATTACACTTTCACTTACGTTATGGGTGATATGACGGGTACCTTCACCGTTACACGCGGTGATAACGGCACCTTGACTTTCGTTGAAGATTTGGAAGAACCTGTTGAAAATCCCGAACCTTTCTACGTATTCGAAGTTAAAGAACAAGCGTAATTAAAGAATAACGTAACAAACAAAATAACGGCGGAAACCGTACGGTTTCCGCCGTTAATATTTTATCTCCGCTTAATCAATCCGCGTTAATAATCTCGTCTATAACTCCTTTAAGTTCTTCGAAACTATGGAACTCATTTGTACTGTTGTATCTTACTATACCGTCTTCGTCGAGTATTACGGTCAACGGCCAGTATTGCGTTCCTCCGAGCATTTTAAACGTCTGATAACTGTTATTTGCACCGGGTATATCTTGCGCAAACTTAATATCAAACTTATTCCACTCGTGTTCTTGAAGATAGGGATCGACATCGTCAGATAGGTAGTGCAAACCGTGTATCGCAATTATTTCGATATCGTAATCTTCCGAGTTGGAAAGCTCGCCAATGTAAGGCATTTCAGCTTCGCATCCGCCGCATCCGATATACCAGAAGTTTATAAGCGTTATCTTTCCGCGATTTTCGTACAGGTTGTACTCCCCTCCTCCCTGATACAGTTCAAGCGTGAAGTCGGGACACATTTCGCCGATAGCATTGCCTATCGGAACGTCGCTATCTATCGGGGGCGTTATAACGTTGTCTTCCGATTTTGAAAAATCCATGTTGAAGCATATCAGTGCCGCAACAAGCACCGCAAGCGCAACAATCCAGGCGGATAATTCCAGCCAGAACTTTTTACCGCGCTTTTTCTTTACAGTTACTGAAGAAGTAGTTTCCTGTTGCGTTTGTTCCGCTTCCGCAATTTCAGTTAATGCCGTCTGTACTACTGCAACTTCAAAGGTAGATTTTACCGTACAGTCTTCTGCATTTTCAGCTAATACAGCTTGTGCCGTTCCCTCGGGCTGATTTATAAATGCCAAAAGCGGTTTAACCTCTTCCTGTGCGGGAGCGGAAAGTGAAGCTCCCCTTACAAATATCTTCGAACCCTTCCAACTTATCGCCTTTGCGGGGCATACCGATATACACTCTCCGCAGTTGATACACTCGTGGTCGCCGACCTTGCGTATATCCATTTTGCAGTGCGCAACGCACAGTCCGCAGTCCGTACATTTATCTCTGTCGAGCTTTACGCCGAGCAAAGCTATTCTGTTGAAGAAGCCGTAAATTGCGCCCAGAGGACAAATAAAGCGGCAGAAGAAGCGGTATATAAACACGCTTGCAACGGCAAGCACCACAAGCACGCAGAACTTCCACGTGAACGCGGGTCCGAGGGATTCGAGCGTGGACGCGTTCGAAGGGTTTGCAAGAAGCCCTATCGCTCCGCCGAAAGTTCCCGAAGGACATATGTACTTGCAGAATGCGGGAAGCGTTTTATCCATCAAGCCGTAAATGAGCGGTATGGATATTACCAAAACAATTAACAGTACGTATTTGAAATAGGAAAGAACGCG
Organism: uncultured Clostridia bacterium; assembly: GCA_964468955.1. Classification (GTDB taxonomy): domain Bacteria; phylum Bacillota; class Clostridia; order Christensenellales; family Borkfalkiaceae; genus Coproplasma. Next base: position 5,624 of record CAYXXB010000007.1, on the reverse strand, counting down.
GGTCACCTTACTCTTTTTGAGCTTCGGCGTTCTTATCTTATACAGCAAGTCCTGCAAAAGACCCGTAGGGCAAAGGAAACCGCAAATCGTGCGGGCAAGCATAAGCCCGAATATGGCAAGTATGCCGAGCATATAGTACGGTGCGCGACGGTTCGTATCCCTTAGCGCGTTCTGCAATGCACCTAAAGGACAAGCGCCAACGGCGCCGGGGCAGGAATAGCAGTTCAGACCGGGAACGCACATATACTTGCTGTTGCCCTTGTATATTTCGCCAGTGATATATCCCTTCACCTGCGCGTTGTACAAAATAGCCGCGTATAGCTGTATCAGCCTTCTTTTGCTCGGTTTATGGTTCTGCCACCACTCTTTAACGGTGACTTTTTCCAATCCCAGTTCCAAACGTTTTCTTCGGCTTTGAAGCCCAGCGTAAACGAAATGCGTGACGAGGGCGATGCCGAGAACTGCCGATATTACAATAATAGCAATTACCATGTTATCACCCTATACCTATACATTCTTTACAAATATTTACCGCTTTGCCGAGAACGTCGTTCGCGCCGCCGTTGAATATTCCAAGCAGTATAAAAGTAATAGCAACGGCTAAGATAACCAATCTTATAACCAAAAGCGTAATTTTTGACGAAGCCACAGCCTTAACCGCCTGAGCTTTAACGAATATCGCAGGCTGCTCTTTAATTGCGCCGTCGCCTGAAACTATCAAGGCTTTAACGGCTTTTAACTGCTTTTCCAAGAGTACGCCGTTGTAAACCGAAACGCCCGCACATACGGCAAGCGCCGCCGCTGTCCAAGGCAGGATATTGGCAACCATTTTAAGAATTTCCGCGTTTACATCTTCGCCCTTGAAATTCGCGGTATTCAACAGAAATACAAGGCAGGCGATGACTGCGGCAAGCACTACCGCAAGCGCCGCAAGCCATATAATAAGCCGTATATTGATAACTTTTTTTAATTTATTTTCAGCTTCAACGTACTCCTCGCTTCCGCCTTCGGGTATTCTTTTCGCTAATTTTGCAAGCACGGCTTGCTTGTTATCGCGTGCGGGCTTGCTTTCTACAAACGGAAAAATAAAGCCTGCGATTATAACCGCGATAAGAAATATAAGCGGTATTGCGAGAAGCTTTAATCTTTCGCCTACGATTTCACGGCTGTATATAACGCCCGTACCCTTACCCGAATAGTAAATATCTGCGGCAACGGCTATTAGGGTTATTCCTATCGCAACTATAAAAAGCGATAGAAACACCGCATATATAAGTCTGATTTTTTCCTGTTTCGCCATATGCGCTCCCAAACACACAATAGTGTGTTTTTGTTATCTGTTTTATTATATCATAGCACTTTAAATAAAGTCAAGAAATCCGTTTTCAGTTGGCATTGGTTTATTTTAACTTAAAAGGATTTGTCAAGCAGGTTTGGATATGTATCAAACGATAAAGAAAGGCGCGGCTTTAAAGCCGCGCCCTTCCAAAGAGAGAATATGAAAAAAGTTAAGTGTGTTCATATTTAAGTAAAACCGAGAGATTTTCCTCCCCCTTTGGTTTTACGCCTCGATTATAAAATACAAATGTGAATTTTATATGAAAGCAATATGATTTTACAGTAAAGTTTATACAAAATTTTTTGTAAGATTTGTCGCTTTTGCTCTTAATCCGTCGAAAACCTTTCAAAAAGAAGTTCCGCGGTTTTAAGCCCGTCAGCCGCCGAAGAGGTTATGCCGCCGCTGTAACCGCTTCCTTCACCGCAGGGGTAAAGGTTTTTAACGCTTACGGACTGACCGTCCGCCTCCCTTACTATTTTCACTGGCGAAGAAAACCGCGTTTCAACCCCGCTGAAAACCGCTTCGGGATTATCGAATCCTTTAAGCCTTCTGCCCATATCGGGAACAGCCGCCTTTAACGCCTCGGCCGCAACCTTCGGCAACACTTCGGAAAGCGGAGCGAACGAAGCTCCTGCGGCGTAGGTCGGCTTAACTTCGCCGAAACGCGACGACAGCCTGTCTTTTGCAAAATCGCCGAACAGTTGCACGGGTGCGCAATAATTGCTTCCGCCGAACTCAAAGGCTTTCCGCTCGATTTCCCGCTGAAAACGAACGCCCGCAAACAAATCGTCCGCGCCGAAATCCTCCCTCCTCATCTGAACCATCAGCGCACAGTTGGAATTAACTCCGTCGCGTGCGTGCAGGCTCATTCCGTTTACCACGACGCCGCCTTTCTCGCTAGCCGCGGGAATAACCACACCGCCCGGACACATACAAAACGTGAACACCGTTCTCTCGTGGGCGTGACTTACAAGCTGATAGTCCGCCGTAGGCAAAAGCCTGTACTTTTCACCGTACTGTGCAAAGCCTATATCCGCCGCCAAATGCTCTATTCTCACGCCGACGGCAAAGTCTTTCGCTTCCATATGCACGCCGCTTTTTTCAAGCATTTCAAACGTATCGCGTGCGGAATGACCTACCGCCAGTACAGCCGCGTCCACGGGCAGTTCACGCCGTTCTCCGCTGCGAACATCCGCTAATATTAGCGAGCGAAGACCGTTTTCACCCTTTTCGATTGCGACTAATTTTGTGTTGAAAAGGTACTCGCCGCCGTTTTCCGTTACGAACTTGCGCGCATTCTGCAACACGGAATAAAGCCTGTCGCTTCCTACGTGCGGTTTGTTTAAATACAGCACGTCCTCGTCCGCGCCGAACATATTGAAGAGCTTTAAAACGTCGCGGTTAAGACCGTCTTTCGTGCGGGTGTTAAGCTTGCCGTCCGAAAACGCTCCGGCACCGCCTTCGCCGAACTGCACGTTGCTTTCCACATTTAGTTTGCGGTTGTTGAAAAAGTCAAGGCAGGTGTTGCGCCTTTCTTCCACCCTTTCCCCGCGCTCTATAATTATCGGCTTGAAGCCGTGCTGGACAAGCCTTACCGCACAGAATAACCCCGCAGGTCCCGAACCTATGACCGCGATTTTTTTATTCGCTTTCACCTTTTGAAATTCGGGCTTGTCCTCGCGCTCGCACAATTTTGAAAACGCGATTGTGTACAGCCAGAAAATATTGCGCTTGTCGCGTGCGTCGAGCGATTTTTTTATTATTTTGAAATACTTGACAGGTGCGCCCAATTTTTTTTGTGCAATATCAATAAGTGCGCTTTCGGGGCGGTCTATCGGCAGTTTTACGTTTTCTTCAATCCTGATCATAACCGTTTATATCATTTATAATGCTCTTCGCCGCGTGCATACCGCTGACGAACGCCCATGTGAGATTATAGCCGCCGCAATCGCCGTCCACGTCCAGCGCTTCGCCCGCAAAATACAAACCGCGAACTATTTTACTCTGCAAATCGCTTCCGACTTCTTCTGCGGGAATACCGCCCTTTGTCACCTGAGCGTAATCGAAGCCCAGGCTCCCTACAACGGGCAGAGTGAAATTTTTTACCATTTGGGCAATTACCTTAGGGTCTGAAGAGTTACAGCGCCTTATTATCGTTCTGCCTATCTGGTTGTGAAGCGTACCCGAAAGTAATTCCGACTGCGGATAACCGCGCTGAGATTTTAAACGGATATTGCGTTCCACTTCTTCCTGCGTGAACGACGGAATAAATTCCAAGGACAGGTACGCGCCTTGTTTATCCGTTACGTAAGAAGAAACGTAAAAGATTGCGTTGCCCGATACGCCGTAGTCGGTGAAAATCACGTCGCCTAACGTTTCGCAGAGCTTTTTACCGCTCTTATCGAACGCGCCGACGCGGCACTCAGCACGGATGCCTTTAAGCATTTTTATGTACTGTGTTTCGCACTTCAACTGCACTATCGAAGGAGTCAGCGCGGTCGTATTATGCCCCAAACTATTCGCCAGCCAATAAGCTTTTCCGTCCGTACCGAACTGCTTTTGCGCCTTTCCGCCGAACGCTAAAACCGTGCGTTTTGCGCTCAGGTTGCGCCCGTCCGAAAGTACGATAGTAAACCCGTCTGTAATTGCGGTTACTTCGGCGTTCAATATAATTTCAACGCCCAGCCTTTGTACCTCACGAATTAGGCAGTCCGAAAGCGAAGAAGCCTGCTTGCCGGCGGGATATATGCGCCCCGACTTATCGGAAACGAACAGACAGTCGAACAACGAGCGTACTTTATAATCTCCGCTATTGATAAGAGAAGAAGCGAGCGGAGCTAAACTTCCGTGATAATGGGCGGGGCTTAAATCGGTATTTGAAAGATTGCCCTGACCGTTGCCTGTGGCGGCTAATTTTCTACCTAATCTGTCCCCTCTTTCGCATATTGCAACGCTGAGGGAATTATCTTCTTTTTTTAAAGTGAGAGCGCAGGCAAGAGAAGCCGCACCCCCTCCGACTATAATCACGTCAAAATTTTGCATATGTTAATTTTACAACTACTTTACGCTTTTGTCAACTCTACAGCTCCGCACGCGCCTTGGTGAACGCTTGAAGATGAAGTTCCTCGTCCTCCAAAAGGCGGGCAACGAGAGCTTTTACACCTTCGTTTTTCAAGCGGCATAGCATTTTTTTATAACTGCAAACCGCGTGCTTTTCCGCAATGATATCGTCTTCCAGCATATCCGCAAATTTGCCCGAATACGAAACGAATTTTGTGGAATAGAAATTGAACGCAGCAGGCGGGGCGAACGTGTAGATCGGCTGTGCGCCGAGGTTTATTAAAGCGTTGCCCAATAAATCGAGGTGCATCATTTCCGCCATTGCCACGCTTTTTAAAAGCTCAGCCGTATCTTCGTTTCCCGCGTGGTTGAATATAAACGATTGATATACGTACTGCAAAATAGAGTTCAATTCGCCGCAGGACGTGGCGTATGCCGAAGTTAAAATACGTGCGGCAATAGGGTCGCAGGTTAGCTTTTTTACGGACGGATAAGGCGTTTGGGCAATAAGCGGTTTAGGCATAAACGAAAGTACTTCCTTTAAATAAAACTGTACTAACAAATTATTCTTTAAAGCCCGATTTTGTTAAGAGAAAAGTACAACAAAAGTGCGCGTTTCGTTTGAAACGCGCACTAAATTATTTTATTTTTTAAACTTTTAATATCTTTTTAAGAAACTGTCCTGTGTAGCTGTTTTCGCAGCGGGCGACGTCTTCGGGCGAGCCTACGGCAACCACCGTGCCGCCCCTGTCGCCGCCTTCGGGTCCGAGGTCTATTATCCAGTCTGCGGTTTTTATGACGTCGAGGTTATGCTCGATTACCAAAACCGTATTTCCGTTATCGCGCAGGCGCGCCAGAATTTTGACGAGTTTATCCACGTCGTAGCTGTGCAAGCCCGTCGTCGGTTCGTCCAGAATATAGAACGTTTTGCCCGTGCCGCGCTTAGAAAGTTCGGTTGCAAGCTTCACCCTCTGTGCCTCGCCGCCCGAAAGCGTGGTCGCGCTCTGACCGAGTTTGATATAGCCAAGACCTACGTCGCAAAGAGTGCGCAATTTGTTGGATATAGCCGTTACGGGGCTGAAAAATTCCGCCGCTTCCTCCACCGTCATTTCCAAAACGTCGGATATGGATTTGCCCTTGTACTTAACTTCTAACGTTTCCCTGTTATAGCGTTTGCCGCCGCATACTTCGCAGGGAACGAAGATATCGGGCAGGAAATGCATTG
>CAYXXB010000006.1:0-34120 GCA_964468955.1 uncultured Clostridia bacterium | reverse complement strand
GTGCTGTATTCCCATTTCGTCGAGTTTATCCGTAATGCACTTTGTAAACCCGTTTTTATATAAGAAGCTGTCCGTTACTACGAACGCCCTCTTCTTGTCCAAAACGGTTTTCAACTCGTCAAGAGCGACAGGCAGACAACCTCTCTTTAAATATACTTTCTGGGGCGCTCTGAACCACAACATATTTTCTCTCCTTTCTGCCACGGTTTTTACGTTTAAAAGATGTTGCACGCTTACGTTCTCACTCGTCGAGTTGCCGCCCCATGAGCCACAACCCAAAGTGAGCGACGGTGCAAGCTTGAAGTTATATAAGTCACCTATGCCGCCGTGGGATGAAGGCGTATTTACAAGAATACGGCAGGTCTTCATTTTACTCTGGAAATAGTCGAGCTTTTCCTGCGAAGTAATTACGTTTAAATAAATCGATGATGTATGTCCGTAACCGCCGTCGGCAATAAGTCTTTCCGCCTTTGCAACCGCGTCTTCGAAAGACACGGCTTTATACATTGCAAGCACGGGAGAAAGCTTTTCGTGCGCAAACTCTTCGGAAAGCTCTACGCTCTCAACTTCGCCAATAAGAATTTTAGTATTTTCGGGTACTGTTACGCCGGAAAGCGAGGCTATCTTGTACGCACTTTGCCCTACTATTTTCGCATTTAACGCGCCGTTTATTATTATAGTTTTTCTTACTTTATCGAGTTCGTCACCCTTTAAAATATGGCAGCCGCGCTTTTCAAATTCGTCTTTAACTTTGTTATAAATCTTATCTGCAACAATGACGGACTGTTCGGAAGCGCAAATCATGCCGTTATCGAAAGTCTTGGAATGAATTACGGAATTTACCGCAAGCAGAATATCGGCGCTTTCGTCAATAATTGCAGGGGTATTGCCTGCGCCTACGCCGATTGCGGGCTTGCCGCTCGAATACGCCGCTTTAACCATACCGGGACCGCCCGTTGCAAGAATTGTATCAACGTTCGACATAACAAAGTTTGTCATTTCAAGCGAGGGAATATCTATCCAGCTTATAATACCTTCGGGTGCGCCAGCCTCTACCGCCGCCTCATAAACAACCTTTGCCGCGGCTATTGTGGAAAGCTTTGCTCTCGGGTGAGGACTGATTATACAACCGTTGCGAGTCTTTAAACACATAAGCGTTTTGAAAATCGCCGTTGACGTGGGGTTCGTCGTTGGAATAACAGCCCCTATTACGCCGATAGGATCGGCAATCTTTTTTATGCCGTAGGCTTTATCCTCTTCCAACACCCCGCAGGTTTTGGTGTATCTGTATTTATTATAAATGTATTCGGCTGCGTAGTGGTTTTTAATAACCTTGTCTTCTACTATACCCATACCAGTTTCTTCCACTGCCATTTTTGCAAGAGGAATTCTAGCTTTGTCTGCCGCAGTAGCACAAGCTAAGAAAATCTTATCGACCTGTTCCTGAGTGAAATTTGCATAAATTTCCTGAGCTTTTCTCACTCTTTTCAGCTCGGCGGCAAGCTTTTCCACACTGTCGCAAACACCGTAAGTAAATTTAAATTGCATAAATTTCTCCTATAAATTATTGCTTATCTAAAACTTTAAATAATACATTATTTTTTAAATAATACATTATTTATCATTTTACATTATAGTAAAATTATTCAAAATAAGCAACAGTTGGAAATATTTTCCGACAGTTACTAATAAAATGATAAAATGTCGAAATATTTGATAATTTTGCACATAGAAAATAAATTTTTAAGGTTTTAAATGCTCCTGCGGCATAGAGTAAAAATCGCTTGACATATTAAAAACTTTTTATTATAATCACACTTGTTTTTGCGGATATGGCGGAATTGGCAGACGCGCAGGTTTCAGGTTCCTGTGGGCGACCGTGCAGGTTCAACTCCTGTTATCCGCACCATTCAAGGGCTGTAAGAAAGATTCTTACAGCCCTTGAATTTTCGCTTATTTTAAGTGTTTAATATTAAAAACGATAAAGCAGCACCAAGTTTTTGGCGCTGTTTTTCTATTTACCAATTATAGTCTTTAATACTTTTTTAACCTTTTCAAGGTCGCTGCAAGAAAGCAAAGGAATTAAAACGTTGATTTGTTCTATTTCCATATCCCACCAACGCAATTTCAGCAACAAACCGGTCAATTCGTCATCAAAGCGTTTGCGGATAAATCTTGCGGGATTGCCCGCATAAATCGTGTACGGCGGAACGTTGTTCCCCACTACACTATTCATACCAATAATAGCTCCGTCGCCGATATGCACGCCGGGCAAAATCGTAACGTTCTGCCCTATCCAGACGTCGTTACCAACAACCGTATCACCTTTAATCGGCATTTCTTTTAGCGGAGGAAGCTCCTGCTCCCAGCCTTCGAAAATGTAAAACGGAAAAGTTGACGGTGCGTTCATCTGATGATTTGCGCCGTTCATAACAAAGTTAACGCCTGCCGCAATCTGACAGAACTTACCAATAACCAGCTTATCACCGTTAAACTCATAATGATGCGTAACGTGTTCTTCGAAATTTTTGTCGCTGAAATACGTAAAATCGCCGACGATAATATTAGGATTTTTTATCGTCGGTTTAACGTAAGTTACGCTATCGCAGCCAGAAACGGGAAAAATATTATTCGGATTAGGTTTAATTCCGTTTTTCATCAGTTACCTCCTTTACGGCATTTTTATAGCTAATAAATATATGGGTCACACCGAACAATACTGCAAGTGTAATCAACGGGATATTGGCAATCATTATTCCGCTGAATAAAAATATTAACGTAGGCAAAACGGAAAGCGATAACGCTTTCAATAAACCGTTTTGCTTCCAACAAATGGCCCAAAACGCCAGATAAGCCGCACACAAGACCCCGTTTACGCTTAAATAAACTGTCAGACCATAATCAAACCAAAAATTGAAATACGTGTACGGAACATTTATTATCATAAAGATAATGCACCCAAATCTGCCTATTTGCTCGCAAATTTCAACAAATTTGTTTTTGTAAGCATCATTAAAACCGTTTTTGTTTGCGATTGAATAAACGATATTCGGAATCATAATAACCGCAATTATCGCAAGTCCGTAATAATTAAACCAACCCATAATTATTGCATTTTCTGTTGTTTAACTTTATGGTCTATAACGTGACGCTTTGCCAGTTCGGTTAACACGTCTTTAGGTTCTATTCCCATTTCAACCATTAAAACCATCACGTGATAAGTTAAATCCGCAATTTCGAAGACGGTTTCAGCCTTGTCCCCGCCCTTGCCCGCAACGATAACTTCGGTACATTCCTCGCCGACTTTTTTCAAAATTTTGTCGATACCCTGTTCGAAAAGATAAGTTGTGTAAGAGCCTTGCGGTTTGTCTTTCTTTCTGCCTTGTAACAATTCGTAAAGCCCGTCGAGAGAAAACTCGCTTAAATTATCACTTTTATAAACGTAATTATTAAAGCAGCTATCGGTACCGAGATGGCAAGCGGGTCCGTCCTTTACAACTTCCACCGTCAAAGCGTCGCAGTCGCAATCGGCTTTTATGCTTACGATATGTTGAAAACTACCGCTTGTTTCACCCTTTCGCCAAAGACATTTTCTACTGCGCGACCAAAAACATGTTTTGCCCTCTTTTATGCTTATTTCAAGGCTTTCTTTGTTCATATAAGCCACAGTCAGAACTTTTTTGCTGTAAAAATCGGTCACAACTGTGGGAATTAAACCATCCTCACCGAATTTTAAACTGTTAATATCTGTCATAATCTTACCTCAATTCCGTTTTGTTTCAGCTGAACTTTTAATTCGCTAATTGAAAATTGTCTGTAGTGAAATACCGAAGCGCCCAAGCCCGCGTCAACATTGACGCTTTTAAAAAGATTAATAAAGTCGTTAATGCTTCCCGCGCCGCCGCTTGCCACTACGGGAATGTTAACAACGTCGCATATATCTTTAAGCATAGGCAAATCAAATCCTTTTTTGACTCCGTCGGTATCAATGCTGTTCAAAACAATTTCACCGGCACCACTTTCCGCACCGAATTTTGCCCACTCAATAGCGTCTAAATCCGTCTGAACTCTGCCGCCTTTAGAAAAAACTTTATAGCAATTTCCTATCTTTTTTACGTCCATAGAAAGTACAACACACTGATTGCCGTACTTTTCTGCGGCTTCTCTGATAAGTTCGGGGCGGGCAATTGCACCGCTGTTTACACTTACTTTATCCGCACCGCATTTCAAAACACGGTCAAAATCTTCGATAGAGTTTATACCGCCGCCAACTGTCAAAGGAATAAAAACATTGCAGGCAACCTCTTTTAATACGTCACAGAACAGCGCTCTGCTCTCGGCACTCGCAGTAATATCATAAAACACAAGTTCGTCCGCACCACATTCGGAATAGAACGAGGCAAGTGTTACAGGATCGTCGACGTCCTGCAATCCGCTGAAATTCTTTCCTTTAACAACTCTGCCGTCTTTTACGTCTAAACACGGAATAATTCTCTTAGCTAGCATCAGTTACCCTCCGCAACTTTAATAGCTTCATTCAAGTCCAATTTTTTTTCGTAAAGCGCTTTACCCAAAACCGCCCCATATATTCCTAATTGTTTTAATTTTTCTATTTCATTAATATAAGTTATACCGCCCGACGCTGTTATTTTAAGTTGTTCTGTCTGGCATAGTACTTTGTAAACATCTAAATTAGTACCTTTAAGCATACCATCCTTGCTAATATCTGTATAAATTACGTGTTCGACGCCGATGTTTTTTAATCGTTGACAAAAATCTACAGAATTGATTTCTGTTACCTCTTTCCAGCCGTTTACAGCAACTTTACCGTCTTTCGCATCAACTCCTACGGAAATTGCGTTACCGAATTTTGCAACGGCTTCTCCTACAAAATCAAAATTTTTTACGGCAACCGTTCCTAATATTACACGTTTTACTCCGCAATCCAGATATTTTTGAATTTGCTCAAACGTTCTTATACCTCCGCCGACCTCAAGGAACATTCCGCAGTTTTTTACTATACTTTCTATCGTTTTTGCATTATCTGCATTTCCGCTTTTTGCTCCGTCTAAATCGACAACGTGCATATACCTTGCACCGCACTCATAAAATTCTTGTGCAGCCTGTAACGGGGTTATAGAATAAGTTTTAACTCTTTCGTAATCGCCTTCGCAAAGCCTGACCACGTTGCCGTTTATTATATCAATTGCAGGAAAAATCAGCATAGCTTCTCCTTTATATTTGCAAATGCATTTAATATTTCAAGTCCGATTTTCCCGCTCTTTTCAGGGTGAAACTGCACGCCGTAAACATTATCCTTTCTCACCGCCGCAGTTATTGCGCATCCGTAATCTGTCGTTGCCGATAATCCTTCTTCGCATTTTGCATAGTACGAATGAACGAAATAAACGTAATCGCCTTCATTTATACTAGATAAAATTGGATTATTATCGCAGAAATGCAAGCTGTTCCAACCCATATGCGGAATTTTTAAATTTTTAACGACTTCATTCAACGGAACAACCGAACCTTTTATAAGTCCAAGCCCGTCGTGTTCGCCGTACTCGTAGCTTTTATCAAACAGCAACTGCATACCAAGACAAATTCCGAGTAACGGTTTGCCCGACTTCGCTTGTTGTATAACAACTTCGGCAAGTCCGCTTTCTTTCAGCTTTCGGGCAGCGTCGCCAAACGCCCCAACTCCCGGTAAAATAATACTGTCCGCCGACTCAATCACGTTTTTATCGCCTGTAACCACACTATCGGCACCTACTTTTTTTAGCGAATGGGCAAGCGAAAATAAATTTCCAACGCCGTAATCAACAATAGCAATCATTATAAAGAACCCTTGCTCGACGGAATTTCCGTTCCTACGATTTTAACCGCGCCTTTTAATGCCCTTGCAAACGCTTTGAACGCCCCCTCAATTATATGGTGAGTATTTTTTCCGTATAACTGAACGATATGTAACGTTATACGGGCTTCTCGCGTAAACGCGGTGAAAAATTCTTCAATCAGTTCCGTATCGAATAACCCGATGGCTCTTGGTTTAACCTCGTCGCAATCTTCAGACACCTTAGCGGTCGGAATTTTCAAATCGTAATTAAGCGTTCCCCTTCCGCTGATATCGACGGCACATAAAATAAGCGTTTCGTCCATAGGAATGGTTACGTCGCAGTAGCGCGCTATTCCGCGTTTATCACCCAAAGCTTGTAAAAATGCCTGTCCGAGTACTATGCCGACATCCTCAACCGTATGGTGAAAGTCAACTTCCACGTCGCCGACGCATTTAATTATTAAGCCAAAACCGCTGTGCGAAGCGAATAATTCGAGCATATGATTTAAAAAGCCGCAGTTGGTATCAATTTCATATGCACCGCCGTCAAGATTGAGTTCAAGCGCTATATCCGTTTCCCTCGTCTTTCTGCAAATTTCAGCCGTTCTCATTTTCAATCTCCGTTAATATTTTTAAAAGCGTTTCGATTTCTTCATCCGTACCGACGGTTATTCTCACGAACGATTTTATCCTCTCGTCACTTAAATGCCGTACAAGCACGCCCCTATCTTTCAATTTTTTATAAAGTTGATGTCCGTCCACCGTAGACGATTTAGCTAAAACAAAGTTAGCCGACGACGGAAGCACCGTATATTTTAGATTTTTCAAACCTTCCGTCAATTTTTTTCTGCCTTGAATAACCTTTTGTACGGTGATATCAAAGTATTCTTCGTCGCTGATTGCCGCCGAAGCAAGAGCCGCGGAAACCGTGTTTACATTATAAGGATGAAATGAATTTTTTACCTTTTTCAAATCCTTGATAAGGTTTTCGTTTGCCAATACGAAACCTACTCTCGCACCTGCAAGCGAACGCGATTTTGAAAACGTGTTTACTATAACAAGATTTTCGTACTTTTCAATCAGCGAAACGGCGTTATATTCCGAAAAATCGGCGTATGCCTGATCGATAATTACAATGTTATCAGGATTATTTTTAATTATAAATTCAATTTTATCTAATCCTAAAGCAATTCCAGTCTGGGCATTTGGATTTGCAATTACTACCGTTTTGCCTTTATTATAATACTTTTCGGGGCAAATTGTAAAGTCGTCGCTTAATAGGATATGCTCAACAGGACAGCCGAATAAATTTGCAATTACGTCATAAAACCCGTAAGTAACGTCGGCGTAGCATACACCGTTCTTGCAATACGCATAAAATGCAAATGCAAGCGCTTCGTCCGAGCCGTTTGTTGCCAGCACGTTGCTATCTTTTACTCCATAATAGTCGGCGATAGCTCTGTGCAAAGCCGCACAAGTCGGGTCGGAATATCTGCTGAGATTAGCCAAAACGTCACGCGTAATTTTTTCAATAGCATTTTGCGAAACGCAATAAGGATTTTCGTTTGTGTTTAGCTTGATATACTTTTTATCACGGGGTTGTTCACCGGGAACGTAAGGCTCGATTTTATTTACGATTTCGCTACAAAACCTGCTCATTTTTTTACCCTCACGGCAACACTTTTCGCGTGTCCCGTCAAACCTTCGGAATTTGCAAACATAATTATATCGTCTGCAGCCTTTTCCAACGCCGATTGCGTATAGTAAACATACTGTGTGGTTTTAATAAAGTCTTCAACGCCTAAAGGTGATGAAAAACGAGCCGAACCGCTGGTAGGCAAAGTGTGATTTGCCCCTGCGTAATAATCGCCGACAGCTTCGGGAGTATTGTAACCGAGGAAAACCGAACCTGCATTTTCTATTGAATTAAGCAATTCTTTCGGTTGTTTAACTGCTAATTCCAAATGTTCGGGCGCGTATTCGTTCGCCAACTCAACCGCTTTATTTATGCTGTCGGTTACAATTATTTTACATTTGTTTTGCAAAGATTTAAGTGCAATTTCCCGTCTTTCGAGCATTTCTACCTGATTTTCAAGCTCTTCGGCAACGCGTTCAGCTAATTCTTGACTATCAGTTATAAGCAATGCGGAAGCTATTACGTCGTGTTCTGCCTGGGAAAGTAAATCCGCGGCAACGTGTTCCGACGTCGCTCCGTCGTCGGCTATTACGAGAATTTCGCTCGGTCCCGCTACCATATCGATACCGCAAACAACCCCGCTCACCAATTTTTTTGCCGTTGCAACGTAGTCGCGCCCCGGTCCCGTAATTTTATCAACCTTCGGTATGCTTTCGGTGCCGTATGCAAGAGCGGCGATAGCCTGAGCCCCGCCGAGCTTGAACACCTTATCGACACCGCAAAGCTTAGCCGCCGCAAGAATTTCGGCTTTTACTTTGCCGTCAGCCTTAACCGGCGTAACCATTACTACGTTTTTTACTCCGGCAATTTTTGCAGGTATTGCGTTCATCAAAACGGTCGAAGGATAAGCTGCTGTCCCACCCGGTACATATAGTCCCGCACTTTCCACAGGCAGCACCTTTTGTCCGACAACTCTGTCGCCGTAATTAATTTCAAATCCCTCTCTGAGCTGTTTTTTATGAAAAATTGCAATATTTTTAATAGAATTTTTAAGCATTGCAATGTATTCGGAAGACAATTCGTTCATTGCACATTCAAATTCGTCATCCGTAACTTCAAAACTTTCGCCGTTAAAGCCGTCGAATTTAAAAGAATATTTGCGCAAAGCCGCGTCTCCGTTTTCCCGAACGTCCGTAATTATTTCTTTAACGGTCTGCTCTACGTTGGAAGTAAGCTCTTCACGTTTTCCGAACAATTCCTCGGCAGTCTGATTATTGTATTTTATAATATCAATCACTTTCAATTACTCCTTTAAGACTTTCCGCCATCTTAACGATTTCACCGTATTTGAACTTAAACGACGATTTATTGGCAATCAACCTTGCGCTTACATCGGAAATTTGCTTTAAAACACATAAATCGTTTTCTTTCAGAGTCGTTCCGGTTTCCACAATGTCGACGATTACGTCGGATATTCCAAGCACTGGTGCAAGCTCTATCGAACCATTGAGTTTTATAACCTCGATATCTCTGCCGATTTCGGCGTAATATTTCTCGGCTGTATGCACAAATTTAGTCGCAACGCGGAGCGGAACTGAAGCGTCGTCGCGCCAGTTCGCCTTTGCGGCAACGCACATTTTACATATACCTAACCTAAGATCCGCCAATTCGTACACCGACGGTTCGTACTCATCCAATATATCTTTTCCGACAACGCCGACGTCTGCCGCACCCAATTCTACGTACACTGCAACGTCAGAGGGCTTAACCCAAAAATAGCTAACACCGCTTTTTTCATCACTGAAAATAAGCTTCCTGCTTTTCGGGTCGTACTCGTCGCACTTGTAACCTACGGAAGATAAAAAATTATAAACTTTTTCGCCAAGTCTACCCTTGGGCAATGCAACGTTTATCATTTCGTCACCTCCCCTTCAGTCAACGCAATCAACTGTTTATAGCTTAAATACGCGGGAACCGCACGCGCAAGTCTAACCGTTTTTCCTGAATTAATTATTTCAAACGCTTTATCAAGCGCGTGATCTTGCGAATCATCATCGTAAATTAATAGAAAATCAACTGAGTTTTGTGCGTTTTTGAAATATCTTTCAATTTCGCCTAGGTAAAGCGCAAACCCTATTGCTCCGCCCTTTTTACCTAATTTTTCAAGCAATTTATCGTATCTGCCGCCCGAAAGAACACGGTGCGGAACGCCGTCGATATAGCCGTTGAATATAACTCCGTTATAGTAATCTGCATTGTTAGCTATCGAAAAATTGACGTTAATTTTATCACCGTAGCCAAGCTTATTCAAAAATGAGCATATTTCCTTTAATTCGTTTACGGCGGTTTGCATACTCTCGTTTAAAACTATGCTTTGCGCTTTCTGTAGAGCAGTTACTACTTCGCCGTTTATTCCTACCGCTATTTCGAACGCATTAATTAGTTTTTCATCAAAACTCTCACGGTTGGCAAGCTCGTAAAAATCATGTAAATCTTTCCGCTTTAAAAAGTCCGAAAGCTCCTTTTCCCATCCGTTGAACGCTGAGAGTAAACCTTCCGTAAAACCCATATGCGAAATATCGAGAATGTAATTGTCCGCTATTGCAGATAATGTATCGCAAATCAAAGCGGTAAGCTCAACTTCGCAAACCTTATCTATTTCACCTATTATTTCAACGCCAGTCTGATTAATTTCCTTGAACTCTCTGCTTCCCGCCGCCTGTCTGTATACTTTTTCGTTATAGTAAAACTTTTCGGTTGCCCCCAAAGGCGTTTCGGCATGTCTGATAAGTGAAAGCGAAACGTCGGGACGCATAGCCATAAGCTTTCCGCCCAAGCTTGAAAAAGTAATTACGTTTTTTCCTATAAGAAAATCTTTGTTTTCCTGATATAGCGAATACTCTTCAAAACACCCGGGTTTATAGCGCGTATAGCCTCGGCTTTCATAAAGTGAAATCAGTTCGTCGTTTATATTCTCTTCACGCTGAAAACATTTCATTGTCAGTTATTCTCCTTGAATGAAATAAACTTGCGATAGCCTCCGCTGCCGTGCGTTACCGCCTTGGACACGCGCGAAAGCGTTGTGCTGGAAATTTCTGTTTCGGCTATAATTTCGTTATAAGTTCTGCCTTCCAAGAACAGTTTGGCAGCGTATGCTCTTTGCGCCATTTGCTCTACTTCCTTATACGTGCATAAATCGTCCAGCAGCGCTTTACACTCTTCCGCCGTTTGCACTTTCGTAAACAATTCGTATAATTCCAGTAAGCTGTTATCAATCTCTTTCATTTAATCACCTTTAAAACTTTCTTCATTATTATACTTTACCACGGTAGAGAAGTAAAGCAAATTAATATTAAAAAACGGCTGAAATATACAAAATTTCGCCGTCTGATAGAGTTTTTAAATTAAATATTGTAAAATACGGCTTTTCTGGCCTTATAATAGCACAGATTTTTCACCCCAATATATTTGAGGTAAGTAAGAAGAATATCGCTTTTTCGCTGATAATCGCAAGCTTTATGTGCGTCACTGCCGAAAGAGAGCTTCTCCCCACCCAATTGTAAATATCGCTCTATGATATCTTTATCGGGTAAAAATTCACTGCCCGCCATGCCTGAAGACGTGTTAATTTCCAGACACTTGTCACGCTTGATGATTTCCATTAAAATATCGTCGATTATTTTGGAATAATCGCAATATCGGATTTTACTGTCAACCCCGCTGCGATAGCGTGAAACATAGCCGATATGCCCTATTATCTGATAATCGAAAGGTGCTTTAACGCTTCTTAAAACCGCTTTGAAATAGTCGGTATACGCTTCCTTCGTAGTCTTTCCCTCAAAATATTCGGGATAATAACTGTCGCCGCGGTTGGGCAACGTGTGTACACTGTTTATGACGTAATCGAAATCGTAGTTATCCGCAAGCAGTTTGTACTGCTGTACTGCCGCTTCGCTGTACCCGAACTCTATACCGCACAAAATTGCGGGCGAACTATAGTTGCCTTTCAGCTCTTTCAAATAGCCGATATATTTCGGTATATCCGTCAATCCGATATCCGCTCCGTCTAAAAACGCGTCGTAATCGTAATGCTCGGAAAAACCTATAACGGGAATATTAAGTTTACGTGCCTGATTGAGATAATTTTGCGTTTTCTCTTGACTGTCAAACGAGAAATCGGAGTGAACGTGAACGTCAATCAACATATTACTTGCAGTACTTTTTCTCGACTGCGGTAATTTTATCAACGCGCCTTTGGTGTCTGCCGCCTTCGAATTGAGTCGTTAAAAAGGCTTCGGCAATCTGTAAAGCATAGCCTACGCCGACAACCTTTTCACCCATAGCGAGAACGTTCGCGTCGTTATGCAAACGGGTAAATTTGGCACAATAAGCGTCGTGACAATGGGCGCATCTGACGCCCGGAACTTTATTCGCCACAATAGAAACGCCTATACCAGTAGAACAGATAATAATACCTTTGTCACATTCACCGTTTGCTACCGCTTCTGCCGCGGGTAAAGCAAAATCGGGATAATCGCAACTTGCAGTGCTGTCAGTGCCGAAATCCACGTACTCGTAACCGTTTTCTTTGAGATAATCTTTTACGGCATTTTTAAGGTTAAGACCGCCGTGGTCACAAGCTAAAGCAATTTTCATAACAATTACTCCTCGAATTTTAAAATATAATCGTCAACTATGGTTTTACAGACGGAAACAAGCGTATCTCGGGTTATTCTGTACACTTCCATTCCGCAACCGTAAGGATCGGGAATATCAAAACCGCACATTTCCTTTACGCTTCTGATATTTCCGCACGCTTCTAAAATTAGCCTTTGGCTTTCCGTCATTGTTATAACCAAAGTACTGCTTTCAATTTGCTTTTGCGTAAGCTGACGCGGTTTAAATTTGCCCAACTTGATGTTCAGCTCAGCTAACGCAGCTTTACTGTTAGGGCTTATATCGCCGCCGACTTCCGCACTGATACCGCAGGAAGCAACGTCCCACCATTTAATTTTTCTGCGCTTGATTTCCGCACGCAAAAGAGCTTCCGCCATAGGGCTTCTGCAAGTGTTACCCGTACATACAAACGTTATCTTTTTTCTTTTCATAATCTTAACCGCAAGCCTTTCTCATTCTGTTCATTACTCCGACCATAACTCCGTCCTGCTTTTCGGGAGCAACCGCAACGATAAGTTCGGCAACGCTTTCACCCTCACGCAGTTTATTGTACAAATTTGCGGCGATTTCCGCACCGCCAAAGCCTAAGTCGAGTAAGTTTTCCGGTTTAAACTCCTCGGCAACTCCGCTGTCGCACATCAGATACGCTTTAATTCCCTCACGATTGCTCTTTATGTAGTAATCGTAAGCTGATTTTCTGTCAGCATATTCGTACAATACGGTTTTACATTTTGGAGAATAATGCTTATATTTCATCCCCGGCGAGCGAACTCTCTCACCGTCTTTCATAACGTATTCGTCACATTCACCCGTAACAGCGGCAATCATTTCCCTCGTAACTAGTCCGCTACGCAATACGCAGGGGACGTCGCCCGTACAGTCCAGAACAGTACTTTCAATACCGCCCTGACACTTTCCGCCGTCCAAAATCAGCCCTATTTTCCCATTTAAATCATCGTATACGTGTTGCGCCGTAACGGGACTCACGTGTTTGGAAACGTTAGCGCTCGGAGCTGCTATCGGCAAATTTAAATATCTAAGAAAGTGTTGAGCCCCTTCGTGCGAGGGAATACGCACTGCAAGAGTGTCAAGACCGCACGACACTGCGGCACTTACGTTGCCCTTGCTTTTATAAACCATTGTCAATGGTCCAGGTAAAAAAGCTTTGGCAAGCTCCTTTGCGTAGTCGGGAATATAAGAAACGAGAGAAGTCAAATCGTAGTCTTTATGAACGTGGACAATCAGCGGATTGTCGTTCGGTCTGCCCTTTATTTCAAAAATCTTTCTGACAGCACTATCGTCAAACGCGTTCGCACCTAAACCGTAAACCGTTTCCGTAGGAAACGCGACCGCTCCGCCGTCGTTTATTATCTCCGCCGCACGTGACAGCGATTGCTCCGTTATTGATAAAATCTGTGTTTTCATACTATTTATCATCAATGCCGTTAAAACGGAGGCATTTCATCGTCGGAATATACCACCGAGCCGTCCGTTTCCTCTTCGGGAGGAGCTTCCTGAGGCAGGGGCGGCATATCAAATCCTTCCGCATTGTTGTACTGCGGTTCGATTACGCCGTCATTGGGTTCGGGATTGACGAACTTAGTAATCTCGCCTTTGAAGCGCAATTTAATTCTGTCAAGTCCGCCGTTCCTGTGCTTGGCAATAATCAGATCCGCCATACCCTTAACTACATTATTCTTTTTCTGGTCCTCTTCACTCAACCCAACGTCGGGGCGGTTGATGAACATAACGATATCAGCGTCCTGCTCTATCGCGCCCGATTCTCTAAGGTCGGAGAGCTGTGGTTCTTTGGTCTGCATACGCCTTAACTGCGAAAGTGCTATAACGGGAACGTTCAGCTCTTTCGCCATTATTTTAAGTTCACGCGTAATATCCGCAACTTCCTGTGTACGGTTCTGCTCGCTGCCTTTTTTACCGCTCGACATCAACTGGATATAGTCTATCATAACCAAATCAAGCTCGCCGTTGTTCTTCGATTTAATTCTGCGGCATTTCGAAAGTATTTCGGCAGGCGTTACACGCGAGGAATCGTCTATGTAAATTCGGCTCTTTTTAAGCTGTTCGGAACCTTTCGTAAGCTTTTTCCAATCGGTAGGCGTAAGCTTGCCGCCGCCCGCCAAAGCGTTTGCCATTGAAACGTTTGCAAACCCGCATAGCAACCTTTGAATAATCTGTGTTTCGGGCATTTCGAGCGAGAAAACCGCGCAAACCTTATTGTTATTAAGCGCAGCGCTTTCAACAATATTCATTGCAAGTGAGGTTTTACCCATACCTGGGCGCGCCGCTATGACTATAAGGTCGGATTTCTGCAAGCCGTTCGTTAGTTTATCAAGTTTAATAAAACCTGTGGGAACTCCCCTGTAAAGATCTTTATCCTTATCAAGCTTTTGAAATTTATCCATTACAGCGTCAACGCCGTCGCTCTCGCGGATATCCTTCATAGACGAAGTATCGTTTGTACGGGAAATCGCATAAACAAGTTCTTCGGCGTACTGCACGCTCTTAAGATTATCGTCACTTGATCGCGAAAAATCAATAATTTCACGTGCGGCACGTATAAGCTTTCTGTTAACGGAATCACGGCGGACAATCTCGAAATAGTGATTATAATTAGCAGACGAAGGCGTTACCTGCGTTAAATTAGTAAGATACGCAAGTCCGCCCGTTTTCGAAAGGTTTCCTTCCGTTTCGAGCTTGTCCGTAAGAGTAACCAAGTCCAAAGGCTTATGCTCTGCAAAAACAAGCTTCATTGCGGAAAGTATGAAACGGTGAGATTCCTGATAAAAATCTTCCTCGTTCAACTTTTCCAGAACGTCGGGCAAAATCTCGTTATCGATAAGCATACAGCCCAAAAGAGCCTGTTCTGCCTCTAAATTATTAGGAATTGTGTTATTTATGTCTGGCATAGTACATTATATTTCCATCATTTTCTCAAATTCGTTTAGCGTTTGTTCAAATTCTTTCATTGCAAACTCGTAAGGTTTCTTACTTGTTAAGTCAACCCCTGCGAGCTTTAACAATGATACGGGGTCGGTTGACGAACCGCCTGAAAGGAACTTAAAGTAGTCCTGTACCGCCGTTTCGCCTTCGGTTAAAATCCTGTTTGCAATATTCATTGCCGTAATAATTCCGGTCGAATATTTGTAGACGTAGAACGAAGTATAGAAATGCGGTATTCTGCACCACTCCGTAGATATTTCGTAATCGTGTTCAATCGCGTCACCGTAATACTTTTTACCGATTTCGGCATAGGTTTCGCACAAATTTTCTCTTGTAAGCGGTTCACCGTTTTCAACTTTTTCGTGAGCTTTGAACTCAAACTCGGCAAACATAGTCTGTCTGTGCAACGTAGCTCTGATTGAATCGAGATAATAATTGAGAAGATATTTCTTCAAATTTGCGTCTTTCGCCTCTTTGAGCATATGCTTGAGCAACAGCACTTCGTTTACCGTGCTTGCAACTTCCGCAACAAAGATTCTGTAATCGCTCTTTGCATACGGCTGATTCTTTTGCGAGAAATACGTGTGAAGCGAATGTCCCATTTCGTGAGCGATTGTAAACACGTCGCTAAGCGTGGGCTGATAGTTAAGCAAAACGTAAGGATGAACCCCGTATGCGCCCGATGAATATGCACCGCTGCGCTTGCCTTCTGTTTCCTCTACGTCTATCCATCTTTCATCGTGTCCGCGTCTTAAAAGCGCCTGATAATCACTACCTAAAGCGGCAAGACCGTTCACAACAAACTCGTATGCTTCGTCGTAATTCATTTTGAAATCGACGTCTGAAACAAGGGGCGCGTACACGTCGTAGAAATACAACTTGTCGTAGCCGAGAATTTTCTTACGGTCGGCAATGTATCTGTGCATAGCTTTGCAGTTAGCCGATACGCTTTCCAACAGATTGTCGTAAACCTTTTTATCTACGTCTTCATAGAAAAGAGCTTTATCGAGGCAGGAATCAAACTTGTAGGCTTTACTTAAAAATACGTCTTTCTTTACGTTGCCGTAATAATTCGCCGTGATTGTATTCAACAAACCGATAAACGCGGCGTAATACTTTTTATATGCTTCTTCCCTCTTCGCTCTGTCGGACGAATGTAAAATCAAACCGTAAAGACCGTGCGTTATTCTGCGCTTTTCACCGTCAAGCTCTATATCTGGTAACGGCAAATCAGCATTGTCTATCATGGCAAATATGTCGTGGAACGAATTTAACGTTTCGCCCGCAAGAGCAACAAGCTTCTGTTCAGCCGCGGAAGGCACATGTTCAAGATTTTTAATCAGGCTCTTTATCTGATAGTCGTAAGGTTCAAACTCTTTATCCGAAAGCAAGCTTTCAAGGTAAGATGAGCCTAGCGCCGCCATTTCGGGTTCGTAGAAAGCAACCTTAGAGCAGTAGTCGGAATAAAGCATACTTACTTTTCCGTAGCGAGAATTGCTTTTTGAATCTCTCGTATCCTCGTCACGCTTCAAACTCGCATAAACGAAAAGCCTTTCGAGTTCAATCATATACTCATCGTTGGCGCGCAGGAACTTTAAAAGCGTTTGTTTATCACCCAGCTTGCCTTCATACGCCGAAAAATCAATGGCTTTACCCGCTTTTTCGAACGCTTTGTCCCACGCTTCACTGCTTGCGTAAATGTCTTCAACTTTCCATTTGTACTCTTCTTTTACTTCGCTTCTTTGCATATTTACCACCTTTAATTCTTATTTGAATGAATGGGCGCGGGAATTAATCCTCCTCGCGCGATAAATTTATTGCTCGACTGATTATGCACTGCCATAATAGGCGCCCTGCCGAGAAGCCCGCCGAAATTAACCTGCTCGCCGACGCCTTTGTTCGGAACGGGAATAACTCTGACGGCGGTTGTTTTATTGTTTATCATACCGATTGCCGCCTCGTCCGCGATAATTGCGCTTATGGTAGCTGCAGAAGTATCACCGGGGACGGCTATCATATCAAGCCCCACGGAACAAACCGCGGTCATTGCTTCCAATTTGTCAATATTTATATTTCCTTTTTCTGCCGCTTCTATCATTCCTATATCTTCAGAAACGGGAATGAACGCGCCCGAAAGCCCGCCAACTCGTGAACTTGCCATTACACCGCCTTTCTTTACAGCGTCGTTGAGCATTGCAAGACAAGCCGTCGTTCCGTGCGTGCCTACACTTTCAAGCCCCATTTCTTCCAAAATCTGTGCAACGGAATCACCTCTTGCGGGCGTGGGTGCGAGCGATAAATCCACTATACCGAACTGTGCGTTCAACCTTTTCGCCGCTTGCTTGGCAATAAGCTGACCCGCTCTCGTTATCTTGAATGCGGTTCTTTTAATCATTTCCGAAAGGTCGGTCAAGTTCGCTTCGGGTATTGCTTCGATTGCGTGCTGAACGACACCCGGACCGGATACGCCGACATTTATTACGGTATCGCTTTCACCTATTCCGTGGAAAGCGCCCGCCATAAAAGGATTATCCTCCACGGCGTTACAGAAAACTACGAGTTTGGCACAGCCGAATCCGTCTCTGTCAGCCGTAATTTCTGCGGTTTTCTTTACGATTTTACCCATCAAAGCAACCGCGTCCATATTAATACCCGACTTTGAAGAACCGATATTTACGGAAGAGCAAAGCTTTTCCGTCGTTGCCAGCACTTCGGGAATACTTTCTATAAACTTAGCTTCATAATCCGCAGTACCCTTATGTACAAGCGCGGAATATCCGCCCAAAAAGTCTATGCCGACGGTTTTCGCGGCGTCATCGAGAGCCTTTCCAATTAATTTCGCCTGTTCAGGAAACGCCGCGCATATTATGCTGACGGGCGTAACCGACACCCTTTTGTTGACTATTGGAATGCCGTATTCTTTGGAAAGCTCGTCCGCAACCTTTACTATATTTTCGGCTTTTGTGCAAACCAAGTCGTATACGCTTTTCGCCGTTTCCTTAGCAGTTGCTCTTATACACGGCAAAAGCGACAGCCCCATAGTAATGGTTCTTATATCAAGGTGTTCCCTTTCCACCATATTTATAGTTTCAAGTACGTCGTTATAGTTAAACATCGTCCACCTTATACGCTGTGCATTGCGTTAAAAATATCTTCGTGCTGCAAGTGAATAGACATACCGATTTTTTCACCCATTGCCGCACATTCTTCCGCAAGGGAAGCAAGCTTATTATTAGAGTTGCTAAGATCAACAAGCATAATCATAGCAAAGTATTCGTCTAAAATAGTTTGGCTTATATCGAGAATGTTGACGCCCCTTTCTGCAAGAAAAGTACTCACCTTTGATATAATGCCAGTTTTGTCTTTACCTATTACTGTAACAACTGCACGCATAATTTATCTCCGAATAATTTTTTATGCACCGAACGCATCGGGCAGAGTAAAATCAAAAAAAGTATGCCAAGAAGTAACTGCTTCCTTGAATTGCATAGACCAACCCGTAACTACGCCCGAAATATTTTCAACAGGCAGACAGCCGAAACTGTCACTGCTGTACTTGCTTGGTCTGCTGTCCTTGCTGACATCGCGATTATCGCCCATACAAAAGACGCATCCCTCGTCAACGACTAACGCTGCAAAAGTATTCTTTTCTATGTCTGTGTTATTATCGGGACTGACGTAAGGCTCTTCCACCAAATTGTCATTAACGTAAAGCTCACCGTGAACCATTTCCACCTTGTCGCCGCCGAAAGCTATAACCCTTTTAATTATGTTATAGTTGTTGCCCACGTCAACCACTACTATATCGCCGTAATCTGGTTTAATATACTTGCATATATAAACGTAATCCCCCCCAGAACTTTGCTTCGAGGGCGCCCCCGTGAGTGTGCGTTGCATAGACGAACCGACAACGTAAATCTTGGAATAAAGTATATTAAACGATAAAGACAGAATTAATACCGCCGCAAGAACGATTATTGCAATATTCGAAATAAAATCCTGCGACCGCTCGTTTCTTTTTTCTATACTTATAGGGAATTTCTCCATAGCTTACAACCAAATCAAATTGTTTACCGCGTACTTTCCTTCGCCCGTAACCGTCAGAGAAACGCACTCGGTGAAATTATTCAACGAAATTCCTTCTTTATTTTTAAAAGCCTTTGCCTTTTGAATAATGCTCTGCCATACACCGCCGAGAGCAAATATCTTTAAGACGTATTTTTCGCCGTTCACAACGTTTTTCAGCGCCAAATTGATGGTCATATCGCGTTCGGGGCATACGTCGAATTTTAAAATACTGTCCTTATCGGGGGCATACTGCGGACAAATAAGTCTGTTTGTAGTAAGTCCACATTCGGAATATATTCCTTTAAGACCGTTTGCAACTATCATTTTAGGCATAAAGAAGTCGTCTTCAAGGAACACTCCGCCTATTGCGTATTTATCTCCGTTCGCTATCGTAAAGCAATCGTAACCGAATTGATTGGCATACATAATCTTACATTTTGCACGACTGTTTCTGAACTTGCCCGCAAGTTTTTTAACGGCAAGTCTTGACCAGACGGTGAAACCGTTGGAATAAACCACGTAGCAAAGCACGAAAATCATACCCGTCTTTTCATAAATGTTAAGGAAATATTCGCTTTCGTATTCGCTTATAGATTGTTTGAACGTTGCTTCCGTCCAATCTCGGTCGGCAGAATTGTAACTGTCCTCGGCGAAATAAACGCCGCTGCTTTCTATTATGCCCATATGGTCGTAAGCGACGCGGGCAACGAGATTGTTTCTATCGTCCACATAAATGTCGACGTCTGCGGGCTTCGGCATAAATACGTGCCTTTCCTTTACATAGGAATCAAGGAAAAGGAACATATCGCGTGTGGAATAGCTGTCTATACGCGCACCGCTTCTAATCGAATAGGTTATTACGCTCGCACGAGCGTATTTTGGATTTATACGCGAGTAAGTATCGTATGCCCTGTCGTAATCGAAATTCGGATCGTCGGTCGTGCAGAGCATAAGCATAGGACATTTTACGTGAGGTGCGTACGACTGAGAGTCTATCCCCGCAACAAATCTGTAGCGCTCGTCGTCAAACTCTGGTTCTTCACCGAGGAATTTTGCACAACCGCGATACGCTTTCCACCCGCACGCGGCTACCGTAACTGCGCAGGAAAATTGCGTTGCGCAAGCGAGCTTCCATACTATTTCGCCGCCGCCGCGTATGCCTATTGCGCCTATATTGAGAGTATTCAACCTCTCAATTAAAAATTTGCGAGCATAAATGCCGACGCCTACCCATTCGTACCAAGAGGTTTTAAAAGCGCTGTCGTCCACGTAATCCATATGCCTGCCGCACGTGCTTATATTTGCGTACGCAACGTTTTGGGGATAACGCGTGTATCTTTCCACGCCGTCCCTTCTGCCTGCGTAGTCAACCCCGAATGCAGTGTAACCGTGCCTTACAAAAAAGGCGAGCAAACTTTCGTCTATACCCTCGTTTACGTCGAAAAACACAACGACTCCGGTATTCGAAGGACCTGTTGCGGACGAAGCTAGCACACCGTATACGGTTACTCTACCCATACCGGTGTCTCTGCCCGAAAAATTCAGATATTCGTACTTGATTCCGTTCTCTTCCTTTTCACCTAACGAAACAGGCATGACGTCAAGCGACGCGTCAAAATCCCGCCAAAGTGAAACAGGCGTTAAAATGTTAGACAAAACCGTACTCCTTATACGCAAACGTTCACGGACGATCCGCGTGTTTCCGTAGCCTTATTAACAATTATTTTACTTTCAATTCTATGTTTCAATTCTTCCACGTGACTGATAATGCCTATGGTAAATTCTGCGCTTCTAAGTTTTTCGAGGGAATCCATTACCGTATCCACAAGACTTTCGTCCAACGTGCCGAAGCCCTCGTCAAGAAAGAAAAACTCAATCGATTTCAACGAACCGCGACAGATTGCCGAAGAAAGCGCCAACGCAAGCGAGAGCGAAACAAGGAATATTTCACCGCCCGAAAGGGTGTTTACCCCTCTTTTATTGCCTTCGTTGTAGTTATCTCCGACGTAAAAATTGTCGTCGTAAACCAAAAAATATCTTCCACCCGTCAATTTCAGCAAAGTTACGGAAGCCGCCTTGGAAATATCCGACAGATATTCGCCTGCAATATATTCCAAAAATTTGTTTCCGCGTGTTAATTCCTTCAACTGAAACAGCACGTTACGGCGGCTTTCTATGCCTTTGAGCGCCTTTTCGTTCTTTGTTTTTTTTGAGAGTTTTTCGCTTAATTGCTTGTAATTGCTTTCTGCGACACGAACACCGGCGTGCAATTCTTTAACAGAATTTTCCCAAAATTTCAATCGCGCATTTGCTTCGTTGACCTGATTTAATTCTATATCGTTAATGCCGCCGACGGATTTTAACGCCTCAATTTTCGATTTGAGTGCAACAACCTTCTCATCGTATGCCGAAAGCTCCCTTTCTGCGTCATTATGAGTTTGTACGGTTTTTAAGACCTTTACGCACTCATCGACTGAACTGTAGCCGCTTTCGCCCAACGCTTCGGAAAGCTTTACTTCAAGCACGGAAATAGCGCTCTCCAAACCTACCGATTTTACAGCCGATTTTTCGGTTGTGATTTTCAGCTCTTCCAAACGGGCTTTTTTATTTTCAATAGCACTTACGGCTTTGCTACGCGAGTTAACAAGGTTTTCGCACTGCTTTTTAAGCTTTTCCGCAACAACCGCATAACCTTCTTCGCTTTCTCCGAAAAGCGCGTCCAGTTTTGCTTTCATCTTTAGAAAGCGCTCTTTTAATTCCTCACCCTCGCGTCTCAAAACGCTTATTTCGTTATCTGCCACCGCACAGTTCTGTCTGCAAACGGCAAGCTTATCACGCCGCAAGTCGTACTCTTTTAACAGCTTTTCTCGCTGTGCGGACTGCGCTTTGAACGCGCCTATAACTTCGTCCACGTTCACCTTTTCGGTCTGCAACGCAAGTATTTTCTGCTCGTAATATTTAATGCGCTCAGTAAGCTCTTCACGCAAAAACTTATATAAGTCGCTGTCGTTATCGTAGCCTTTTATACTCTCGCGGAAATCGCCGAAATACACAAGTTGCTCGGTGTACTCCCCGCGCAGTATCGCGGGTTTGAGCTTTACTTCTAAAACTTCGCTCAAATCTTCTTCCACGCAATCATCTAAAAATTTTTTCGTCTTCTCCGCAGCTTTTAACGCGGCACATTCCTCGTCACGCAGTTTATCGACGTTGAGGACAGCCGTTTTGAATTTACCTCTTAACAACCGCAAATTTTTATCGGCTTCCGCAAGTTCGAGTATATCCGCGGAAGACGCATCGAATGCGGCAAGTCTGCCCTTTATTTTTGCAATTTCTTCATCGTAATCCGCACCTGCAAATTCCGAATTCAATTTTTCCAATTGTAAACTGCAAGCATTCAATTCGTCTTTAAACAATTCCGCTTGCCGTTTTTCGGCAGTATATTCCTTGCGCTTTTCGCAAAGTTCTTCATTTATTTCCTCAACCCGTTTGCACTGAGGGACGCTTTTTAACACCTTGCGCAGATTTTCCATAGCCTCCGCTTTGGCAAGCTGAACGGAAAACTCTTTTTCCGCAGCTTCCAACTCGGTTTTGCTCTTATAAACGCTGTTAAGCCTTTCCGCTTCGCTTTTGATTGCATCGCCCTGCTTTTCCAAATCCGCTAAGGCGCGAGCTTCGGCTTCAAGTTTATTCTTGCTTTCTTCTACTATTGCGCTCGTAACGTCGGCATAGGCGGAAAGCTCTCCCGCAGCAGTAAGATATTCGGCTTCGATTTCGCTTTCACGCTTGGCAATCTTTTCTTTTAAATCCTCGCCGTAACGGCTGAGTGAAAACAGCCTTTCGATGATTTTAAAACGCTCCGCCGGTGCGCATTTTACGAACTGAGCAAATTCGCCCTGCGGTAAAGCAATGCATTTTCTGAAATCTTCCGCGTTTAAACCGAGTAAATTTTCGACGGCTGAATTAACCGAAGTCGTGTTGTCCGCAACGCACTCGCTTTTCGCTCCGTCGCTTACGTACAACATCGCTTTGCCCAGACCGTTCTTCTTTTTTATAGAACGTTCTACACGGTACCGCCGGCGAACGCCGTCTGAAAGCAAGGTGAACTCAAACTCGACTTCCGCCTGTTCGCAGTTATAGTTTATTATATCCGTTTTCTTCTTACTTCTGTCAACGTTGCCGTAAAGAGCAAAGTTGATGCAGTCCAAAATCGTGCTTTTTCCGCTTCCCGTTTCGCCGAAAATTCCGAATAAACCGTTAGCAGTGAGCTTGTCAAAATCTATTTCAGTCCGCTCGGAAAAACTGTTGATACCGTTAAAAACAAGTTTAGAAGGTCTCATTGCTCCTCCGTCATTTCAAGAAAAAGCGCTTTCAGTTCGTCGGACGGCTGGGTTGCAAAACGGGAATAATAATAACCCGAGAATAATTCCAAAGCCGATTTGTCTTTCTTAGTCTGTATAATTTCTTCTATATTCGTACTTTCGACTTCGGTTTTTAACGACACAAGATTTTCCGAACGGCTTAAAGCCGAAACATCCTCTCTGGTAAGCGGTTGGCTGAGGTGCAAAGTTAATTCGACGTATGCCTCCGCATTGTTTTTTAAAAGCGAAATTCCGCTTTCAACATCAAGAGCTTGTAATCTTAAAAGGTTTTTAATCGAAGTCAATTGAATTTGGCGGAAATTACTTACGCCGCCACTTCCGATATCGAAAACGTTAACGGATTTTACGGCGTTGCTTTCATCGAACGAAAAGCGCATTATCGCACCGCTGTAATAAGCATTGCCTATCTTTTGTCTTTTGTGCAAATGCCCTAAAGCGATATAATCGCAGTCTGGCAAAATAGCCGTCGGCACTAAGCGGGCGCCGCCTAAATCGATTTGCCTTTCGCTCTCGCTCGCGCTGCCTCCGCATACGAAAATGTGGGACAGCAAAACCGAAGGAATTTTTTCCGTCTTTCCTCTCTCGCCGTAATTTATCCAGCGGGACATTTTATCCTCGTAACTCTCCTCCGACTTTCCCACTTTAAACCGAGCTTCGTTTGGATAGGGCAACGTGTTAATATACACCTTTTCGCCTTTATCGTTGCAAAATACAACGTAACCGTTGTCCGCCTGCACGGGGTAGCATTTCCCAAAGGTGCGGGGCTTTATTGCACGCAGATTGTTTCCTACGATATAAACGTTATGCTCCTCGGCAAGAGATGCGCTCGCGGTAAGACGAACATAGTCGTCGTGATTTCCGCTGATAATAAGCACTGCGGATGTCTTTGCTATACGGGTTACAGCCTCGAAAAATATGCTCTCTGCTTCCGCAGACGGCGTGTACGTATCGAAGACATCTCCCGCAACAAGACACAATTCAACACTTTCCCTCTCGCATATTTCGGCAATCTCGCAAAGCACGGCACGAAACTCGTCGTTCCTGTCTCGTCTTATCAGTTTTTTGCCGATATGCCAATCGGAGGTGTGAAGAATTCTCATAATTTTAAACTGTTATGCTAAAAACAAATACGGGTAAAAGATTGCTTTTTTTCTTCCCGTTGGTTATAATGATAAATACATCGACCGAAAAATGGCGCTATTTATCATTCTAATTGATATTATAGTCCTTTTTGTTCGATAAATCAAGCGTTAAACGGAGGTTTTAGAATATGGCTTTCATTTCTGTAGCGGAAGAATTGACGAAAAAATCAGTTACCGGCATAGAAAACAAATTCATAATCAAATATCTCCCCGAGCTTGACCCGTTCGCAGTTAAAGTTTATATGTACGCAGTGTACCTCTATCAGAACGGTCAATCGACTCATACGCTTTCCGACCTTGCGGCAAAACTGAAAATTACCGAGGAGCAAGCTAAGGAATATTTCGAATACTTGGAAAGTATGGAGCTTGTGGCAATCACATCCGTTTCGCCCTTTGAGGTAAAAATTCTCGATTGCGACAACTATTACGGCAAACCCAAGGTTCTCCATCCCGAAAAATACGACGGGCTGTATGAAGAAATTCAGTCTGTATTCGGCGACGGACGTATGGTTTCGCAGGACGAATTCAGGGAATATCTGATTTTTCTCGAAGAATACGGCTTCGAGCGCAACGCACTTTTAATGGTTGTAAATTACTGCGTAAACCTTAAAGGCGACACCATAGGCGCGGCTTACATAAAAAAAGTTCTGAAGAATTTTGCAAGCGACGATACGACGACGGCGAAACGTGTCGAGGAAAAATTATCGTCGTATACGGCTTCCACCGCTTCACTTTTAAAAATATTCTCCGCGTGCGGTATAAAACGTTCCCCCGCCGCAGAGGACGGTGAGTTCTACAACAAGTGGATTGCACTCGGCTTCGACGATGACGCGATTATTTCTGCGGCAAAATGTTTTAAATACAAATCGTTGGAAAAACTTGACCTTGCATTACACGAACTTTATAAGAACAAAAAATTCGACGCTAAAGAAATTGCAGACTACCGCAAAACAAAAGACAGCTTATATGAAACGGCTGTCGGCGTCGCCAAGGCTTTGGGCGTTTATATCTCCGACCCCACCCCTTACGTTGAAAATTACGTAAGCACGTGGAGCGGCTACGGCTTCGGCAACGACGCCCTGTTAAAAATTGCAAACTACTGTTTTTTGAGCGGAAGAAATTCTTTCGACGGAATGAACGACTTTGTTTTAAACCTGTACAATCAGGCGTTCGTAGACGACGACAGCGTTAACGGTCTCTTAATTCAGCTTGCGGAAGACGATAAGTTTATTAAAACCGTGCTTTCAGCTTGCGGTCTTACGAGAAAAATTATTCCTTACGACAGACAAGCCCTCACCCGCTGGCGCGACTGGGGCTTTAACGAAGCTATGATTTTGAAAGCGGCGGAACTTTCCGCAAGCAAAAACAACCCCGTAGCGGCTATGAATTACCTGCTCTCCACTTGGAAAAACGGAGGCATTTACACGGTTGAACAAATTCCGACTGGCAATAAAAACACAAAGCAAAAGGGCAAAAGCGAACAAAGACAACGCGATTTTGATATTTTAAAATCGCTTTACGATTCCGACGAGGACTGATTTATGGAACTGACTAAAAACGACGTAATAAAAATCATTGAGTTAATCAGGGTGAATTATGACAATGCGTATTCGGGGTTATCCGCCGAAGAAACAAAACTCCTGATTGGTCATTGGTACGAAAGCTTAAAGAAATATCCTAGCGAAACCGTTTTCGAGTGTGTAAAAAACACGATAAGCTCTTGCGAATACGCTCCTCGGCTTGCAAACATCGTAAAGGAAATAAGAAGAATCGAGCAAGCTAACGCGCCTACAAACGAACAACTTTGGGCGGAACTCACCAATGTGCTTGATAAAGTTTATCAGGTTTCCCGATACCTTTCCTACCCCCAATACTCTCAATGGACGAATACGGAACTCAACAAAATTTACGACGGACTTAGCGAAGAGCTTAAACTTTTCGTAGTTAACCGCTCTACTTTGATTGAAATTGCCGCAATGACAGACGAAAATCTGCAGTATGAAAGGGCAAGATTTTTTAAACAGATGCCCGCTCTCAGACAGCATTATTACGATTCTCTGGACGCAAAAGAATTTTTGCTATTGACAAAAAACGGCGACACGCTAAAACAAATCGAAAACAAAAAACATTCGTAAAACAATTAAAAGCGTAGGCATTTTAAAGCCTACGCTGTTTTTATCTGTTATTCTTCGTTTTCATTACTTTTGTCTTCCCCATCGTAAAACGGATTGACGTGTACCGTTACGTGCTTGACTAACGGGAAGTTTTTCTCCACACCGTCGTGTACTTCTTCCGCAATGCCGTGTGCTTTGTATAGTGGTAAATCGCTATCGCAGGCAATCTCTACAATCACGTAAATTCTGTTGCCGAAAAGCCTTGTCATAAGTTTATCGACCGCTTTTACGCCCTCGCACGAACTTACAAACGCGCTTATCTCTTCTTCTGTTTTTTTATCACACGCTTTATCAGTCATTTTATTGACCGCATCGATAAAAATATCTACCGCCGCTTTTATTATCAGCAAGCATATTGCAATAGCGGCTATTGAATCGAGAATAGGAACGCCGCACATAGCGCCGACAATGCCTATCAGACTTCCGACAGAAGACAAAGCGTCCGAACGGTGATGCCAAGCATCTGCCTTTAAAGCACCTGAATTTACTTTGATTGCGGCAGAACGCGTAATCCAGAACATTGCCTCTTTAACAACTATCGAAACGATAGCCGCCGACATAGCAAGATACGTTGGAGTAGCTGCAGTCTTATAGCTTCCATTGATAATACTTGTTATCCCGCCGTATCCTATCATAACGCCTGTAGCGCCCAATAGCACGGCAAGCAGCAATGCGGCAACACACTCGTAGCGCTCGTGTCCGAATTCGTGGTTGCTGTCCGCCGCCTTTTCCGAAATTTTTATGCCGATGATTACTATCACGGTTGACATTACGTCGGACGCGGAATGGATTGCGTCGGAAACCATCGCCAACGAATGCCCCAAAATACCTGCCAGCAGTTTGAACACCGTCAACATAAAATTTAATATTATTGTAATTACCGAAGTTCTGACGGCAATTTTTTCGATTTCCGTACTTTGCATTTTTGCTCCGAATTTTTTCATTTTATTATAAAAATGAATTGACAACTTTTCTTAATTTAAATATAATATTCAAGTAAGTTGAATTGTGTTCGCTTAATAAGTGTAATTCAATTTCAGCCGAATAATTTAATTGCTGCTATGGCTCAGCAGGTAGAGCACGTCCTTGGTAAGGACGAGGTCACCGGTTCAAGTCCGGTTAGCAGCTCCATTAAGACGGTTTATCAAAGTAGATAAACCGTCTTTTTATTGTCAATTATAATGCAAATTATCCTACTAATTCCTCAATAGCCTGTCCTGCCTCACCGTCGTAAGTGAATGGCATAACGCAAGGCATATAATATAGTAAGTAAACGATATAGTACATAACTTTAAAATCCTTTTAACTAATAATATTTGCACCTACACAATACAGTCGGATAGGCACTGCATTAAATCACCGTAGTCAAAAACGCTTTCTATCATTGCATCTAACATTGTGTGTCTGTTCACCCTGCTCCAATCGATTGTAAGCCCTAAGTGCAATGCGTAAACTCTTATAAACTCTCTTATACTTCTGCCGTTACCTTCTCTGAACGGATGGATGATGTTCAGTTCCGCCATTGCAAAAGCCAGATATTCAATCTTGTCTTCGTTTGAACTGCCCTTATTTACCCCTCGTCTGTTCAGCTTAACAAACAATTCTTCCAACTGCTCGTCGATATAAAGGTAAACGCAAAACTTTGTATTGCCTTTGGAAATATCCTCTTTTCTCGTCTTGCCTGCAAAATCGTAAACATCCTGAAATAAGTACTTATGAATTGAATACAGATGTTTTTTATCAAACAAACCTGAAATAGGTTTTATTTCAAGTTCCAAAAGACGGGCTGAAACAAACTCGGTTTCGGCCTCTTTCAAAACCTCATAATCACGTATGTTTAATTTATTTTTCAGAACGTATGACTGAGGGTAGCAATACAGACTTTCACCCTCGGCGTACAGTTCGTATTTATCGAAAAAATCAGCCACTAAATCACCTTGTATACTTCCGCTTAATCTGCAATATTCTTTCTTCGAGCGATACTTTACCTTCAAGCCTGTCCATCATATATTGCATAGATTCGTCAGAAACTTTCAATCCCTCTATTCTCATTGTTGCAATCACGTTCTGAATGTTGACTGACGGAATGCTGCTTGCGGAAACGGTTAACCGCTCCGCTTTCACAAGCATTAATTCCCCGTCTCTCTCTACAAAAGCAACCTTATCACCCATACATAATCCAAGCTGTCTTCTTATAGATATCGGCAATGTCAACTGCCCTTTAGAAGTTAATTTTGCAATTTCCATGCTGAATATTCCTTACTTTCCTTACTTTTATGTCGATTATACGCTATTTTGTGCAAAATGTCAACAGTTATATCATTATTTTCAAAATACGAATAAAAAAATGCGCCCCGAAAGTTAAACGCTTTCAGGGCGCATTATATCGTATACCTAATTTGAATTAGACTAACTTAAAATTTTCTGTAACCTATACCAATGCGGATTTTTTTACTTTCAACGGGTTGTTCTTCAACTATCTCTTCTTCAATCGGTTCTTCCACTACCACCTCTTCAACAACCTCTTCTTCAACGGTTTCTTCGACAGTCGGCATAACTTCAAGCAAAGCTTCAGGATGCTCGATTTCTGAAGTTACGTTCTCCATTTCAAGCTCCATACCCTCAGCCACTTTCATTCTTACATATGCAACGGCGCAGGGTGTAAGAACGGTTTTATCGCAGATTTTACAAAAAGGCGCATAAATACCGCAAAGATCTTTCTTCAGTTTCAGACTATTCCAATATTTATTATCATCGATAAGTTTTTGAATTGCACATAAATTTTCATCAGATAAAGTCTGAGGCATATCCTTTAATAATTCCAAAACTTTATTTTCGTCCCACATACGGCACACCGTCCTTATTTTATCTTTTTAAATACTCTTAACACTTAAAGTAGGTAAAATTTCGTTAAACTTTTCTTTTGTGAACGACAACGTGTCGGGCTGAGTTACTGCCGCAGTACCCGCAGCAACGCCGTAACGAAGTATATCCGAAAGCGGTCTGCCCTCCGACAACGCCATTGTAGCGGCGGAAACCATGGCGTCCCCCGCACCTGCGGTCGAGTTCATAGCGACGTTCATTGAAACGCAATAAAAACGCTCCTTACCGTCGCAAATAACCGCGCCTCTTTTACCCAAAGAAACCAACACGCGTTTTGCACCCAAAGATATAAGCTTTTCACACGCTTTAATTAAGCTGTCCCTGTCGGTAATCTTTACTTTAAGCGTGCGTTGAAGCTCTTCGAGGTTGGGTTTTACCAAATCAACTCCGCATTTCAGTGCGTTCAGTAGTTTTACTCCGTCCGCATCGACGATTTTTAACACGCCTTCGGGAACAGTCTTGAGAACTTCTACTATGTAGTCATCCGAAAAACCGCTGCAAACGCTGTCTGAAATAACGACCGTTTTGCAGTTTGCAGACAAATCCCCGACAAGTTCGACGAGATTTTTTCTGTTGTCGGCTGTTATTGCCGTCGCTTCGTCCACGACTTCGGTAAGCATTGAGCGCCTGTCGATAAACTTATATGTTTCCTTAACGCGTCCCTTATTCCAAACAAATTTATAAGTTACGCCCTCTTTGTGCAGTTCCTGCTCGAAAAGTCTGCCGTTATCTTCATACATAACGCCCGTAGCAAACGCTCCGCAACCAAGCCTTGCCAGACCTATGGCTACGTTAAGAGTTTTCCCCGTAAGGAACGTTCTTTTGCCGATAACCTTATTCATTTTACCGACAGAAAGCGAATCCACTTCTATATTTACTTCGAGGCAAGGACTTAAACTAACGCACAAAATCATTAAGAAACCAACTGTTATTTTTATTATTTCATTAATTAAGCCGCTTTCATAAAAAAGCGGCTCCTAAAATCAAAATTACATAGAAATCATTTGAAGCGTTTCGTACAGTTCGTAATTGAACTTCTTTTTCATACTAACCGCTTCTATAATGTCCATATCGATTATTTCGTTTTTATGTATGCCGACCACTCTGTTGCCGATACCGTCTTTAAGAAGTCTGACCGCTTTATTACCGAACTGCGCAGCAAGCATTCTGTCCGCCATAGACGGCGAACCTCCGCGCTGTATGTGACCTATCGTGGTAGGACGAACCGAATACGTTGTAACCGACTGCAGCTGCTTTGCAAATTCGTCGGCAGTGCATACACCTTCAGCCACTACGACAATATTGGAATGTTTGCCGTTCGCACGCGAACGGTTTATGCGCATAACTATATCGTCAAGGTCAAAAACGACTTCGGGAACGACTATAATTTCCGCACCGCTTGCAATACCAGCATAAAGTGCGATATCGCCGCAACGCCTGCCCATAACCTCTACTACCGAAATTCTTTCGTGTGAAGTCATTGTGTCGCGCAACTTATTGATAACGTCAATACACGTATTTACAGCCGTATCGAAACCGAGAGTATAATCAGTGTATTCGAGGTCGTTATCGATAGTGCCGGGAATACCTATGGTAGGTATGCCGTATTCTTCCGAAAGGCACTTTGCACCCCTGAAAGAACCGTCGCCGCCTACTACGACAAGCCCTTCGATATTTCTCGCTTCAAGCGTTTTAACAGCTTTCTTCTGCCCCTCTTTCGTGAGCATTTCCAAGCACCTTGCCGTTCTGAGTTTAGTGCCGCCACGCTGTACGATGTCCGATACGGAACGCATTTCCATAGGAATCATATCATCGTCGATAAGCCCCTGATATCCGCGTTCGATACCGTAAACTTCAATACCGTAGTACAGGGCCGTTCTTACGACTGCCCTGATGCAAGCGTTCATTCCGGGGGCATCTCCTCCGCTCGTAAGCAATCCTATTCTCTTCATAAAAAATTCCTCCGAATTTTTCCGATTTACACGTTGCGGAACAGTTTCCGCCAAGCCCCCTTAAAAACGTGTATTAATTAATTCATTCATTCCAAATTTTATTATACCAAATTCAAAATATAATTTCAACCTTTTTTAATAAATTAAAAAAATATTTTTACTCTACGTATTTTATGTCCTGCTCGAAAATATATGCCCCGAGTTCAGCCAATAGCCCTCTGCAATAATTTACGCCCGTAGGCAATCTGAATTTTTTGTTGCCGCGCAAAATCGCGCAAGGTGTTTCACCTTCATAATTGGCCAGCATACTCACCATATCGTCGAAATCAGCGTCTGAAAGCGCCGTTGCATTCAGCCACAGTATTGCCTGTTTTCTCTTTACAGCCGTTATCGGCGAGGATTGTTTATCGTATTCTGAAGCGTCGAATTCTTTCACGTTATCCAAAATAATGCTAGGTTCGGTTTCCTTAGAAAGGTCGAGTTTGCCTCTGATTGTGACTATTTTGTCCATTTCGAGCAATGCTTTTACACGCTCGTAAATAGCGGGGAACGCAACACATTCAATTGAACCGTAAATATCTTCGAGTGTCAGGAAAGCCATAAACGCGCCCGTGCTTCGCGTCGTCGTTCGGCGCATTGCGGAAATTATGCCGCCCATTTCCACCGTCATTCCGTCGGAAATTTTATTATACACACGTGTCCCGTCCTCTTCTTCCATAAAGTCGGAAAGATAAGAACAGTTAAAACTGTAATCTTTGAAAGCCGACATATACTTTTCAAAAGGATGTCCGCTGACGTAAACGCCCAAAACCTGCTTTTCCTTGGATAGTTTTTCCATCAAATCGTATTCAGGCACGTCGGGATACACTACGTCGAGCTTTTCTTCAGTTATAAAAACCCCAAAAAGACTCATTTGCGCACTGCTCTTCTGTTTGCTTATAGCCAGCGCGCGTGAGTATAACTCATCGTAAACGGCATAAAGACGGGAACGGGCAACCCCCATAGAATCGAATGCGCCCGCGAGTATAAGACCTTCGATAATGCGCTTATTGACAAATCCCGCACAGCGCATTATGAAATCCTGAAAATCGCTGAATTCTCCGTTTTCCGTTCTTTCTTTGATAACTTCGTCGATTGCCGTCTGCCCCGAACCTTTCAAAGCGGAAAGCCCGAAACGCACGCCATCCCCTTCAACGGAAAACGCCGTCTTGGATTTGTTGATATCGGGCGGCAAGACCTTCATATTTTTATCTTTTAGATAAATTACGTATTTAGTAATTTCGTCTATCTTGTTCAGTCGGTTGTTTAAAAGCGCGCAAATAAATTCTTTGCAGTAATATCTTTTCAGCCAAGCCGTCTGGTACGCAAGCGTTGCGTATGCCGCCGCATGTGATTTGTTGAACGCATAGGAAGCAAACCCTTCCATATCCGCAAATATCTTGTTCGCAATTTCTGCGGAAATACCGTTCTTTACACAGCCGTCGATTGTCGAACCGTTTGTATCGCTTACACCGCCGTTTATGAATTTTTCTTTCTGCGCCATCAGCGTCTTTTTATCTTTCTTACCCATAGCACGGCGCACGAGGTCAGCCTCGCCGAGCGAGAATCCTGCAAGGTTCTGGAAAATCTGCATAACCTGTTCCTGATAAACGGGTATGCCGTATGTGACTTTGAGTATTTTTTCTTCTTCAGGACAGTCGTAAACTATGGGCGCTTCACCGTGCTTGCGCTTGCAAAAATCGTCAATAAAGCGCATAGGACCGGGACGGTATAACGATACGCCCGCAATAAGGTCTTCAAGACAATCGGGCTTGAGCTGTTTCATAAAGCGTTTCATACCGCCGGCTTCGAGCTGGAACACCCCGTCGGTATCACCTTCGGAAATTAGTCCGTACGCCCCCGCGTCTTTATAACCTATTCTATCAAAATCGACGTCGACGCCTGCGTCCTCTTTGATGTAATCCACGCATTTTTTGATATCGGTGAGGGTTACGAGCGCCAAAAAGTCCATTTTCAGCATACCCAACGCCTCTATCTCTT
Organism: uncultured Clostridia bacterium; assembly: GCA_964468955.1. Classification (GTDB taxonomy): domain Bacteria; phylum Bacillota; class Clostridia; order Christensenellales; family Borkfalkiaceae; genus Coproplasma. Next base: position 372 of record CAYXXB010000006.1, on the reverse strand, counting down.
TTGCCACGAATTGCGTTGTTATGTCCTCGCCGTTCCTCGAGAGAGGCACATTATCGGCGATTTTCTTGCGACAGATAACAACCCCTGCCGCGTGCATACCTGTCTGACGGGGCATACCTTCGAGCTGGAGCGCCATATCAATGACGCGGCGAAGAGTTTCGTCCTCTTCGTACATACTGCAAAACTCAACGTTTTTAGCAACTCTAAGCTCGTTTAGCTTTCCCTCTATCTCTGCTCTTTTATCGGGGTCGCTCTCGGCGCGCATTTTGTTTTCAGTCGCTTCGATTCTTCGCCCGAGCAAATCGCCAATCGAGGTCTTGCCGTCCATTATTTTGGTAAGCCTGTCCGTTTCGGAATAGGGAACGCGCATTA
>CAYXXB010000005.1:10654-37303 GCA_964468955.1 uncultured Clostridia bacterium | reverse complement strand
ATCTTCAAAAGATATTGGAAGCAATGAATATTTCGTTTTCAGAGAAGTTTCTCACTTAGCGCGCCCCAATTTGCGCACACCTGCGCCTCGGTAGGTGAATTTTTGCAAATTCTAATATTTGAGGGCTAAATAAATTTTGCAAAAAGAGGGCAACGCCCTAAAATCGTAAATATATTTTTCGCGCAAGAAAAAGATGTTTACGAAAAGTTTTATCTTCTTATTTCGTAATCCTGGTTCATAAGCTTAATTATGCTTTCTTCGTCGTCGGTTATGTTGAAGTCGCCGCGCATAGTGTGCTTAATAACGGAGGAAGCAACCGCAAAGTTTACTATATCTTCCGCTTTCATTTCGCGCATTATCGCGTAAATCATACCGCTTGCAAACGCATCGCCGCCGCCGACCCTGTCGAGAATACTGAAGCGGAACGTTTTGCTTTCGTACGTTTCCCCGTCGTACCACATAAACGCTTTCAGGCTGTTTTCACTGCCGCTGTGAACGTATCTGATGTGTCTGCCGATAGCCTTGAAGTTGTACTTGTCGTGCAGTGCGCGGAAAATTCTGTCCTGTTCCTTATAGGTCGGGTTCATTGAAAGCCCGTCTTTGATGTCCTTGCCGTCCGCACCGGGAAGATTTATGGGTTCTATTCCGAAAAGCACGTCAACGTAGGGCAGGAACGAAGTTATGCAGTCGCGCGCTTCCTGCCAGCCCCAAAGCGCCGAGCGGTAGTTGCAGTCGAACGAAACGGTCATATTCAGTTCTTTCGCGGCTTTGAGTGCGGAAAGAATAAGCTCGCGGCAGTTGGGCGAAAGAGCGGGGGTTATGCCGCTTAAATGCAGCCAAGTGAACCCTTTCAGCTTTTGTTTGAAATCAATGGTTGAATAATCGAAGATTGCGAAAGCCGAATCCTTTCTGTCGTAGGTTACCTTGCTTGCACGCACGCCGAAGCCTTCTTCCAGAAAGTAAATGCCCATACGCCCGTTGCCGTAAATGCAGGGCGAGCAGTGGACGTCGTTGCTTCTTAAATACCTTATCGCCGCCTTGCCGATAGAGGAATCGGGAACTACGGTGAAGTACGAACTGTCAACGCCGAGGTTAGCGAGTGATGCGGCAACGTTGGCTTCCGCACCGCCGTAGGTTACGCGGAATTCGTCCGTGCTTCTTATTTTTTCGTTATTGGGGGGCGAAAGTCTTAACAAAAGTTCGCCCATTGTAATAAATTTTACGTCTGAAATTGCCATTTATTTTTCCCCTTATAGCAAATAATCTTTATTTTATTATAACATCGCATTTGCCGTTTGTACAGACCCATTTTGAAAATAGTTACGGAAAAATTTTCGGATAATGTTTAATTAAAAACGCGCTGGTTTATATTTTTTATACAAACGTACGTTCAGTTAAAAAAACAGAAGAGGTAGAACAAATGGCAAATTATGAATTACAAGGCGAAAGCGAATATATGAACTGGCTGACGGTATCATATAACGAAGACGATGACGAGGACTCTTATTTTGAAGGGTGGTTAAGCGTTGTTAAAAGGCTTAATGACAGTTCAAATTATTCGGAAGCAAAAATAACAATCAATACGGCGAAACAACCGTTCTGGGGCAAGATAACCAACGTGACGCTTACGTTGAATATATCCGAATATTCGACGGGCAGATTCCGCATAGCGGGCAAGGTTTTTGACGCGACGATTGGAAATAAATCAGTAGACATTACGGAGCAATATTTAGCGGCTTCGGGCGAGTTGAATTTATGGATAACGGGTATACCGACGACAAGTGCGGACGCTTCAATTAAATTTGATACGAGTGGTAAAAACGCACCCAAACTGACGTTTGAATATCTTAAGCCGCACAATTACAAAAGCATAGAGCTTACTGACGGCGTAACCGCAGGTTTAAACTTTGTGGAAGACAAACGCGTGATTACGATAACCGATTGTGAAAATACGGTCGGCGGCATGACAGTTGCTCTTAGCCACGTGTATAACAGCAATGGCGGAGGCGGCGCACCTTACGGTTTTTGTTTTAATCTTAACGTTTGCGAAACGTATAACGGCAGTACAGGGGTATTGGTAGAAGCGAACGGCGACGCTTATCACAGGTCGGGCAATCTAATAAAAAATTACAGCGTGGAAGGAAGAGCGACGCCTGTGCTAATACAAAAAGTCCCTGAAGCTACCAGATTAAATAATAACAACAATATAAACTGGTTGTATGCGGACGGCGTATTCAAAGGCTATAACGTAAGCGACTTAAAACTCGCGATAATATGCGATATAACGGGTAACTGTATACTGTTTAAATACAATTCCGACGGAAGTCTGTATACCGTAAGATATTCAAAAGACGGCATTAGCACACTGCTTTATGAAATGCAATACTCGGGCGGGAAATTAACGCACCTAATTGACAAAGTCCGAAACGATGGTATACTATATACATACAGCGGAACGGCGTTGAGCAGCATAATAAAAAGCGGACTTACGTATTCTTTAACGTACGGTGACGATGACGATAACGTTCAGCTTGAGGACATAAAGATAAGTAACGGATATGCAATTTACAGCTTTCCGAATTCAATTAACGTAAGGTCAAGCGTAACTAAAATCCCCGACGGTTCGGCAACGGTCGGCGAAAAGATAGCAAGCTGGGATTTCGAAAGAATAGCAAACGGTACGTATCAGATAACGGATATAGACGGCAACCGCGAGCAGATAAAGTATGCGAAAGACGGGTATATAAGCGAACAGTTAATCGAACAAAACGGAGTGGTCGTATCTGCGGAACAATACTCGTATAAAGAGCAGGATTACCGCAACACGTACAAGGCAAGCAGAAGCTCGCTGTTCAAAAATAAGATAGAAAACTTCAGGTTCACAACCGGCGAAACCACGAAAACGGTTTTAAACGGTTATAACCAGCCGACAAAAAGCACGACTACCAATATTACCGTAACGGAAACTTCAACGGCAAACAGCGTAACGGACTATACGTATAACAGCAACTTACAGCTAATAAAAGAACAGACGGTTGTAACGTACAGTACAAGCGGGCAGTCCAACGTATCGTACACGTATATAACGGAGTACGACTATTCGGAAGACGGCAAGACTGTAACGAAAACGAGCTACGTTAACGGTGAACAAGCCCTAAACGGCAAAACGATAGAAAAGCAAGTTATAACCGATAGCGCTGAAGGAACAAGAACCGTAATAACCAAGGCATACAACAGCAAAGCGCAAACGGATATAATATATGCCGAGAAAAAGTATAACGCGAACGGACAGCAGACGAGCGAGTATGACGGAGTAGACGGAAGAGTAAGCTTTACGTATAACGGAAAAGGCGAAGTGGGAAACGTTACGTATCCTAACAACAGTCAGGTAACGTATGATTACGACGCGCAAAGCCGTGTAACGACCGTAAGCTGTGCGGACAGCTTTAACGGCATAATGTATCTTAGCGGCGAAGTGACCGCAATGAACGACGGTAATTCGTCAATAGGTTTAGAGTACGACGGCAAGCGCAGGATAAGCAAAGCAAAAGTCGGCGGGCAGGAAATAGAAAGCTATACGTATAGCGAAGGTAATGAATTCAACACGGACGTAAAAACGGTGTTGCTGACTTATGGAAACGGTACAACGGTTAAAAGCGTAGCCGCAAAAGACGGAAGCTTTGTAAAAGGGTACATAAACGGCGCACTTAAATACACCGCAAACTACAACAAAGACGGCAGTGTAGCTTCCGAAACGGACAGCGTAACGGGCGAAGTGACGAACTACACCTACGACGAAAGTACGGGACTGCTTAAAAAGGTAGAAACTAAGAAAAACGGAGCGGTAACGCAGACAGCGCAATACACGTACAACAGGTTCGGTAAGTTGGCAAGCGGCGGCAATCATACTTATATATACGAAGACAACGCGGAAAAGCGGTTGTATAGTGATACGCTTGCCGGAAAAGGCGTAACGTTCTACGACTACGATTTGCTTGGAAGGGTAAAATATAAAAGTTTGCTTACGTTAAAAGGTTCAACCATAACAAATCAAACAATCGCATACAAAAAAAACGGAGAGGAAACCAACAACCGCCCTGCCAAGATAACGTATGAAGACGGCGAAGATATAAAATACGAGTACGACAGCAACGGCAGAATCCATTGTGTGACAAAATTCGGGTATGACTCGGATTATTACCATTACGACAGCCGCGGCAGATTAGTACGCGAAGACAATGCGTAGTTGGGAACAACAACGCTGTTCGAGTACGATAATTACGGCAACATAACGAGAAAATGCATAGCCGACTACACGCCTGACGATGACGAGGACGTGCATACGGTGTACAATTACACTTATGCAAAAGGACGATTAAAAAGCTACGGCGGGAAGAATTGCGAATACGATAACATAGGCAATCCAACTACGTACCTCGGAAAGAGTGCTGAATGGAAAGGCAAGCAGTTAACAAGCTATGCAGGAACAACGTTCACCTATGACGGAAAAGGCAGAAGAATAAACAAAGGTAATATAACCTTTACGTATGACTGCGAAGGCAACCTTGCACAGCAGAGCAACGGCATGAGCTTCTTCTATGACAGCCAAGGCGTATCCGGTTTTGCATACGGTGGTAATAACTACTATTACAAGAAGGACGCATTAGGCGACGTAATAGCGATATTAGATGCTACGGGTGCTACGGTAGCGAGTTACGAATATAATGCTTGGGGCGAACATAGTATAAGCGGAAATACCACGATAGGCAACCTCAATCCGTTCAGATATCGCAGTTACTATTATGATACAGAAACAGGTTTGTATTACTTACAAACGCGTTACTACGACCCCGTGACATGCCGTTTCCTGAATATGGACAGCATAAAGTATGCTGAGCCGACAAGCATAGGCGGACTTAACCTCTACGCATACTGCAATAATAATCCCGTAATGTATACGGATCCGACAGGTACATTTATAGGTGCCTTGGTTGCAGGGGCGTTGATAGGAGGTTTAGGATCTGGAATTTTTAAAGCTATTGGCGCCGCTATAAAAGGCGAAAGCGCATTAAGTTGCTTCGGTTCATTTGTTGGTGGATTCATTACGGGAGCTGCTCTCGGTGCTGCGACTGTGCTTGGCGGGGGATTGGCTGTAGGCGCGTTTGCTACCACTGCCGTGACTGTTGCGGGTATGGCGGCTTACTTGACGGTAGGAACTTTTGCTATTGGCATGTGGAGCTATTGGCTTGAAGGCAAGATAAAAGGCAATCAATTTGATTGGGACGCTGCTTTTATAAACGGCGGATTAACGATGGCACAAGGCTTGATGAGTTTTGTAATCGGCGCAGCAATGGGATATGCTGGATTATACGACTCGCTTAAACCGGGGAACGGATTTGGGGATATTTTAAAAGCTACAAAGCAATTTGAATTAATCGAAGCAGGGCAAGTAAGTAAAGATATTTTAACAAATGTGTTTACGACATATATGAATGAAAATATTTCGGCAATGTCAGTAAGATTTCTTGTGAAAAGTATATTTGTTTCACCTTGGAATTTAGTTCGACCTTAAAAATTGGAAGTTGGTATGTGTAATATTGTGTTTCAAGTCAAACAAAGTAAAAAAATAATTCTATTATGCATTATTTGTGGTATAATATTTGAACTGATAGGTGGGCTAGGTATTTTTTTAGCAGTAAAAGGATTAATAAAAAATGACTCTGCTTCATTTGATGACTTTGTTGGAAATATTTATGGACTTTGCTTCTCTTTATGTTTATCAATACTATTTATAATTTTATCAATCTATTTGATTTATAATTACAATGTGCAAATAGATACTTATACGAACGATAAAATGTGTAGGAAGAAAGGAAAAAGAATAATTTTTGAAATTCCTTATAAAAACATAATTACGGTAAAACACGGTTTTGAGTCAGTATTTTTTGTTTTAAAAGAACCTATAATTAAGGTCAACGGCAAAAAAGGACCGAGAAATTTTTACGCTCATTATGCACAGCGAGATATAGACCGCATAATACAGATTATAAATAGCGCCTATCTTAATATGAAACACAGTTTAACAAAACATTAATCCAAACAGGGCGGGAGCAATCCCCGCCCTTAATCTTGACAAAAACTTAATATAGCCGTAAAATAAATTCAAACAACCGCCCTGCCAAGATAACGTATGAAGACGGCGAAGATATAAAATACGGTTACGACAGCAACGGCAGAATCCATTGTGTGACAAAATTCGGCTATGACTCGGATTATTACCATTACGACAGCCGCGGCAGATTAGTACGCGAAGACAATGCGTAGTTGGGAACAACAACGCTGTTCGAGTACGATAATTACGGCAACATAACGAGAAAATGCATAGCCGACTACACGCCTGACGATGACGAGGACGTGCATACGGTGTACAATTACACTTATGCAAAAGGACGATTAAAAAGCTACGGCGGGAAGAATTGCGAATACGATAACATAGGCAATCCAACTACGTACCTCGGAAAGAGTGCTGAATGGAAAGGCAAACAGCTGACGAAGTTCAACGGAATAACGTTTGAATACGACGGAAAAGGCAGAAGAATTAAGAAAAAAATTACAAGCTTTACGTATGACTGCGAAGGCAATCTTGTACAGCAGAGCGACGGCATGAGCTTCTTCTATGACAGTCAAGGTGTATCTGGTTTTGCATACGGCGGCAGTAACTACTATTACAAGAAAGACGCGTTAGGGAATGTAATAGCGATATTAGATGCTACGGGTGCTACGGTAGCGAGTTACGAATATAATGCTTGGGGCGAACATAGTATAAGCGGAAATACCACGATAGGCAACCTCAATCCGTTCAGATATCGCAGTTACTATTATGATACAGAAACAGGTTTGTATTACTTACAAACGCGTTACTACGACCCCGTGACATGCCGTTTCCTGAATATGGACAGCATAAAGTATGCTGAGCCGACAAGCATAGGCGGTCTTAATTTCTACTCTTACTGCAATAACGACCCCGTAAACAATGTTGACCCGACGGGACACTTTGCAATTACCGCTTTTGCCCTTTCGTTAATTTTAGGGATTGGATTAGGTGCAGTAATTAGTGGTACTGTAAGTGGAGTTCAAGCATTTAATGAAGGGCGAAGAGGGCTAGAATTATTTGCAAGCATTTTTGGTGGTGCCATTGTTGGTGGTGCTATGGGTGCTGTGTTGGTTTTGGGTGGCGCAGCAGGTTTAGCGGCAACAGGAGCTACTATTGCGGGATTTGGATTAACCACCGCTGGTGCTTTTGGAGCATCTGTACTAATTGGCGCAGGAGCAAATCTTACATCATATCTACTTGTAAACGGATTGCATAATGATAAGCAAATTAGTTTAGGGGGAGCCGCTATATCTGTAGTCAGTGGAGTAGCTCAAGCAGCAATAACATTCGGTATCGGATTTATAGGCGGGAAGAATGGATTGTTTAATAATCTTGGCAATTTCAGTACTTGGGATGGATTTTATTTAAATATGTTTAATGAAACAGGTAAATTAAGTCTGTTAGCGCGTATTTTTTATGATACTTCCGCCTTAATTGGAAACACATTAACTAGGGCTTTATATTTATCAGCTGCGGCTGCTGGTATTAGAATGTTAATTAATTATCTCTTTAATAAAATACCAATTTAAAGGTTTTAGATTTATAATGATAATATTTTCCGGAAAGATTGAAAATGATATACAATCCAAAGTTATTACTAAGCGTGGACAATTTTTGGGTATATTAGGCATTATTGTTGCAGGTGTTGGTTTTATTAGTTGCTTAATTGTTTGGTTGATAGAAAAGAATTTAAATTCCGAATTAATAAAGATTTTAATTTTTTCAAGCGTGTGTGTGCTTATTTATGGGATAATATGTATTCCGACTAGTAGAAGAAGATTAAAATTTGTATGGGATTATTATATTAAGTTTGAAAATGAAATAATAACAGTAGTTTCTAATCATCAAAACGGAGTAACTCAAAGCTATAATATTTCACGGGTAAAAAAAGTAGTTGATTATGGAAGATATTATTATTTGTTTTTGCATAGATTGGATTCAAGTAATGGAATTACATGCCAGAAAAATTTACTTATTGATGGAACTATAGAAGAATTTGAGGAGCTTTTTAAAGGAAAAATAATTCATATGGAAAAATAAAGTAAATTATCTTAAAAATGTAAGGCGGTTGGAAACAACCGCCTTTTTTCCCGCTCTTGACAGCGCACGCAAATAGGTGATAAAATATTGGTATGACGGGAAAGGCAGGAGAATTAAGAAAGGCAATATAACCTTTACGTATGACTGCGAAGGCAATCTGATAAAACAATCTAACGGCTTAGAATTCTTCTATGATAGTCAAGGCGTAGCGGGATTTGTATACGGCAGTAATAGCTATTACTACAAGAAAGATGCGTTAGGCGATATAATAGCGATATTAGATGCTACGGGTGTTACGGTAACGAGTTACGTATATAATGTGTGGGGCGAACATAGTATAAGCGGAAACATGATGATGGGCGAACTTAACCCTTTCAGATACCGCAGTTACTATTACGATACTGAAACGTGTTTGTACTATTTACAGACAAGGTACTACGACCCCGTAACTTGCCGTTTCCTGAATATGGACAGCATAGACTATGCCGACCCGAGTTCAATAGGCGGACTTAACCTGTACGCATACTGCAACAACGACCCTGTAAACAACATTGACCCGACTGGTCACGCATTCTTATCTATATTTTTAGGTTCGCTAATTGTAGGAACTGTATTAGGTGCCATTAAAGGCGCCATTCAATCAGCTTGGAATGGTGAACCTATTTGGAAAGGTGCGTTAATTGAAGGGTTAAAGGGACTTGTATTGGGCGGCGCTTTAGGTTTGGGTGGCGCTATTGGTATGGCTACATCAAGCGTGGTTGCCGCTTTTGGTGGCTTAATCTTTACCGCTGCTGGTTCATTTGCTGCGGGTATGGGAATTTATGCCTTAGAAACACAAATCTATGATAGAGAGTTTTCTCAACATGATATGTTGTTATCGGGATTGAATTTATCTCTTCAAGCAAGTGCAAATTATGGTGCGGGATATTTGTTTGGAAGAAAACGGATGTTTAAACAAAAAGCTAAATTAAATTTTAGTAGTTGGGAAATGTTCTTCAAATCTCTAATATTTAGAGTTAAATATGCATTACCTGTTGTTGTGGAAAGAGCATATTTGAAATTGGGATTAGCAACAATTTTTTCAATGATAGTGAATGGAATAATTCAGGATTTTTATTATAATAGATGAAGAAATGCAAATTTAAAACTCAACAGTCATTATATATTGGAGATTTATTTCTTTGCTTAGTTGGGTTACTTATTATTACAATAATAAATATTTCTCTTTCAGATTTTGGTATTGATTGGCTTTATGGCTTTTTGGCCGCTGTAGCTTTAATGGGTTTACCTGCCGTAATAAGTGCGTGCGCATGCATAATAGGACGATCTTATTACGTAATTGAAGAAAACACGTTAAAGAAATTTAAAGGAAAAAAGCCAATTCTATTTATATCTAACTATGAAATAATTGAAATTGAAGTTATTAAAACTTCTTTTGTTAAGAAATTGTTAATACCTTTTTGGTTTCTTTGTGGAACTCATTTCTGTGATATGGTTTCAATAAAATATCAAAATAATAATGAAGAATATGACTTTAAAGAAAGTCGGATGGGAATAGGGACTAAGATTGTTAATAATGAGAACGGCTTAATAACCAAATACAATGTAGATTTATTGCCATATAGAAGTGCGGTAAAACTTGCAGAATTATTAAAGTGTCCTATAAGAGTAGTACAAAAATTTGATTTTAGTAGTTAAATTAAAAAAGGGGCGGGGAGCAATCCCCGCCTTTTTTCTCGCTCTTGACAGCGCGCGCAAATAGGTGATAAAATAACATTACGACGGGAAAGGCAGAAGAATTAAGAAAGGCACTATAACCTTTACGTACGACTGTGAAGGCAACCTTGCACAGCAGAGCAACGGCATGAGCTTCTTCTATGACAGTCAAGGTGTATCTGGTTTTGCATACGGCGGCAGTAACTACTATTACAAGAAAGACGCGTTAGGGAATGTAATAGCGATATTAGATGCTACGGGCGCTACGGTAGCGCAATACGTATACAACGCTTGGGGCGAACATAGTATAAGCGGAAACATGATGATTGGCGAACTTAACCCTTTCAGATACCGCAGTTACTATTACGATACTGAAACGTGTTTGTACTATTTACAGACAAGGTATTACGACCCCGTAACTTGCCGTTTCCTGAATATGGACGACATAGACTATGCCGACCCGACAAGCATAGGCGGTTTAAACCTCTACGCATACTGCAACAACGACCCTGTAAACAACGTTGACCCGACTGGTCACGCTTGGTGGCATTGGTTGATTGGTGGTATTGGAATAGCGCTGATTGCAGTAGCTGCAGGTTTAGCAATCTTTGGAACAGGTGGAGTAGCTGCATTTGGAGTAGGTGCATTAATTGGTTCTGTAAGTGTCGGTGGTGTAGGAGCGGGTATTGGTGCTGGAGTTGGCTATGCTATTAACGGGATGGATGGATTATGGCAAGGCGCTCTTATAGGGTTTGGAATAGGTGCTGTAATTGGTTTTGCTGTAGGCGGGGCAATTGGGGCAAGTGCTTATAGTTCAGCCCTAGGTACGAATTTCGGAAAAATGGGTACAGTAGTAAAACATCCTGGAATAAAAGTTGATTGGACAAAAAGTATGATACATGGACCCGACAGAATGTTACAACGTGGAGTTACTAAAAAACTTGTAAACTCCACTGTACGAAAGGGAATTGCTCTTTCCCAAACGGGTGGAAAATTTGCTTTTATTACGCAGAAAGCTGTTGCGGTTGTATCTTCTTCAGGAGTTCTTGTAACAACTTATTCAAGTGCTTTTTATGATGCAGAAATGTTAGAAATAATAAAAGTTCTTTTTTAAGGGGGATAATTTATGTTGACAATTATAAATTGCTTATTGGACTTGTGGGATCCTTATGAGATTTACTTGTTTCCACAGGATGAATATACAAGTTATGCTTTAAAAATTCAAGAATTTATTGTGGAACATCATGATATCAGTGTTGATATACTCACGACTTTTGTATTCTCAATTTTACCCCCTATAAATAAAACTAATTATAATATAACAAAAGTTGAATATATACGATTTGCTAAAACGTTATTATTGATATTAAATAATAAAATTAAAGTATGAATCGTTTTGAAATTATCGAACTAAGTGTAACAATATTAAAGAGGCGGTTGGAAACAACCGCCTCTTTTCTCGCTCTTGACAGCGCGCGCAAATAGGTGATAAAATATTGGTATGACGGAAAATTTAGCAGAAGAATAAGCAAAGGCGACATAACCTTTACGTACGACTGTGAAGGCAACCTTGCACAGCAGAGCAACGGCATGAGCTTCTTCTATGACAGTCAAGGTGTATCTGGTTTTGCATACGGCGGCAGTAACTACTATTACAAGAAAGACGCGTTAGGGAATGTAATAGCGATATTAGATGCTACGGGTGCTACGGTAGCGAGTTACGAATATAATGCTTGGGGCGAACATAGTATAAGCGGAAATACCACGATAGGCAACCTCAATCCGTTCAGATATCGCAGTTACTATTACGACACCGAAACGGGTTTCTACTATTTGCAAACGCGTTACTACGACCCCGTGACATGCCGTTTCCTGAATATGGACGACATAGACTATGCCGACCCGAGCAGTATAGGAGGACTTAACCTCTACGCATACTGCAACAACGACCCTGTAAATTATATTGACCCGACGGGACACGATCCTGCATGGTGGGAATGGCTTTTACTTGGAATTGCCGCCGCCGTGATTGTGGGAGCCGCAATAGTAGCAACAGTAGCGACAGGTGGCACAGCGTTGGTAGCTTGCGGAATAGCTGTATGCGCTATATGGGATGAAGAAGTTCGTAATGATATGAATGCGATACATTGGAATCCTTTTAATTCTGATGAAGTGGTTGCTGCAGATTCTAAAAAATTTTCATTTTATAAGGGTGTTCCAATAATTCGTGTTAGCGGAATGGGCGGCTCAATGTCAATGGGCGCAATATTCCTTGATAAAAATGAAGGTTGGAGTACAATGAAACATGAATTTGGGCATAATAAGCAGTTAATGTCGATGGGGCTTGGTAATTATTTGATTCAAATAGGGATTCCTTCTCTTTGGAAAGGTCGTACTTACGCGCCTTGGGAGCTTTCTGCTAGCATATTGGGTGATTCGACTTACATAGTGAGTGGTAGTACACAAGAGCAACAGGATGCTGCTATGATGTATTATTCATTTGCAATAATACCTATTTTAAATTTATACAACATTTATAAATACATAGTTTATTAAATAAGAGGTAAACAAGTGACAGCTAAGAAAAATTCGGTATTAACTAGATGCACAATATTGCTTTGTTTGTTGTTAGTTGCAGTTTTAACAGTGAGTTCAGGGTGTGATTATAAAGGTTATTCTGGTAAAGATGTTGACTTGTATACTGTGGCAATAAACAGCGTATTGTGGAATCTAGGTCATTCTTCTGATGCCGATAGATTTTGTGATTCACAAATTGAAGTAATAGAAAAGGATGCCTATGGCAGAACTCTATTTGTATATCACGAAAAACATTATGTTGAAGATTCCTTAGCTTTTTCCGCTTTGATTATATCTCAATATTCTACCGATGGTTACGTTTACTATTATGAAGACAATAATTATATAATTAAAGAGCAGTCGCCGTATGAAATTAATTCCGTAAATTTTGAACAGGAAAAGATCGATATTATAAAGGTTCTTAACGACTGGAATAATGAACTTGATTTATCTAAGTGTACAAAAAAAGAGATAAACAAAAAGAAACCGAATATACCGACGGATAATGAAGCAATTAAGAATAATGTCTTAGAAGAATTAGAAATTAAAGACAATAAACGCATGCATTTGTTCTATCTTACCGGTGATAACAATGGCAATTATCTGATTTACGGTACAGCTAAACCTGATGCTTATAGCTACATTCATTTTGTCGCTTTTGTAACTTCTGAAGGTGAAATAAAGGAGATGCTTGTCCCTCAGGAGCCGTATAATTACCAAAGTGAGTTGAAAGAATTAAAAATGAGAAACGGTTGGACTAATAAATAACAAATCAATAAATTAAAGGCGGGGAGTAATCCCCGCCTTTTTTCTCGCTCTTGACAGTACTATACAAACAAACGCCGCGCGGAAATATTTCCGCGCGGCGTAACTGTTTTTAGTATAAAATTATTTTTCTATTTTTTCAAATTTAAGGCTTTTGAGCGCGTAGTTTAATGTTCCCAATCCGAAAGATATAGGAGTGGTCATTCTCAAAAGTACGCACTTGGTGGAGTTTACGTCGCTGTTTTCAACCGTCGAGTACCAAAGCGTGGGGGTAGATCCGCCCATATCCGCACTGATTGCCATAGAAACTGCGTTGAAACGGTAGTTTATTTCTTCCTCGTCCTCCGCAGTGGTGCTGTCAAAGAAAATGTAATCTTCGGGCGCGTTTTCAAGCGCGGTTATAATGGTTTGTTGTTCCTCGATTTCCTTGTTGAGCATAACGGGAACCGAGCAGGTTGCCGTGCAGGTCTGCAAAACGTTGTTCTGAGGCACGAACACGTTGAACGTATAAGTAGAACCGCCAGATAAAGTGAACGCCCTCACAGCCGCTCTTAGCTGACTGTTGTCGAAAACGGAATAACCCGTTTTATCGGTGACGGATACTTCGGAAATTGCCGTGCCGATAAAGTCGGTAGCTTCTTTAAGGTTGGTGTGGAAAACCTTAGCCTTAGTGCAGGAATAGTTATAAAACGTTTCGTAAACGCTGTTCACTTCAATATACGCGGTCTGAATATTGTCCGCGCTTAAAGTGTTGGGGGCTGCGTCCTTCATTTCCTGTTTAGAGTAAACGGGTTGAAGGTTGTCGCCCGCAAGGCGGTAATAGCATATGGTTTTAACGACGTCGTCAAATTGTTTTTTATCGCCCGAAGCGGTGTGAACGTACTCGCCCGAAATTTCAAGATTTGTTTCGTAAACGTACACAAGCTCTTTAACGTTTTCTTCGGGTGCGTAACCTTCAAGCTGATTATTCGACTGCACTGCACTCCAATCGTATTCTTTCATATAGAACGCGGTCGAGTACTTTCCGTTAGCGGCGTCATAATCTACAGAATACGTCGTGTTCACGCCCTTTGTAAAGCTGATAGAATACTCTGCAACCTCTTTATTGTTCAGCCAGCGTTCGCTGAAACTTTTTTCAACCGACGTCGAAGTTCTTGCGTTCCAATTCGCGCTTGTAGCCGTTTTATAGTTGGGGGTAGAACCCGCACAGCCCGCAACCGACAAAACGCCGACGGAGGCTATTGCAACGGCTAAGAATTTAGTAAATGCTTTCATAGCTAAGATTATAGCATATATTTTTTATAATGTGCAAACTTTTACGCGTCAAATAATTAAAAATTCTTTTGCGGTGTGTTATAATGGTAGAAAGGAAATCACGGCAAAGATTGCACATGCAAAGCATTTAACGTGAATTAAGGTTACGTTTATGGCAAAGGCTTATATCGCGCCCATACTTTCGGCGGCGCTGACGAAATTCAAGCAAATAGTAAAAGACCACGAAAACGAAACGGACGAAGGCAAAAAACGGCTCGTAGTATTCTGCGAGGACAGGCTTTCGCTCGTGGCTGAACGCGCTATTTGCGAAGCCGTGGGCGGAACGTTTTCGGTAAGCGTTTTCACGCTGTCGCGCTTTCTCGCAGTGGAAAAGGGCAAGCAAGAAAACGTGCTTACAAGTCAGGGTTCGGCAATGGCTATCCGCAAGCTTATCGAAGAGAATGCGGATAAGTTATCGCTTTTCCGCAGGTTGTCTACGGCGAACGCCGCTCAGGAAGTGTACGACACGATTGCGCTTTTGTATTCTTCCGAAATCTCGGCGGAGGACATTACGGGCGTGGACGAGGGAAGCGAACTTTTAAAACGCAAGCTTCACGATATCGCTTTGCTGTATTCCGCTTACGGCGAATACCTTAAGGAAAACGGCGCGGTTGACAGAAACGCATACCTTCGCCAATTGTCCCCCGCAATCTGCGCATCGGAAAGAATAAAAGGCGCTTCCGTTCTGTTCCTCGGCTTCAACGCTTTCACCGCTTCAGTGCGCGACTGCGTGCGCGCGTGTATGCGGACGGCAAGGCAGACTTACGGAATTTTTATAGGCGATAAAAGCGACGTGAGAGTTTATCAGAACGAGGCTTCAACCGATTTTATCGGTATAGCCGCAGAGTTCGGCGAGAGGGTTATACCCGAATACTTACCTTCTAATCTCCCGCCCGAAGCCGAGCTGTTGCGCCGAAACGTTTTCAACCCCGACAGCCTGAATAAAAACGCGAAAAATGCGGTTAATATGGATATATGTGCCGACGAATACGGCTTTTCGGACAATTCCGTGAGCATTACGGAGGCGGTTGACGAAGAAGAGGAGTGTTCTTTTATCGCGGCGCACATACTCAAATGCGTTAAAAAAGAGGGCGTGCGCCCGCACAAAATTTCGGTAATGCTGCCCGATTTGCCTAAGTATCAGCCTATATTGGAGCGGATTTTTTCGGAGTACGGCATACCCTTTTACGTGGACAGGCGGTATCCCCTCGGCTCGCACGCAATATGTTCGTTTGTGTGCGATTATCTCGCTTGCGCGGCTGACGGTATGCGTTTGCAGAGCGTTACGGCGGTTGTTTGCAACCCGCTTTTCAAGGGCGGGGAAAAGGAAGAACACCGCATAGAAAACAGTGCAAGGGACTTGTTTATAAATTATCTTCTTCGTGCGGCTTCCTCACGCGGGGGCGTAACCCGTGCTGTGGACGAAAGCGTTTGCGCGGAGCTTGGCAAAGGACTATACAAAAACAACGACGAGGCAAAGAAAGCCGTATATAATGCGGTGAATACAGTTCGGGAAAAATTCTTGAACGGCAAAAGGCTCATCCCCGCAAAGGGCGACGGGGTTGATTTCTGCTCCGCTATCCGTGAACTGTTAAAGCGGTTTTGCGTGGAAGACAAACTGAAAAGCGACGCCGAAGAAAAAATCTTTTCGGAATATCCGTCCGTTTCGGCAATGTCTGCAAGGGCGTTCGGCGCTTTGAATCAAGTGTTGGACGAAGCGGAAAAGCTCACCAAAGGCGAAGTGATGAGCGTGCGTGAGTTCATCAAGATATTAAAGAGCGGACTTGCGGCGGCGGAAATCTCGCTGATACCGCCCAAGCAGGACGCCGTGTTCGTGGGCGATATTTCGGCAACGGCAAATACGGGTAGCGACGTCATTTTTGCGGCGGGGCTGACGGACGCAGTTCCCAAAGCTTCGCAGGATACTTCCATTCTGACCGACGGCGAGCTGACTTCTTTAGAGCGGCTTAAAAACGTTTCGCCCAAAATTTCGCAGGTCAACAGGCGCGTGAGAGAGCTGACCGCTCTCAACGTGTGCGCGTTTGCCAAAAGACTATATCTCGTATATCCGTTAAGAAGCGGAGGCGAAGAGTGCGGCAGGAGCGAAATTATAGACTATGCCCTCAGACTGTTCACGATAGGCGGAAGGGCTATAACGCCCGTTTTCGCAAGCAAAATTGCGGGGGAGAGAATTAATCTTCCGTACTATCTTGCAAGTCCCGCGGCGGCGCTCAGACGGATTGCGGAGAGCGGCGGCGACAGTTCGGAAAATTCAACCGTGTACGCGTTGTTGAAAGATAAGGCGGAAGAAGGCGGCGATTTTGCCAGAGCGTTGAGCGTTGTGGCTTCGGGCGGCGGCGATAGCAAAAAGAGCTTTACGGGAGGTGCTAAGCTGTATGGCGATAAAGTTTCGCCGACGGCGCTTGAAACATTTTTCGCCTGCCCCTACAAGTGCTTTATGCAGCAGGGACTGCGGCTCGAAGAGCGGAAAGAGGGCGAACTGCGCCCCCTCGACAGCGGCAACTTTATACATTCGGTTTTAGAAGAAGTTGCGGATAAACTCAGTACGGTAAACAACGGTGAAGAGTGCGTATCCCTCGCAAAAAAAATTGCGGACGAAAAGCTTTGTAAACCCCCTTATAATTCGCTTATGCAGGACGGTCGGGGCGAGTACACGGCGGCTTCGCTCGTGGAAGAGGCAACGCAAATCAGCCTCGGAATGTACAACCAGTTAAAAAATTCATCGTTTGAAATAAGCGCTACGGAAAAGGTCTGTTCGGTGCCTTTAAATAGCGGACTTTCCGTCGGCGGCAGGATAGACAGAGTGGATTCGTGCGGGGATATGGTGCGGGTAATCGATTATAAGACGGGTTATCACGACGGGAAAGCGGAATCTTATTATATGGGTTTAAAGCTTCAGCTTCCGCTGTACTTACGCGCCGCGGCGGAAGGTAAACGCCCTGCGGGAGCTTATTACTTCCCCGCAAAGGTGGAATATTCGTCAAAGCCCGAGGGCGCGTTCTGCCTAAAAGGCTTTATGGACGGAAGCGGCGACGTTGTAAAAGTTTCGGACAATACAGTTGCCGAAAAGGAGAGAAGCGCTTACGTGGACGCATATCTCAACGGCAAAAAAATAGAAGGCGCTATGGAAAAAGAGGAGTTTGCCGACTTCCTCGAATATTCACAATTCATTGCCGACAGCGGGGCGAAGCTTATGCTTGAAGGCTACGTCGCGCCGTCGCCCACGGGCGGAGTTTGCCAGCGGTGCGCGTTCTCCGGCTGTTGCTCGTACGACTGCTCCGTGAGCGGCGAGAGGGAGGGCAAAAAGGTCAACTGTTCGCAGGTAGCTCAAATCGTCCGTTCGGCAAAAGATGATAAGGAGGGCAGGTAAATGGCGTTTACTAACGAACAGCAAGCCGCTATAAAAGCGCGCGGCAAGGTTCTCGTCTCCGCGTCTGCGGGTGCGGGCAAAACCACCGTAATGATAAAACGCCTTGCCGACATATTGGAAGACGGGGCGAGCCTCGACAACGTTCTCGCAGTGACCTTTACAAAAAAAGCGGCGGCGCAGATGAAAGAAAAACTGCGCTCGGAACTCGTCTCCCGCCTGTCCGAAGCCGACGAACGCAAGCGCGAAAATATCCGTACTCAGCTCGGAAAGATAAATTCGGCGGATATATCCACCATTCATTCGTTCTGCGCGCGTTTGGTAAGAACGTACTTTTACGCATTTGACGGCGTGGACGCGTCTTTTGAAATTGCCGCCGACGGCACGGACGTTTCCGAAATGCAAAACCGCGCAATGGACAATCTGTTCGACAGACTGTACGGCAAGGGCGAAATAAAAGCGGACGAAAACTTTTTGTATCTTGTCGACAGGCTGAAAAAAAAGCGAAGCGACCAAGCCGTTCGCGAAGCTATATTGCAAGCTTACAGCCGGCTACGAATCGAACCCGGTTACGAAAGTATTGCGGATAAAACAGAGCGTACTTTTTGCGCAAAGGGCTTTGAAGCGGTGTGTGAAAAGTACGGGCTTCTTTTGGGCGAAAGGTGCTTGTTCTACGCCAACAAGGTTAACGAATTCGGCGCAACCCTCGCGTTTGCTTCGGGTGGCGAGGGGTATGCGAAAGTACTTTCCGAAATGTACGACAGCCTGAATTACGTTGCGGTAAAAAGGAGTATTTTCGACCGCCCCGAAAAACTCAACAAAACTTCCAAACCGAGGGTTAAACCCGAGAACGCGGAAGAGGATGCCCGGTTTGCAGACTTTTGCAAGGGCATAAAAAAGCGGTACGATAATCTGTTTAAAGATATAAAGACGCGCGAGGAAGAGCGGGTTGCGTTTGAAGAAAGCGGCAAGCTCGCAAGGGCGTTTGCGGACGTGCTTTTGCAGTTCGACAGGGAATATACCGCAGTTAAACGCGAAGAAGGCAAGCTTGATTACGGCGATTTGGAACACCTTGCTTATTCTCTCATCTGCTCTGATGACAGTGCTGACAGGGATATTAAAGAACAGATAAACGAAAAATACGCCTACGTTTTCGTCGACGAATACCAGGACGTTAATCCTATTCAGGACGCAATAATAAACACGGTCGCTTGCGGCGACGTATTTAAGGTGGGGGACGTAAAACAGGCTATATACGGTTTCCGCGGCAGCCGTTCACACTTCTTCGCCGCGCAGTTGGAGCAAGCGGCGACAGAGGGCGCAAGTATAATTCTTCCCCACAATTTCCGCAGTTCGGACGCGGTCGTAAACCTTGTCAACGAACTGTTTTCCAAGGTGATGACTAAGTCGGCTTGCGGGTTCGACTATGCTAATGAAAACCACGCTATGATAAGTGGATTGACAGACAACGACGGTCGGGGCGCGGTAGAAATATGCACGTTCGACAACTCGGCAGAAGAGAGGGAGGGCACGGACGGAGTGTACTCCATTACCGAAGAAAAACCCGAAAGCGCACCCCCCTGCGCTGAGAGTACTGCTATCGTAAACCTTGTCGAAGAGCTGTTGAAAAAAGATATATACGACGCGGAAAAAAGATGCGTACGGCGTATTCAACAGGGGGATATATGCGTATTAACGCGTAAAAAGAGTAAAAAAAGCATAGCCGAAGCGGAAAGGCTTTTGCTTGCCGAAGGCTATAACGTTGACGGCGCTACCGAAGCGAACGTGTGCGACAGAGCGGAAATAAAACAGCTTCTTAACATCCTTTTCTATCTCGATAACGCAGAGCAGGACGTTGCCCTTGCCGCGTCGCTTCTATCCCCCCTCGGCGGTTTTTGCGAGGACGAGTTGGCGGCGATAAGAGTGTTCGGCGGGGTTGGCAGAGAAGCGCCCCCGTTCAGAAGATGTGCGGAAAAATATGCTTCGGAAAAGAACGACGGCGTTTCCGAAAAACTTCACTCGTTTTATGAAAAAGCGGCGAAGCTGAAACGGCTATCCGAAGGTATAGGCGCGGCACGGCTGATAGACGCGATTACAAAAGAAGGCGGGTTTGTCGCGGTATATGCTGACGCCAACAGGCTTTCGGCACTGCGCAGACTGCAAAAAGAAGCGTATTCGCCTGCGGGTGAACTGTCTTTAAACGCTTTCCTTGCAAAGCTCAAAACAGGGGGATATAAGGTTAACGCGCCGTTGCCTCTTTCTTCCGACAGCATAAAAATAATGACAATGCACGCTTCCAAAGGACTTGAATTTCCCGTGGTAATCTTGGCTGATATTGCTGCCGGTTTCGGCGGGGACGAGCGCGGTGAAATGCCGTACGACGAGGAGTTCGGATTTGCACCGAGGTATTACGAAAGCGAGCGCAGAGTTTACGGCGGTACGCTTTTAAGGAAGCTGTGCAAACTGCGTGCGGAAACGGAAGATCTGAAGAACGAGATAAACCTATTCTACGTAGCGTGTACGCGCGCGAAAAATAATTTGTATATACTAACGAGCAAGACGAAACCGTTCGATAGTTCGGGCGTTCTCACTGCCGACTGTTACGCCGACCTTTTCGACGAAAAAACGCTAAAAACCGCCGTTAACCGCCCTATATATGCGGGTGAACGGGGTTTTGACGCGCAAAACGAGCGCGGAACGAAGGTTTTGGGAAGTTTTGCCGCAGACGAGCAATTGTACGAAAATCTGAGTGAAACGTTCGGCGTAAACCTGTACGGCGCGGGCGCTTCCCTTCCCGTAAAAAGCTCCGCAACCAAGATATTAAGCCTTGCGGGCGAAGAGGAAATTCACCCCGTTATGTTCGACGAAGAACAAGCCGCGGGGGGCGCGACGAGTGTGGAAAGCGGCATTGCATATCACAGATTTTTACAGCTCTGCGACTTTACCGTCAAGGATGAAGCGGGGATAAAATCTCAGATAGAAAGCTGGTTGAAAGACAGACTTTTAACCGAAGAACAGGCGGAACTTTTAGAAGTCGAACAGTTGAAAAACATACTCTCTATGGAGCAGTTTAATTTGCTTGCGGGTGCGGAAACTTACCGCGAACGCGAATTTTTGTACGCGCTTTCGGCGGGTGAATACCAAACTCTTTCCCGTTGTGAAACTCCCGATGAAAACGGACAAATAGGGGATAAGCACACAATAATAATTCAGGGCGCTATCGACCTTCTTGTTATCCGCCGTGAAAACGGAAAAGCGGTTGCCGCCGACATTATAGACTATAAATATTCTTCCCGTCCGGACGGATACCTTAAAAACAAATACGCTCCGCAGCTTGCGCTTTATAAGAAAGCTGTTGCAAAAATTTACAGGCTGAACCCGAAAGATATTACGGCTACAATTGTGAATATCCGCGGGTGCAGCGCCGTAAGTTTAGACATTTAAAATTGCAAAAAGTAATTCGGACAAAATCACCAAAAATACGGTTAGTTCGACAATATACCCCGATTAACGCGTTGTTAATCGGGGTATAATCAATCCGTATGAACGTAATATCAATTTATTTCAACAAGCTTACGGATTACCTTGCGGGTATTCCATTCGACACTTTGGCTCTTGCCGATTTATGCGCGTTTTGCGGAATATTTGCGTTGACGCTTTTAGCGTGCGCATTTTCCAAAAAAATAAGATATACGGAAAAGCGTGCGTTTTTCCATTTGTTAAACGCGTTTACGGCAATCACTCTCGCTCTGTTTTGTACGCGCTATTCCGCAACCAAAGCGATAGCTGCGGCGGCAATCTTCTGGTGCGCGGGGTATGTCCTCTACGGTTTGCTTTGCGCAATTTCCCGCCGCCCCGTAAAACAAGCGGAAACGGTGGGGAGACCCCTTCCCGTAGTAATGCCTCAACCAGCGGTAAAAAATATGGTACCCGTTGCCGCCCCCGCCGCGCAAAGCGTGGTAAGGCTTGACCACGCGCTCTCCATTTCCGATAAGCTTCTTTTAAAAACGCTTGGAAGAGGGGACAGGCAGGAGCTTGAAAAAATCAAGACTGCTCTTACCGTGTTAAAGGTTAAAGGCGAGCTGACCCCGCAGGACGGCGAAGCGCTTAACGAATCCTTCAACGCACTGTTAAAGCTTATGGCAAAGTACGACGTTTAGTTTATTCCGCCGTTCCGTTGCCGTCGGCGCAGACGGCTTGAATGAACATATTTTTTGCCGCAAGCTCCGCACTGAAATCTGCGCTTTTCGTTTTGTTTCTTACTATGCATACGTCGCCTAAGATAAGGTTGTTAAACGGAATTTTCTTTCCGCCGACTATCGCGTGGGTGATTTTCAGACCGCTTAAAATACAGTCTTCAAGGTGACCGATAAACTTTCCGTCAGCCGAATACACCGCTTTTCCGAGCCTAAGGGAAGCGGTGTTTTTTTGCGCTTTTTCAGTCTTTAAAAAGCGCGTTTCATCGCAAAGATCCGTAACGTCGCCTCCAGCAACATAGAACGTTTTTTCGCTTTCGTCGCAACATATAAGCCCTTCAATCACGTTTTTATGGCAGTTTACGCCGATAATATACCCTTTTCTTTTGCCGTTTCCCTCTGTAATGGTTTTGCCGTATAATTCAGAAATATTCATTTTAATCAATCTCCTTTACGCTTTAATATATTTTTCCGCCGCCCGTCCTATCACGTATAAAATTGACTTATAATGTCGATTACGAATTTTGTAATTGCGTTTTTCAAAAACGGCAAAAACTTTACATATGACTTGACAGGTGTAAAGTTTAGGTGTATACTCTTTGAAACCGTTAAAGCGGTTATCATTTTTCAAGGCGATAATTATATGGCTTTATTAAAGAAAAAATACGACGCGGTCATAGTAGGCGCGGGTGTTGCGGGTCTGAACTGCGCCCTCAATCTTCCGAGCGAAAAATCCGTGCTTATAATTTGTAAACGCAGTCCTAAACAGAGCGACAGCTATCTTGCTCAGGGCGGTATCTGCAGGCTGAGAAACGACGGCGATTACGACGGTTATTTCGAGGACACGATGAAAGCGGGTCATTACGAAAACAATCCCGCCGCGGTGGAAGCGATGATTCGCGGTTCGCAGGAGATTATTTCCGACCTTATATCTCTTGGCGTTCGGTTCGAAAGAGAAGAGGACGGCTCTCTCGCGTATACGCTGGAAGGCGGTCATTCAAAGCCGAGGATTTGCTACCACAAAGATTGCACGGGCAAGGAAATAACTTCGCACCTGATGAAGGAAGTAAAAAAGCGGATAAACATTCAGGTTGTACCCAACGTCACTATGCTCGATATTATTGAAAGCGGCGGAGAGTGCTTTGGGTTGGTCGTTTACGACAACGCCGAAAAAGCGGTCAAGACCGTGTTTGCGGACAGCACGGTTCTCGCTACGGGCGGCATAGGCGGCGCGTTCGGCAACACGACCAATTTCGGAGTGCTGACCGGCGACGCTTTGGCGATATGTCTTGCCCACGGGGTCGCCGTCGATAACATTAATTATATTCAGATTCACCCCACGACGCTGTACAGTAAAAAGCGGGGCAGAAGATTTTTGATATCCGAATCTGTAAGGGGTGAAGGCGCTCACTTGTTGGACAAAAATTTTAAGCGGTTCACAGACGAGCTTCAACCCCGCGACGTGGTTAAGAACGCGGTACTCGAACAGATGAAAAAGGACGGCACGGATTTTGTGTGGCTGGATATGCGCCCCGTACCCAAGGACGAAATAATTTCCCACTTCCCCCAAATCGTGAAAAAGTGTGCGGAAGAGGGCTACGACGTGTTCACGCAATGCATACCCGTCGTGCCTGCAATTCATTATTTTATGGGCGGAATACGCAGCGGACTGCACGGCGAAACTACGATGCCGAGGCTGTATGCGGTGGGCGAAACGTGCTGTAACGGCGTACACGGAAAAAACAGACTTGCTTCTAACTCTCTGCTTGAAAGCTTGCTGTTTGCAAAGCGGGCTGCCGAGGACATTAAAACGAATATATCCCCCGTCGAACAGGGTAAAGCGGAGCAAGCCGCGGCGGCGTTGAATAAAGACAAATACGTTCAGCCCGAAAAACTTTTAAAACAATATATTAATGACGTAAACTTAGCCGTCGAGCTTGCAAACAGCGGCTTGGACGTAAACGAAAAATTCAAGGAGATGCGCAAATGAACGACTATTTAACCGAAAAACTTATTATGGACAGACTTATCCAGCAGGCGTTGGAGGAAGACATCGGCAACGAGGACGTAACCACAAATTCGGTTATGCGCGAATACAAAAAAGGCAGGGTAAAACTTATCTGCAAGCAAGACGGCGTAATATGCGGTCTCAACGTGTTCGAGCGCGTGTTCAAACTTCTGGATGAAAAAACATCGGTTGAAATTTTCGTAAAAGACGGCGATGCAGTCAAGAAAGGTCAGCAGCTTGCAATCGTTTCGGGCGATATCCGCGTTCTGTTGTCTGGCGAAAGGGTGGCGCTCAATTATCTGCAGAGAATGAGCGGTATAGCAACTTATACCAGAAGCGTTGCGGATATGCTCAAGGGCTGTAAAACGCGTCTTCTCGACACGAGAAAAACGACGCCGAATATGCGCGTTTTCGAAAAGTACGCAGTGCGCGTTGGCGGGGGCAACAACCACCGTTACAACCTTTCGGACGGAGTACTTTTAAAGGATAACCACATCGGTGCGGCAGGCGGCGTAAAAAAGGCCGTGGAAATGGCGAGGGAGTACGCTCCGTTCGTAAGAAAAATCGAAGTCGAGGTTGAAAACTTGCAGATGTGCAAGGAAGCGCTGGAAGCGGGCGCGGATATCATAATGCTCGACAATATGTCCGTGGACGAAATGAAAAAAGCCGTGGAAATGATTGGCGGCAAGGCTCTTACCGAGTGCAGCGGAAACGTAACGCTTGAAAATATTGCTAATATAAAACAAACGGGGGTCGATTTCGTATCTTCGGGGGCGCTCACCCATTCCGCGCCCATTCTCGATTTGTCGTTGAAAGAACTCAGACCCGAAAAGGAGGTATAATGAAAGCGAACGAAAGGCGCAGTGAAATACTTTCTTTTTTGGGCAGTTCCTCTCAACCCGTGTCCGCTTGCGCGTTGAGCGCTAAGTTCGGCGTTTCCCGCCAGGTTATCGTGCAGGATATCGCTATTCTGCGCGCCGAGGGCAACGAGGTGATATCCACCAGCCGCGGCTATATGGTGGACGCAGTCAACCGTGCGGAAAGGGTTATTAAATGCAGACACACTCTCGACGAACTTGCCGACGAAGGGGAGATTATTATTTCTCTCGGCGGCAGGGTGGAGAATATTTTCGTTAATCATAGGATATACGGAAGAATTTCCGCCGCTTTAAATCTGGTTACTATGACCAACGTGGAGGAGCTTCACCGCTCTCTTGTGGCGGGCGCTTCCAAACCGCTTATGAGCGTTACCGACGGCTATCACTACCATACGATTTCCGCCGACAGTGAACAGACCCTCGACGAGATCGAAAACAAGCTGAGAGAAAAGGGCTATCTTATAGAAATTTAATATTGTTTATAAAAGCGCCGCCGAAAAATGCGAATTTTTCGGCGGCGCATATTCTATATTGATATCGGGCATAAAAATTTTTCGGTAAAATAATTGCTTTAATTTTTTTGTATGATATAATAATGTCACCAGTTAACAAAAAATTGTAACCGCTAACAATTTTAATGCGGTAGAGGTAAGAAATGAAGAAAAAATCCTTATTCATTTTTATAATTATTTGTGTTGCGGCAATGCTTATCGCGGCTTTTGCGGGCTGTGATAAGACAAATACTCCCAACACGCCGAACGGCAGCACGGGCGGCAACGGCGGCGATAATAAGGTTGCGGTTACGTCTGTTACTCTTTCAGATACCGAAATAACTCTTACGGAGGGTGAAAGCGTTACCCTGCTTTATAACATAGCCCCTTCGAACGCTACGGATAAGTCCGTCGCTTGGTTTTGTGATAACGGCGACGTGGCGGACGTTAAGGACGGCGTCGTTACGGCGGTCGGCGCCGGCAATGCGACGGTTACCGTAAAGTCGGGCAACGGCAAAAGCGCAACCTGCAAGGTTACGGTTAACGATCTTGTGCCTCCTCCGGGCGGCACTTGGGTTATGTTCAATCTGAACGGACACGGCAGTAACTCACCCCAACCTTCCGAGATAGTTGACGGAAAAGCGGTTAAGCCTGCCGACCCTACCGACAGCGGTTACGATTTCGGCGGTTGGTTCGAAAATGAAGACTGCACCGGCACGGCGGTGGATTTCGCAACTAAAACGTTCGAAGGAAATACAACGCTTTATGCAAAGTGGACGGCGAAGCAAACAACGCAACCGCCCGAACATACACATACATACAAATACGAGGACTTAAATTCAACAAGCCATAAAAAGACATGTAAAGGCTGTGCAGACATAAATGTTACGGAAGCGCACGATTACGATAACGATAAAGACACGACCTGCAACCTTTGCGGACATACGCGTAAGGTTGAAAGCGAAACTCCCGTAATACCTCCACACACGTCTCATACATACAAATACGAGGATTTAAACGCAACAAGCCATAAAAAGACATGTAAGGGCTGTGCGGATATAAACGTGACGGAAGCGCACGATTACGATAACGATAAAGACACGACCTGCAACCTTTGCGGAC
>CAYXXB010000005.1:6968-10554 GCA_964468955.1 uncultured Clostridia bacterium | reverse complement strand
ATACGCGTAAGGTTGAAAGCGAAACTCCCGTAATACCTCCACACACATCTCATACATACAAATACGAGGATTTAAACGCAACAAGCCACAAAAAGACATGTAAGGGCTGTGCGGATATAAACGTGACGGAAGCGCATGTATACGATAATGATAAGGATACGACCTGTAACCTTTGCGGACATATCCGCACCGTGGAAAGCGAACAACCCAAGCTCAAATATACGGTAATGTTTATCAGCGACGGTGAAACTTTAACCGATTTAACCGAGCAGGTAGAAGAAGGCGGTAAGGTTAAAGAACCCAAGGGCGTAACTAAGGAGGGCTATACCCTTAAAGGTTGGGCAGTAGGTTCCGTAAGCGGCGCTGTATACAGCTTCGACGAGCCGGTGGACAAAAATCTCACTTTGTACGCGGTTTGGGAGAAAAACCAAACCCAGACACCCGTAACTCCTCCCGATGATAATACGCCCATAACGTATTCATATGCGGGTAACGAGTGCGCGGCGTTCGAATGGACGGAAAGCAACGCGGCAAACGCGAAAGTCGAATACAAAAAATCTTCCGAAAGCAGTTACGTTACGGTTGATAAGCAGCTTATCCGCGATATCGGAAGCGGTAAAGTCCGCGTTGATATAGTAGGGCTTGCGGGCGGAGTTAAATACGACTTCAAGATAACCACTTCCGCAGGCAATAGCTACGTTAAATCAGGTGTTGACATTTCTAAATACGACAGGTCGGGTTACGCTCATTTTGGAAAGTCCGACGGCGTGGGCGCATACAAGGACGACGGCACGTTAAAGAGCGGCGCGGTCGTAGTATACGTAACCGAGGCGACAAAGAACACCGTCAAGGCTACTGTTAACGGCAAGGAATACACAGGTATAGTCAGCATTTTACAGAACGCAGGAACAAGCACTCCGCTCGTCGTCCGCATAATCGGCACGGTCGGCGCGGCAACGTGGAAAAAAGGCAAAGTAACGTATACTAAAACTTCATCGAACACGGATTCGAAAGGAAATCTCAACCCCGAAGTTATAATCGGTGCAAACGGCAAGGACCTTGGAAAGAAGAGTTGGAACCAAGCTGATTTGATTTCGGGCGGTTACAACGAGTTGGATACTTCGGTATATACTGAGTTAAAGGGGTTAAACAGTAAAATTAGTTGGAATAGCGGTAAAAACGAATACGACAGCTGCTGGAACGACTGCGCAATTCAAAACGTTAAAAACGTAACCGTAGAAGGAATAGGCGAGGACGCGCGTATATTCCAGTGGGGCATGACTTGGAAAAATTGTGATTCAATAGAAGTTCGAAATATCACTTTCGAGGACTACACGGAAGACGCTTGCTCTTTTGAGGGCGGAGATACGAGCGTGTCGGGTTTGAGCGGATTTAAACATAAAAATTTCTGGATTCATCACAACACTTTCGAACAGGGCATAAATTACTGGGACGTATGTAAAGAACAGGATAAACACGAAGGCGACGGCGCGACCGACTTTAAAGGACTTTCGAACGTAACTATTTCGCACAACGTTTATCACGATAACCACAAGACGGGTCTTATCGGCGGCGACAACAAACAGACTACGGCGAATATAACCTTCCACCACAATTATTACAACCATTGCAACAGCCGTTTGCCTCTTGCAAGACAGGCTAATATGCATATGTACAATAACTATTATTACAATACGACGGGTACGAATATGTCGCTCCGTGCGGGCGCATACGCATTTATTGAAAATTGCTATTTCGAAAATGCGAACAACCCCATCGTAATCGAAGCCCGCGACGAGACTTACGGAATAGGCGCGGCAAAGCTTTTAGGCAACGTGTTCAATAAAAAATCACCCGCAAAGAACAGTTATCTTTACGAGGTGTCAGACAGAACTGCGACTGTAAAGAACGAGAATAAGTTCAGTCAGGATTTCGATACTAATTCTTCAGTGTTCTACTATAAGGACGGCAAGTCGGACGTAACCGAAATGCTTACTGCAGTGCAGGTAAAAACTGAGATACCAAAGGTTGCGGGCGTTCAGAAACGCGGAAGCGGCACCGTCAGCGGAGGAACGACCTCAGGCGGTACTACCGGAGGAACGACGGGCGGTAACACGGGCGATACGGAAAGCGGGGAAAAGATTACCTACAATTATTCTTATAACGGTACGAACGCCGACGTTTGGTCAACGGACATCATAGATACCAACTTCCCGAAACTTTCCGACGGAGAGACAAACGATACCGACGCATCGCACTTATCGTTAAAGATTCAGGCGGGAAAATATTTAACTCTGAACGCTTCGGGTAAAAAGGCCACCGTAAGCGTAACAGGATTTACGACGTCTACCAGCGGTGCAAGCGAATTGCTGTTGATAGAGTTTTTGGACGCAAACGGTAAGGTGGTAGGTACTTTAAAAGGTACGACGACGGCAAAGAAAGTGATTGGCGAATATACTTTTGCAAGCAATGTTTTCCAATCTGCTGCAGCATTTGCCTCCGTAAGATTTACTTGCGGTACCGACGGCAAACATACGAGTATTAACTCGGTAAATATTGTTATAGAATAAATCCGATATATTGAGCGGGGTGCGCTTTGGCGCTCCCCGCTTATGCTTTGCAAACCGTAATATATTTTTTGCTTACGGAATAGATTGGTAGTAAATGTTACCACGCAACATTTTTCGTATAATTCTTTCATTTTGCATTGACTATGACAATTAAAAGTGATAAAATAAAAATTGAATCAATTATAAAAGGTAATATCGACAAAACTACAATGTAAAACTTGCGGCGGCAACGGTTGCTTTTGATAATATGGGAGGAAAATATATGAAAAAATGGACAAAACTGCTGTCCGTATTTGCGCTTGCTGGTGCAATGACGTTCGGCACATTCCTCGTTTCAAGCTGTACAAAAAAGCCTAACGAGGACAACAAAAACGAGTTTGAACAGGGCGGGCTTGATGTTTACGTAACCGAAGTAAGGCTCACTGCTCAATCCAACAAAATGACCGTTGGCGCAACAATGCCTATCATTTCGTCTGTTTTACCGACGGACGCAACCAATAAGGATTTGACGTGGTCCTCAAGCGACGATGCTATCGCAACGGTATCTACGGGCGGTTTGGTAACTGCTATAAAATCAGGCGTCGTTACGATTACGGCTACCGCTTCCAACAATATTGCAGGTCAGTTTACCATAACGGTAACGGACGGACAGGGCGGCGACGATAATCCCGACGTTGCGGTAACGGAAGTAAAACTTACCGCTCAGTCAACAACTATAGCCGTCGGCGCATCAACGACCGTAAGCGCAACCGTTTCGCCTGACAACGCTACCGACAAAGCTCTGACGTGGTCCTCAAGCGATAATTCAATCGCTACGGTATCCACAACCGGCGTTGTAACTGCGGTAAAAGCGGGTTCTGTTACAATTACGGCTAAAACTTCCAACAACGTTTCGGGTCAAGTTACTATAACCGTAACGGGCGGACAGAGCAGCGGCGACGTTGCGGTAACGGAAGTAAAGCTTACCGCTCAGTCAACAACTATAGCCGTCGGCGCATCAACGACCGTAAGCGCAA
>CAYXXB010000005.1:0-6868 GCA_964468955.1 uncultured Clostridia bacterium | reverse complement strand
CGACAAAGCTCTGACGTGGTCCTCAAGCGATAATTCAATCGCTACGGTATCCACAGACGGCAAGGTAACTGCGGTAAAAGCGGGTTCCGTTACAATTACGGCTAAAACTTCCAACAACGTTTCGGGTCAGGTTACTATAACCGTAACGGGCGGGCAGAGCAGCGGCGAAGATCCCGTAACCGACGACAAAATGAGCGAAGCCGACTTCAAGGCGGCGATTGAAGCAACCTTGGCGGCAACTAACTTCACCTATAAATTCGATAATTTAAGTTTAAAAATCGATACTGCAAAGAACGCTTGCGCTTTAGCCGACGGTAGCTATTGGGTTTACGATAACGATAGCGGTAAAGTTATCAATTATAATCCTTTGATGGTAGAAGGCGCGTGGGGAAAGGAAACCGATTCGAGGGAATTGGAAAACGCGGCTCAATTCAAGGAGTATGCAACAGGAGGAATGTCCGATGCGCTTAACGCATACGCAAACGCGGATTACTCGCAGGTTACTTACGATAAGGATACGGGCAAGTATTCGATAGGCAAAGCTTACATAACGTTTGCAAACGGTAAAGTAAGCTCGTTCGGTACCGAGGATGTCGGCGGAGTTGAGATTTCCGCTTACGGCACAACCGACGTAACCCTTCCCGATTTCACCAACGCGTTTGAAAATATCGTAAGCGTAAATATCGCAAAGAACGCAGTCGGCGATAAGCTCGACGCTTTAACCGAAACTTCAAGCTACGGTCTGTTCTCGGAAGTTAAAAACGATCAGGACTACGTTTCCGCAACGGCAAACGGATATAAGCAAACAATAAGTTCCAAGAGCAACAAAGGCATAAGCATTAACCTTGCAAATCTCGAAGGTAAGTTGGAAGGCTATTTCGAATTCTCGCCTTCCGCAAACGGCGGCAAGTGGGATATCGTTCAGATACGCAGCGCGGGTGCAAAAATTTTATCCGTACGCGTAAGCGAAGATAAGTCTAAATTCGAAATAAGAAAGGGCAACGCCAACGTAACCGTCAACGGTAAAGAAAATGCCGACCCTGCAACGTTGTCCGACCCCGCAGGATTTACCGTAAAACCTGCCGATAACGGTTTATATAAAGTCAGGTATACCTTTGTAAAGGATAGCACCGGCAACTATAAAGCGACTTTATTAATAAACGGTCAAACCTTTGTAAGCGATTACGATTTGGGCGTTGATACTCTAAGCGATATATATTTGGTAAGCGGTAATTCGGGCGCAAGAGTTCTCACTATCGACAACGTTATTATCTGCGGTACGCCTACGGGCGGCAGCGTGGTAAACGTTGCGGGTATAACACTAGATAAATACGAAACGAGAATTGAAACAATCGGCGGTACCGAAACGATAACGGCGACGGTAACTCCAGAAAATGCAACCAATAAAAAGCTTGTTTGGTCTTCAAGCAACGAAAGCGTTGCGACGGTAGATGCGACTGGTAAGGTAACCGCTAAGGCTAAGGGAACGACAACCATTACCGTAATGGCTCCCAACGGCAAAACGGCGCAGTGCGTTGTCACCGTAGGTGAAGTAATTACCATGTATAAGGTAACGTTTATCAGCGAAGGTAAAGAAGTCGATGAACAGACGGCCAAAGAGGGCGGCAAGGTATTAAAGCCCACGGGTGTAATTAAGGAAGGCTATACCGTTAAGTGGGCGGTCGGTTCGGTTAACGGTGCGATATTCGACTTCGATACGCCTATAACGGGAAATTTAACGCTTTACGCTGTTTGGGAAGAAGGTGAAGACCCCGTAGATCCCCCTTCAACTCCTACCGAACCCGGCGAATACGATCCTCCCGTGGTAACTCCCCCCATAACAAACGCAGCTATTTCACACTTCTACGTGGCTAACGAATCCGCGGCGATAGAGTGGGATGAAAACAATATAAAGAATACGACCGTAGAATACAGAATTAAAGGTGCGGCTTCTTATACCGCTGTTGACAAAGAGCTTATCCGTCAGGCAGATAAGGATACCGCCCGCGTAGATATTCTCGGTTTGAAGCAGAACGAAACGTACGAATTCAAGATTACAACCAGCGGCGGTAAAGAACTTACGGAAAGCGCTAAGGTTTCCGCATACGACCGTTCGGGCTACGCTCATTTCAAGTATAATGAAGGCGTAGGCGCATACAACAACGACGGCACTCTTAAAGATAACGCGCTCGTCATCTACGTAACCGATGCAAACAAAGACACGGTTATGGACGAAATCTGTGCGGCAAACTCTGACGTCAATATGTTCAAGATTCCTTACAGCGGACAGGGTAAGGATTGGGGCGGAAAGAATGCAAGCGGTATCGGTTGGTGGCTCAACAACAACCAGTACACTTCTAACAACGAAGCGAGCAGCAAATCGGGACACCGTCCCAGCAATACTTACGATAAGGCAAACGGCGGCAAGCTCGGCTTTAAGTCGGTAGACAGACCTATAGTCGTAAGATTTATCGGAACCGTTAACGCACCCGAGGGCGTAAGCGAATATAACGGTTGGGATCAGGGTGGTATTGCCGGTGATAACGGCGGTATGGCTCGTTTAAAGAACCTTAAAAACGTAACCTTGGAAGGCGTCGGCGAGGACGCTGTAATCAAAGGCTGGGGCTTCCACTTTATTGCCGGTACGGATGCAGTCAATGGTCAGGGCAAGAGCTTCGAGGTAAGAAATCTTACTTTCAGCGAATATCCCGAGGACGCTATCGGTATGGAAGGTCAGCAGTCAGGCGGCAAAATTACCGCAGGTGTTGAAAGATGCTGGATACACCACAATACTTTCCAGCCCGGTCATTGCGCTAACCCTGCGGAAAGCGATAAGAAAGAAGGCGACGGAAGCTGCGACTTTAAGCGCGGTCAGTATTTCACGGCTTCGTATAACTGGTTTGAGTACTGCCATAAGACCAACCTCGTCGGTTCTTCGGACAGCTCGTTGCAGTACAATATGACCTATCACCACAACGTATGGTGGCAGTGCGGTTCGCGTATCCCCCTTACAAGACAGGCAAACGTTCACTTCTATAACAACTACGTATACGGCAACGCCGAGGAAAAGACTTCGCCTTATTCGTGGGTAAGCGTTGGACTCAGTTACGTCCATTCGCTCAGGGCAAATTGCTATATCTTCTCGGAAGGCAACTACTACGACGGTTGTAAAAACGTTACAGATAAGACCGGCGGCGTTGCTAAGGGCTGGGGCAATACTTATTACGCTTGCACCGGTACAAATACGATCAATAACACGAGTACGAGAGATACGGCGGTTTCAAGTAACTGTGCATACGACGGTACGAGCTATTCGTCTTTCGATACTAACCCCAACCTGTTCTACTACGACGCGTCGGCTAAGAAGACGGACGCTTACGTAACCGATTCCGTAACGGCAAGAAAAGAATGTCTGTTGTTCGCGGGCGTACAGAAGCACAACTACGAAATAAATACGAGCATGGTTGCGGATAAGGATAAACCCGCGGCGGCTCTCGATATCGGCAGCGGCTTGACGATAGACGTTACCAAGGCTGCAGTCGGCGGCACGGTAGACGGCGTTAAGTTCGTAACCGCAAAGAACAGCTCCGGCGTGGCAAAGGGCGGAAAGGGCGGACCTCTTGCAACGTTCACTCTTGCTTCAAGAGCGGATATAACTCTTTCGGGTGAAGCAATCGAACTCGTTCGCGAAGACGGCTATTGGATAGCAAGCGGCTCGTATACTGGAACTATTCCCGCAGGCACGTATTTGATTACGAGCAGCGAAAAGGCTAAGGAAGGTAAGATTTCTACGCTTTCGTTCAAGAGCGGCGTGACCGACGACGAAAAGGTTCAGGACGTTATAGACTTCATTAACGCGATAGGTGAAGTCGTTTACACGGAAGATTGCAAGAACAAGATAAATGCGGCTCAGACGGCTTACAACGCATTAAGCGCCGCGTTAAAGGCAAAAGTTACCAATGCGGCAACTCTCACCGAGGCTGTTAACAAGTATAACGGATTTGCGGTTGCTCCCGTAATCGAAGCTATAAACGCTATCGGAGAGGTGGACGCGACCAAGGGTGTATTGATTACCAAAGCGCGCACGGCATACGACAAGCTTACGGCGGAACAGAAAAAGCTTGTTACCAATTACACAACGCTTACCGAAGCGGAAGAAGCTTATAAGTCTTTCGAAGTTGCGGGCTTGCAAAATCAGATAGACAGTCTCGGTACGCTTTCAGCGAATATGACCGAACAGCAAATGAGAGATTTGTTGGAAGCTTACGATGCAGTAAGAATTATGTACACGGACCTTGACGAAGAACAGAAAGACGAAGTTAAGAATTACAGCAAGGTAACTGATGGCATAACCGCTCTCCAGAACGCACTTAAACCTTACGACGTAAGGGATATGATTGCGGAGCTTCCCGAAAAGGCGAGCGTAACACTTGCGGACAGCGCGAAAGTTTCGGCGGCTCGTAAGGCTTACGACGCGCTTGACGCGGCAGGTAAAGAAAAAGTCGGCGACATAACCAAACTTACGGACGCGGAAGCTGTAATAACCAAGCTTGCAAGCGAAAGCAAGTATGCTATCTTCGATAAGAACAAGACAAATCTTGCATCCGACGCGGGCTTCACGGTAAACGGTTCGGGTTACAAAGGCACGAGCGACACTTTCACCTATAACGGAGTTGAATACAGTTGCCCTCTTAAAATGCAGCAGGACACGACGGTTACTTTCAATACCGCAACAGATATGAAGATAACAATTTATCTTCACAGCGGCGGCAGTCAGATTATTTCTGTTGACGGTACGAAATATACGGCATCGAACGGTGTTATCGAATTTGAACTTAAAGCAGGTAGCCATACGATATCTAAGGGTGAAAAAGAAGCATGGCTTTGCTACGTAGTTCTTTCACCCATAGCTTAATAGCAAACTAAAAGCGTTAAACGCCCAAACGAATACCCGCACGCGGTTTTTACTGCGTGCGGGTTTCTTTTTATCACCGCAAAAATATTTGACGAAAAAAGTAATATAATGTAAAATTCTGGCGTATGGAAAAATCGTTCAGAAGCGGATTTATAGATAAGCTTGAAAGCGGAGGCGTTTTGTACGAACGCGATATTCTGAATATTTTGCTTTCCAACGCATACGGCGGAAAAGATATGGGCGCGGTTGCGGACAAGCTTCTTTCCCGATTTCCGAGTGTAAACGCAATTATTTCCGCCGATGCGGACGAAATAACGGCAGTGGACGGCGTTAGCGAAAGCGTTGCGCTGTATCTTAAAACGCTCGGCTCGATTGTTAATCTCAAAGCCGAAAACAGCGTAACGGAAATCAAGAGTGCGGAAGGATTTCATAAACTTATGAAATCCGTTTTCAAAGGAAAAGACAACGAATACGCGCAGTTCTATCTTGTAAACGCACGCGGTAAAATTCTGTTCTCAAAGCAGTTCACTTCGGGCAGCGCCGACAAAGTGGAATTGCAGACGGACGAATTTCTTTCGTTACTTACAAATTATAAGCCGTACGGACTGTATATAGCGCACAACCACGTTAACTGCACTTGTAATCCGTCCCTTTCCGACGACGGAATAACTCGTAAAATCGCACTGCTTTGCAATATGTGCGGCGTGAAGTTTTTCGACCACTGCATAATAAATTCAGACGGGGAAATTTACAGCTATCTGAAATCGGGTAGGTTAAACGGAATTATATAGTTTTTACCTTATTAGTAATGTTTTTACAAATTACGACTAATCCCGACAAAACGATTGCACCCAGCAAATAAATATGATACAATATAACAAATTACGGCGGTATTTTGCCGCGGTATTTTACAACGGAAACAGCTCACGGCAACTATTTTGTTTGCAGATTATGCCGTGAATTAAATATAAGGAGTGTTTATATGTCTAATATGTCTTTCGAAGGCACAAAGGAACAGGAAGAAGCACTGCGCGCGGCTATTGAAAAACACCGCGGCGAACGCGGCTGTCTTATGCCCGTTTTGCACGAAGCGCAGGAAATTTACGGCTACCTTCCCAGCGAAGTGCAGACTATGATTGCGGAGGAACTCAATATTCCCCTTGCGGAAGTTTACGGCGTAGCGACGTTCTATTCCAGATTTTCGCTCAACCCCAAGGGCAAGCACCGCATCAGCGTTTGTCTCGGTACGGCTTGCTACGTTAAGGGTGCGGACAAAATCCTGGCGGAAGTGGAAAAGGAACTCCACATTTCCTGCGGAGAATGTACGCCCGACAGAATGTTTTCTCTCGACTCTTGCCGTTGCGTAGGCGCATGCGGACTTGCGCCCGTAATGATGGTGGATGAAGAGGTCTACGGCAAACTTACGGCAAACGACGTTGCCGACATACTTGCAAAATACAGGGATTAAGGTGGAGTGAATATGACTTGTGAACAGTTGGAAGAGAGGGCGGCGGCAAAAGCCGACCTCATAAAAGTAAGAAGAATAATAAGGGAACAGGCTGAAGAGCTTTCCAAAAACACAGGGTATAGAAAGCAGGTTCTCGTTTGCGGAGGTACCGGCTGTACTTCCTCACATTCATTGCAGGTTATCGAGCAGTTGGAAACGAGCTTTAAAGAACTCGGCATCGACGACGTTTTAATCGTAAAGACGGGCTGCTTCGGCTTGTGCGCGCTCGGTCCTATAATGATAGTTTATCCCGAGGGTGCATTCTATTCGCAGATGACCCCCGAACACGCTAAGACGGTTGCCGAAAAGCACCTTGTAAAGGGCGGTGAAATCGTAAAGGAACTGCTCTATGCGGGTACGGTTGCGGAAAACGGCGAGGTTATGCCTTTCTCCGAAATTCCTTTCTATAAGCATCAGATGCGTATAGCGCTCCGCAACTGCGGCGT
>CAYXXB010000004.1:0-42258 GCA_964468955.1 uncultured Clostridia bacterium | reverse complement strand
GGTATTCAGCAAAAGCACGCCCTGCATAGCCCACTTGGTCAAATCCCCGCAGTTAGGTTCTCTGATTCCCAAATCGTCTTCTATTTCCTTGTAAATATTTTTTAAGGAAGGGGGAAGGGGAATGCCTTTGCGCACCGAAAAACACAGCCCGTGCGCCTGATTGGGTTCGTGATAAGGATCCTGCCCCAAAATTACCGCTTTAACGTTGTTCAGCGGCGTGTAACGAAAACAGTTGTACAAATCGTACATATCGGGATATATAACGCGCGTGGAGTATTCGCTCTTCAAAAATTCGCGTATTTTTTTGTATCGCTCGTCCGCAAACAGCGGCGCAAGCGCTTCGTCCCAGCCTCCGCCGAGTGCTATCATATGCTTATGCTCCTTATTATTCGTAGGTGTTTACGGCTTCGAAAATAGTTTTAATTTCGTTATTAAGTTTTACCGTGCAGGCTTGCAGATTGTGTAAAAACTGCTTGGTGGTAGAACCGCTTCCCGCCACGTCTGATATTGCTTTAAAAGAGTAGCAGGGTATGCCCGCGTGTTTGCACACGTGCGCAATTGCACCGCCTTCCATATCGCGTATATCCGCTTTAATTACTTCGGTAAGCAGTTTATAATCTTTAATATCGTCGTTGAATCTGTCGCCCGTCGCAAGCTTTTTCAACGGGTACAGATTGCGCGTACAAAGGGGAAGGTAGGGGGTATCGTATTCGTTCAGAGTGCCTATTTGCGTATTGTTCAACTGCACCAAATCGAAATCGTACTGAACTGCGTGAGATATGCCGTAAATATGCGCTACTTCAAGGCTTCCGTTCAATCCGCCCGCAACGCCTATGTTTATTATTTTATCCGCGCCAAGACAATCTATCGCGTACTGCGTTCCCGCCGCCGCGTTCACTTTGCCAACGCCGCAAATAACGATTGCACATTTTTCCCCGCAAAGCTTGCCTTTGACAATCTTTCTTCCGTATATTTCGGAAAATTGTATTTCCGTCATATTGTCTATTACGGGCTTAGCCTCGCTTTCCATAGCAATTACAAAAACTATCATACTTAAATTATACCTCATTCCCCGCCTGTATGCAAACGTTTGAAAGGTAAATAAATTCCAACAAAAAACCTCCCGTAAGGGAGGTGTACGTTAGTTTATAGAACCTGCTGTTTTCCAATCTTTAACTTTTTTGTGATAATCTATCGTAAGTATATCGTATACTTTATCGATTTTAAACATTAAAAACAAAAGTAATAAACCTACATCAGGCAGAATACAAACAATAAGACTTAGGCAAGGTAACATATGTCTGTTAATTAATAAAAAAGTAACATAAATTATGAAATAGACAACCGAACAAGCAATCATTATTATCAAGTACGTTGCTATTAAATCTTCCGGTACGGAATAGGCATCCTTATATTTTTCAGATATAATTAGCGATACGGCTGTAAATATAAATAAAAATAGTAATTTTGTATAGAAGAGTATATAGCCTTTATAGCCCAAAAATCTTTGCTCGCTTTTTGTAATAGTTCTCATCTCGAAGCGGCATAGCCAAAGAAATAGCAAACTGAATACAACGGCACTCAGGTAAGGCCAAAGCCAAACGAAGTCACTTTCTTTGTACCAAGTCAAATAAAACAATTGAGAAAAAATTAAACTTAAGAAGAAAAAAATCGATAGAATTTTAGAGCGCAAAAAGTAATATCTGATTGAAATATATCTCATGTTTTTTCTCTCTACAGCATCAGGCTTTCAACGTAGTCTATCTGTTCTTTTGTTGCAATGCTTTCCGTGAATGCGCACGCGCTTCCCGCTGCGGTTGCAAAGTTAAGCGACTTGAAGTAGTTGCCCGTTTTAAGGTATTCGTGAATGAATCCCGCGACCATACAGTCGCCCGCGCCAACCGAATTAACAAGTTGACCTCTCGCCGCCCTCACGTACATATTCTGATGCGTTTCGGAAACCATAACAGCACCGCTCGAACCGAGTGAAACGATAACGTTTCTTGCTCCGCGTTCCTGCAATTTGCGCGCGTATGCGGCAATCTGTTTTGTGTCCAGAGTAACGGGGGTGGAAAAAATTTCGCACAGCTCGTACAGGTTGGGTTTAATCAAAAACGGTTTATATCTCAGCGTTTCGGTCAGAAGTTTTCCGCACGCGTCTACGACGAAGTGTATGTTTTCTATATCCCGCAGCCCGTCTAAAATGTCTGCGTAAACGCTTTGGGGAACGGAGGGGGGTACGCTTCCGCAGATAATCACCCAATCGTCAGGCTTTAAAAGCTTGCGCAGTTTGGATTTAAGCTTATCGACGTCCGATTGAGTAACGTGAGCGCCCGCGCCGTTGATATCCGTTTCCATCATACTCTTGATTTTAACGCTTATACGGCTGCGCCCCGATACGGAAATAAATTCGTGTTTAAGCCCCGTCTTTTCAATCTCTTCGCAAATTTCCGCACCGGTAAATCCCGCAACGAAACCCAAAGCAGTAACGTCGTCGCCGAGTTCTTTAAGCTCCAACGCAACGTTAACGCCTTTACCGCCTACGGCAAGCCGTTCGGAGGCGGTTCTGTTCACGGCGCCCATTTTAAGATTATTAACTTTTACGTAGTAATCCAGAGAGGGATTAAAAGTTACGGTATAAATCATTTTTGCGTAAGTTGAAATAAAGCGTTATGTTTTTGGGGAACGCTTTTATGCATTTAATTTATATTATTTTGCGCTTTTTGTCAATACAAAATGAGCTTTATGCGTTTTTTAATGCTCTTATCGGAAAATTGTTTGACATTTGTAAGTTCTATGATATATATTTTTATCCGCTATGAAAAAATATAAGGTAAAACTCGCCGCCGTCGATATTGCGGAATGTTCGCTGTTCGTCGTTTTAATGGTGGCGGGTGTGTACATAAAAATTCCCATACCCGTTATGCCCATTACTTTTCAGACGGTTTTCGCCGTTCTTGCGGGGCTTATGCTCGGCTGGAAAAAGGGTATGCTGTCTATGACGGCGTATGCCATAATGGGATTGATAGGAATACCCGTGTTTACCGAAGGCGGAGGGATATTCTACGTCGTCAAAGTTTCGTTCGGCTATATAATCGGTTTCATCGCCGCCGCGGGAGTGGCGGGGATATGCTATCAGCGCAAAAAGAAGCTGTGGATGATAATCGTGTTGTCGCTTGCGGCAACGCTTGCAGATTACGTAGTGGGCATAGCCTATTTCATAGCCGTGTGGGAAATTACGGGCAACCCCAATCTTTGGGAAAGCGTCCTTTTGTACAACCTTATTTATCTGCCGAAGGATATCGTTCTCGCCGTTCTGGCGGCGCTGCTTTCGAGAGCGGTAACCCCTCAGATAGTAAAAATGCATTGCAGGGCGAAAAGCGGTAACAACTGAATTATAAAACCGACGCAGAAGCGTCGGTTTTCTTACGCTTAAATAAATAAAATCATTGCAATACGGCGCGTTATATGGTATAATATACAGAATAAATTAACGTTTTATAAGTGCTAAGCGTATTTATGTGTTATGCAAAAAACGCTTTCAGTAATTAATCTCTCGGCAATACGCTCCAACGCTCGGCTCGTCCGTTCGCTTATAGGCAACCGTTTTTTTTACGCGGTCGTCAAAGCGGAAGCATACGGACACGGCGGGGTTGAAGTCGCTCTCGAAATCCAGGATATAGCGGACGGCTTCTGCGTTGCGATTGCGGACGAAGGTGTTGAACTGCGCGTCGGCGGGGTGACCAAGCACGTTTTGGTGCTGACGCCGCCTCTCGATAAAGAGGACGCCGAAAAGTGTGCGTTTTATAATTTAACCCCTACAGTCGGAAGTATAGACTCTGCCCGCCTTGTGCGCGATATGGGTTGTCATATCGCAATAAACACTGGTATGAACCGCTACGGCTGTTATGCGGAAGAGCTTGATAAAGTGCTTGAAATTTTGCCGAAAGGCAGTGCGGAGGGGGTGTTCACACACCTTTACGCCGCTCAGAGCGCAAGACGCTCGAACGAGCAATATAACGCTTTTACGCAAGCATTGCAAGCCGTTAAAGTCCATAGCCCCGAAGCGTTAGCCCATATTGCGGCGAGCGGTGGAATACTCCGCGGCGGCAAATATCTTTCGGATGGAGTGCGTTGCGGATTAATGCTGTACGGCTACGCTCCGTCGGGGTTAAAAATAGGCGGGCTTAAACGTGCGCTCACAGTCTATTCAAGGCTTGCCCAAAGCACAGCCCCCACGGGAAACGGTGTTGGCTACAACGTTGCGGATAGGCAATATTCCCGCCTGTACACATACCGTTCGGGGTATGCTGACGGGTTTGCACGCGGCGTTCCGCTTGGTGAAAAGACGCTGTGTATGGACGCGTTTATCAGTACTAAAAAGCGCGAATTGCTCCCCGTTATGACAAACGCGGAAGCATATGCCAAAAAGGTCGGCACAATTTCCTACGAGGTGCTTTGCTCGGTTACGAGAAGAAGCGAAAGGGTGTATATCCGTGATTAACAAGGATGAATTGAGATACAAATACAAAATAAAACGCAAGTACTTTCAACATTCAGCAAGAGAGGTCGCAGACGGTGCGGTATGCGATACCGTGATGGCGGCTTTAGGCGGGTACGAAAGCTTTTTGATATATTACAGCTTCGGTACGGAAGCGGATACGCACGCTGTAATTAAGGAGCTTCTGGCAAGAGAAAAACGCGTTTATCTGCCGAGGATAGAGGGCGAAAACATAGTTGCCGTCCGCTATTTCGGCGATGAGGACAAGCTTGTTAAAAACCGTTACTCCATATGCGAACCAATCGGTCAGGCAAGCAAAGACGAAATTCAGGTTTGCATAACTCCGCTCCTTGCCGTCAATTCCAAAGGGTACAGGTTGGGTTACGGCGGCGGATATTACGACAGGTACTTTCAGAAAAACAAACAAATACAAAAAATCGGGCTTGGCTATTTCCTGCAGTATACGGAAGAATTTTCCGAAGAAGAGAGGGACGAGCCTTTGGATAAATTTATCTGCGAAAGGGGGATAATAGATTTTGGAAACTGATTTCGAACTCGAAAGGATAACCTATTCAAAAAAGCGCAAAATTGCGTTGGAAATAAAGGATATGCTTGCGGGAATAGCTTTTCCGTTCATAATCTCGCTTATATTCAGTGCGACGTTTATTGCCTTTGCGGCAAGCAACGATTTGGCAATAAAGATTGTAGCCCTTATAGGCGGCGAAATTATGTTCGTTATCGCGCTTTTGATTTTCGGCAGAGCCAATGGCGCGGCTGCGTACAGAAAGCTTTTATTGCACGACCAGCAGCGTTCTTTGGGTTCAAACGACGAAAGGGTGCATTACTGTACGGGCGAGTACAGGATTTGGAAAGGACTGTTTATCGGATTTATAGTTACCGTGCCGTTTATCCTCATTCAGATTATACAGCTTGCGGCGCCCAACACGTTCTGTTCTTTCTGCTTGCAATACCTGTTCGCGTGGGCGTATTGTCCGTTCAGTCTCTTGGACAAACAATATCAGGCGCTTGATTTTCTTATGGTTTTATTGCCTACGGGAGTTCATGCATTGGGCTATTATTTGGGTAAACTGCGCGAGATAAAGGTGCAGGAAGAGCTGAAATCGCAGGAGCTTGAAATCAAAAAGAAGAGGAAGAAAAAGTGAGGGTTATAAGCGGAAAATACCGCGGACTTAACCTCGCCGAATTTCATGGCGACGATATCCGTCCCACCGCCGACAGGGTGAAAGAAAGCCTTTTCAACATTCTTTCGGCGCGTATTGCGGGCGCAACTGTTCTCGATTTGTTTTGCGGGAGCGGCAGTTTGGGCATAGAGTGTTTATCGCGCGGAGCGGAAAGGGTTGCGTTTAACGACTTCGCCGCAAGCTCCGTTGCGGTACTCAATAAAAACCTTGCCAAACTGAAAGGCGAAAACAATTACTTAGTTACAAAGCTCGATTATACAAGCTGTCTGCGCTCAGTCAACACCCAGTTCGATATAATATTTATCGACCCACCTTACCGCTTTGATTACGGCATATCCGCCCTTCAACTGATAGCTGAAAGGGATTTGCTTACGGAAAACGGCGTCGCAATTTACGAGCGCGACAGAAGTTTTACAGGCGAAATAGAAGGGCTTACAAAGTTTGACGAGAGGAAGTACGGCAAGACTTATCTTACCTTTTTTAAGAGGAGCATTTAATGAAAAAGTGTGTTTTTGCGGGAACGTTCGACCCGCCTACGCAAGGTCATAAAAAAGTGATAGAACACTGTTTGCAGCTCTTCGACGAAGTAGTCGTCGCGGTTATGATAAACACCGCGAAAAACTGTCTGTTAACGGTGGAAGAGCGGGTGAGGCTTCTCAATAAGCTTTTCAAGAACGAAAAGCGTGTTAAAGTGCGTTCGTTCGGGGGCGCGGCAGTCGATTTATTAAAGGAAGAGGACACCGTGTTCTACGTCCGCGGGGTGCGCGATTGCATAGACTTCGAGTATGAAAAACGCGACTTGTTTGCAAGCAGAAAGCTGATGCCCGAAATGGTAACGCTGTTCATACCCGCCGAGCAGGAGTTGCTTCAGATAAGCTCCACGCTCGTCCGCAATTCGCTTGTGTTCGATAAGGAATGGCACGGTTACGTCCCAGAAGAAATAGCGGAAGACATTCAGATTTTATCGGAGAAAAAAGATGTTTGAAAAGCAAATAAAGATACCCGAACCGGAAGAAATAAAAGCCGACCTGCCGATAAGCCCCGCTTTAAGCGCAATCAAGATTGAGCGCGACAAAGTGGTTGCGGACGTTATAAGCGGCAGGAGCGAAAAGATGCTTATCATTGTCGGACCGTGTTCCGCCCACGCGGAAAAACCCGTGCTTGAATACGTGGAAAAATTGGGCAAGCTCAACAACGAAC
Source organism: uncultured Clostridia bacterium (assembly GCA_964468955.1). GTDB lineage: Bacteria > Bacillota > Clostridia > Christensenellales > Borkfalkiaceae > Coproplasma. Next base: position 35,355 of record CAYXXB010000004.1, on the reverse strand, counting down.
TGAGCGAAAAACTCGTCATTGTTCCCCGCATATATACCAATAAACCGCGCACTAAAGGCGTCGGCTATAAGGGAATGTTCTCCCAGCCCGATCCTTCCAAACAGGAAGATATTTTAAAGGGCATACGGATGATACGCGAACTCAATATAAAGGCGATTGAAGTGAGCGGACTTTCCGCCGCAGACGAAATGTTATATCCCAATAACTACGCATACGTTGACGATTTGCTATCCTATGTAGCCGTCGGCGCGCGCAGTTCGGAAAACCAGCTTCACCGTTTAACCGCAAGCGGAATGGACGTATCCGTCGGCATAAAGAACCCGATGAGCGGTTCTGTCACCGTGCTTTTAAATTCCATTTACGCGGCTCAGAGCGGGCAGATATTCAAGCTCAACGGCTGGCAGGTCAAAACTAACGGCAACCCGCTCGCCCACGCTATTTTACGCGGAGCAGTGGACGGCAACGGCACGGATATCCCCAACTTCCATTACGAAACGGTTATGCAGGTCATAGACGGCTATGCCAAGTCGGGCTTGAAAAATCCCGCAATAATAATCGATGCAAACCATTCGAACAGCGGCAAGCAGTGCCGTCAGCAGATAAGAATTTGTGAAGAGGTTATGAATAACCGCCTTTACGATAGCGATTTCAAGCGCAACGTCAAGGGATTTATGATAGAAAGCTTTTTGGAAGAGGGCAACCAGACGGAGGACAAGGTTTACGGCAAATCTATAACCGACCCTTGCCTCGGGTGGAGCGATACCGAAAGGCTTCTGCGCGATATAGCGGACAAGGTATAAATTATGCGTACTATAGGATTTTTGGGACCCGAGGGTACGTATAGCGAAATAGCCGCGCAAAAGCTCAGTCCGAATTGCGAAAAGATAGCTTTTAAATCATTTCCGCTTCTCGTCAACGCGCTTAAAAGCGGTGAAATAGACTGTGCCGCAATTCCAGTTGAAAACACCGTCAACGGCGCGGTCAATCAGAATTTAGACCTTTTGCAGGATATGCAGGGCGTTTGCGCGGTCGCGGCTTGTACGGTAAAAATCGACCACAGACTTGTGACGATAAAGGGCGCGGACAAGAGCAAAATAAAGCGAATTTATTCCCACGCGCAGGCTCTCGGTCAGTGCGCGCGTTATCTCAACGGCAATTTTCCCGCCGCCGTGCTTATGCAGGTACAGTCTACTTCGGGCTGTTTCGAGCAGATAAAAAGCGAAGAGGACGCGGGCATAGTCGGCGCGCAGTGTCAAAGAGAGGGATTCGAGCTGTCAAAAGAGTGCATATCCGACGAACAGAACAACTACACGCTTTTTCTATTGGCGGTGCGCGGTCAGCCCGAAATATCGCAACCGACTAACCGCATATTCTTTTCCATAACGTGCAGGCACGAAGTGGGCGCGTTGGTGAAAATGCTTTCAATTCTCTCCGATAACGGGTTGAATATGACGAAAATAGAAAGCCGTCCTATAAAGAACGCGGTATGGGAATTTCGGTTTTTTATCGAAGTGGAGGGCGATTACAGCAACGAAGCAGTTCGCTCAGCAATAGAAAAGGTGAAAGCGGCTTCGTCGTCTTTCAAGCTTTTAGGCTGCTATACGGCAGATTTAACAAAGTGAAAACAGGCATAAAAGCGCAAAGCTTACAAGTCCCTGAACAAATTTAAACGCGATAAAATATAAGGCGTTAACCTTGCATTTGCCTAGGTAGCACATCTGTTGGGCTATAATAGAAGCCCCGCCGAACGTTATCAAAAATCCCGCTAAGGGAAGTGCGAAAAATCCTCCTGCCTTAGCTAAGGCAAAGCAGCCGCCCGTCGCTTCGCATAAGCCCGAAAGAGCGGCGGAAGCACAATCGCTTCCGAATAGCGGTGAAAGTGCAAACGCAAACGGTGAAAATACGTTGAAATCGGACAGCACGTGCGAAAGCGTAAAGAAAAACGCGATAAACCCGCCAGCCATACATACCGCTATAAAAGCTCCGTAAAAGCTGTCGTATAAAACGTCCGTCTGTTTTTTTGCGGTGTTTAAAGCGGTTGCGGGTTGTCCGCGCCGTTTACTTAAAAGGCAGTAAACGAGCGAAGTGGATATTACCGAAATAAGACAGGCGCAGAGAAGTTTTATTCCCGCGCCGCCCCCGCCGAAAGCTTTATATCCGACAGTACCGGTAATAAAAAGCGGACCTGCCGTAGAACATAGCGGTGCAAGCTTTTTGCAGTCGGCATCGCTCACAAGACCGTTTTGGCGGTATTCGCTCAGCATACGGCTTCCCGCGGGGTAGCCCGAACACGCGCTCATTAAAAACAAAGGAAGAGCGGCGCTCGGCAGATTGGCTTTTTTACAGCATTTCGAAAGCGGTTTTGAAGCAAGATCGGCGGCGCCCGTCTTAATCAATACCGAGCATATTACCATAAAAGGAAACAGTGAGGGCAGAACGCTTTCCGCCCAAATGCAAAACCCCTCGAAGCAGGTGGAAATATATCTGTCGGGAAAGGCAATAACGGCAAAAGCAAAGAACAGCAAAATAGCGGAAAGCAGTACGGTTTTTATCTTCATCGGTACATAATTATTGTAGAGGTGTAATTTTTATGAGTAAAAAATTCGGATTGGCTTTAGGTGCAGGCGGTTCGCGCGGGGTAGCGCATATAGGCGTTCTGCGTGCATTGGAGGAAGAGAGAATAAAACCCGATTTCATTGCGGGCTGTTCTATGGGTTCGGTAGTAGGCGCCTGCTATGCAAACGGTATGTCTTGCGACAAGATGCTGGAAACGGTTTTAAAGCTTAAAACTTCCAAAATAATCGACCCGTCCGCAGTTCCCATTTCAAAAATGGGGCTTTTCAAGGGCAATAAAATGTACGATCTGCTTTCGGAGAATATAGGCGAAGCAACATTTGACAGTTTGCTAATTCCTTTCTGTTGCGTTGCAAGCGATATGCTGTCGGGAAGGGTGGTAACGCTTTCGTCGGGAAAGGTTACGGACGCGGTTCGCGCGTCTTCGTCTATGCCCGCGGTATTCCGCCCCGTAAGATTAAACGGCAAACTTCTTATCGACGGTGGCGTTCTCTGCAGAGTTCCGACTGAGCAGGTGCGTGAAATGGGTGCGGAAGCCGTTCTTGCCGTGGACGTTCTGGGGAATACGGGCGACGAGGTAAAGAGCGTAAAAAACATAATCTCAATGATTTTGCGCGTTTACGATATGATGGATTACAACACCAACGAAATGAAGAAAAAGCTCACGGCAAAAGCTCACGAAATATGGATAACGCCCGAAATGCCTGGTATGAGCCAATACGCTGCAAAGGATATGGAAAAGGCGTACGAACAGGGATATGCCGCAACTAAAGCAAAAATAAAAGAAATAAAAAGAATGATAAAATAATGGATTTATTCGATTTGAACAACAACGGAGAAAGCGCAAAGCCGTTGGCGGAAAGAATGCGCGCCAATAATCTGAACGATTTTATCGGTCAGAAACACATAGTGTCGGAAGGCTCGCTCCTTCGCCGTGCAATCGCTCTCGACAGGCTGGGTAGCTGTATTTTTTACGGACCTCCGGGTACGGGCAAAACCACGCTCGCAAACGTAATAGCTTCCACGACCCACGGCGAATTTATAAAGCTGAACGCCGTTCAGGCTGGCGTTTCGGACGTAAAAGCGGCGGTTAAGCAGGCGCAGGACAACCTTAAAATGTTCGGCAAGCGCACATATTTAATGCTTGACGAGTGTCACCGCTTTAACAAAACGCAGTCCGATTCCCTTTTGCCCGCGATAGAGCAGGGGACGATAATATTTATAGGCTCGACTACGGAAAATCCGTACGCTTCGATGACGCCTGCAATCGTTTCAAGATGCAGGGTTTTCGAGTTCAAACACCTTTCCGAAGAGGACGTAAAGGGCGCTTTAAACAAGGCGCTCAAAGACAGAAAACGCGGACTCGGCGAATACGGCGCGATTGTGGATAAGGAAGCGATTGAACATATTGCACGCACGGCGGGCGGCGATTTGCGGACGGCGTATAACGCGCTCGAGCTTGCGGTACTTACAACGCCAGTAGGCGCGGACGGCACGCTTCACGTAACGCTTGCTGACGCGGAGCAGTCCATACAGCGAAAGGCGCTTTCTTATAACGAGGACAGCTTTTACGACTATCTTTCAGCATTTTGCAAGTCACTGAGGGGGAGTGACGCAAACGCCGCATTGTACTATGCAATGAGGCTGATAGAGGGCGGGTGCGACCCTATGATAATTCTGCGCAGACTTGTCGTTCATTCTTCCGAAGACGTGGGAATGGCTGACCCGCGCGCGCTTCAGATTGCAACTTCCGCAATGTACGCGTTTGAAAAAATAGGCTATCCCGAGGGCTTAATTCCCTTATCTAACGCAATAATTTACGTTTGCGAAGCGCCCAAAAGCAACAGCGTGGTAGAGGCTATGAACGCGGCAAAAGCGGACGCGGTTTCAATTCGCGACGACGACGGCGTTCCAAATTACTTAAAGGATAATTCGTTCGGAAGCAAGCAGGATAAAAACAATTCCAAGGCGTATAAATACCCGCACAATTACCCTAACGGCTATGTCGAACAGCAATATCTTCCCGACAGTTTAAAAAACAAAATTTACTATTATCCCAAGGGTATAGGCTACGAAAAAACTGTTGAGGAAATACGCGCGTCAAAAGGCAAGAAAAAATAAAATTAAAAAATTTTGTATAAATTTGTGTAATTTATTTGACATAACTGCATAAACATAGTATTATAGCTTTAATAAATGTATAAAAGCTCGCGGTTATAAAAAACCGCGGATAAAAGCCAAGACGAAGAAGAGTAACGTATTTTATCGCTTACAGAGAGCGCGGGCAGGTGAGAGCCGCGCAGAATGAATTTACGCGAAAAACCCTTCCGAGCTGCAACCCGAAAGTTTTTGCCGTTCAAACGGTTAATGCGAATAGGCGTTGACGTACGTCTGCGTTAAAGACAAGGGTTTAATTTCAAACGAACCCGTAGAGCGATTGAAAATTTCAATAACTTGGGTGGCACCGCGAATGTACCGTTCGTCCCGAGAGAAAACTATTTTTATTAAGTACTTTCTCTTGTGGCGGGCGTTTTTTTATTGCCTCAGTGCAAGCGAAAGCGGGAGGCAAGTTATGTCAACGATTTATCGAACCAAAACAACCGAAGAAATATGCGAAGAATGTGTCGGCGAAAGCGTAAGGCTTGCGGGCTGGGTGGAAAACATCCGCGACCACGGCGGCGTTTCGTTTATAGATTTAAGGGACTATTACGGCGTGGTGCAGGTCGTTATGCGCGATACGTCGCTTTTGGATGGCATAAGCAAAGAAGACTGCATAAGCGTATTCGGCGAAATCGAACACAGGGACGAGGAAACTTATAACCCCGCAATTCCTTCGGGAACGGTGGAACTCAACTGTAAGCAGGTGGAAATGCTCGGCAAAGTGCGAAAGCAGCTTCCGTTTGAAATAATAACTTCAAAGGAAACGCGGGAAGACGTACGCCTTAAATACAGATACCTCGATTTAAGAAACCGCAAGGTCAAGGACAATATTATTTTCCGTTCAAAGGTAATTTCCTTTTTGCGTTCAAAAATGGCGGATATGGGTTTTCTGGAAGTGCAGACGCCCATTCTCTGCGCGGGTTCGCCCGAGGGCGCGAGGGACTATCTCGTTCCGTCCAGAAGATATAAAGGCAAGTTTTACGCATTGCCTCAGGCGCCTCAGCAGTACAAACAGCTTTTAATGGTTGGCGGCATAGACAGATATTTTCAGATAGCGCCCTGTTTCCGCGACGAGGACGCCCGCGCCGACCGTTCGCCGGGGGAGTTCTATCAACTCGATTTCGAGATGGCTTTTTCCACGCAGGAGGACGTGTTCGCCGTGGCGGAAGAGGTGCTTTATTCAACGTTTGAAAAGTTCTCACCCGAGGGATATAGCGTAACAAAAGCGCCTTTCCCCGTAATTTCGTATAAACAGGCGATGCTCGAATACGGCACTGATAAGCCCGATTTGCGCAACCCTTTAAAAATAATAGACCTTTCGGAGTTTTTCGATAAATGCACGTTTGCACCCTTTAAGAAAAAGTGCGTTAGAGCAATAAAGGTCCACGCGGAAATGAGCAAGAGCTTCCACGAAAAACTGCTTGCGTTCGCCCTTTCTATAGGAATGGGCGGGCTGGGTTATCTGGAAGTTATGCCCGATAAAACCTTCAAAGGTCCGATAGATAAATTCATACCTCAGGAGCTTAAAAGCGAGCTGACCGCCCTTGCGGATTTACAGGTCGGCGACACGATATTCTTTATCGCGGACACGTTGAAAAAAGCGCCCGCACTTGCGGGTAAAATCCGCACGGAACTGGGAGAACGGCTTTCTTTAATAGATGAAAAATCTTATGCGTTCTGTTTCGTAAACGACTTCCCTATGTACGAAGAGGATGAGGTCACGGGCGAAATAGGCTTTACACACAACCCGTTTTCCCTTCCTCAGGGCGGCTTGAAAGCCTTGGAAAGCGGCGACCCGCTCGAAATTTTGGCTTATCAGTACGACGTGGTTTGCAACGGCGTGGAGCTTTCGTCGGGCGCGGTAAGAAACCACGATTTGGATATTATGGTCAAAGCGTTTGCAATTGCGGGCTACGACGAGCAAACGCTCAAAGAAAAGTTCGGAGCACTGTATACTGCGTTCGCGTTCGGCGCGCCTCCGCACGCGGGAATGGCTCCGGGCATTGACAGAATGATAATGCTATTAAAAAACGAGCAGAATATCAGGGAAGTAATAGCGTTCCCCATGAGCGCTTCCGCGCAGGATCTGACTATGGGCGCTCCGAATATCGTAACAGAAGAACAGCTCAGAGAAGTTCATATCAAAATAAGGTAGTAAAAATTATGGCTATTTCACAACAGGAAATCAAAACGCTTGCCCGCCTTGCAAAGCTCGAATTTACAGACGGAGAGCTTGAAAGCTTTTCGTCCGAGTTCGAAGAAATTATAGCGTTCGCGGACGAGATAAACAGGCAGGTGGAAGGCGATACTTCAAGCATAAGGGAAGTGGCGGAAAGGAAAGCCGCACTGGGCGAATTGCGTGAAGACGAAGTAAAAGAAAGCCTGCCCAACGAAAAAATAACCTCTGGCGGCGTCTGCGAAAACAGCTACTTTTCCGTGAGGAGGGTAGTCAAATGAAAAGCGTAATAACCCGACTTTCCAAAGCCCTTGCAAGCGGTGAAATCACTTCCGTTGAGCTTACCGAAAAATATATAAAAGCGATAGAGAAGTGCAACCCGCAGTTAAATGCATACGTTTACAACAGCTTTGATTACGCTTTAGAGAGCGCTAAACGCGCCGACGAAACTATCGCTTCGGGCAAAGCAACCGCACTTACGGGCATACCGTTCGCGTTAAAGGACAATATCTGTACGGACGGCTTGCCGACAACCTGCTGTTCGGCTATATTAAAGGATTTTAAACCCATATACGACGCAACCGCATGGACAAAGCTCAAAGCGCAGGGGGCTGTACTTTTGGGCAAAACTAATATGGACGAGTTCGCAATGGGTTCAACGGGCGAACGTTCGGTATACGGCGCGGCGTTAAACCCGATTGACAGCGCAAAGGTCACGGGCGGTTCGTCGGGCGGTTCGGCAGCCGCCGTGTGTGCAAATCTTGCCGCATACTCTCTCGGTTCGGATACAGGCGGTTCGGTCCGTCAGCCCGCTTCATTTTGCGGAGTAGTGGGATTCAAACCGACTTACGGCTCGATTTCCCGCTACGGTCTTATTGCATACGGCTCTTCTCTCGACCAGATAGGAACGTTGAATCGTTCCGTTTCGGACGCGGCTATTGTCTACGACGCTATACGCGGTTACGACGATACGGACTGCACCAGCGAGCGCACGCAAATCGGAAAAACGGAGCTTATCGGCGACGTAAATGGTATTAGAATCGGCGTTGCGGAAGAATTGTTCGAAGGCTGTTCCGAAGAGGTAAAGACCGCGGTCGAAGAGGCTATATCAGCATATGAAAAAGCGGGAGCGGAGATTGTAAGACTGAATATCCCCGCAATAAAACTCGCTCTTCCCGTGTACTACATCATAGCCTGCGCGGAAGCTTCCTCCAACCTCGGCAGGTACGACGGCATACGCTACGGTTACCGTGCGGAAAGCTATTCGGGCGTTGACGATATGGTAATCAAAACCCGCTCTAAAGGCTTCGGCAAGGAAGTTAAAAAGCGCATTATGCTCGGAACTTACGTGCTTTCTTCGGGCTATTACGACGCATATTACAAAAAAGCCTGTCTGCTCAGAAACCGACTGCGTTCCGAGTTCGCCCAAACCTTTGAAAAGTGTGACGTTCTTTTCGCGCCGACTGCACCGAACACGGCGTTCAAGAGGGGGTATGCCGAAACAAACGCGGTTGCAACCTACGCTTCGGATTTATGCACGGTGCCTGTAAATATAGCGGGACTGCCTGCAATATCCATTCCTTGCGGAACGGATAAAAGCGGTATGCCGATAGGTTTGCAGATTATCGGCGGCAGATTTGAAGACGGCAAGGTGCTTAACGCGGCATACTATGCAGAAAAGGTCAACCTCTTCCCCGAAATAAACGTGAAAGGGGGTGTGGAGCTATGAAATACCAACTTGTATGCGGACTTGAAACGCACGTGGAGCTTGCCACCGAGACCAAGATTTTCTGCGGCTGTACTACAGCGTTCGGCGGCGCTCCCAACACGCATTGCTGTCCGATATGTACGGGCCAACCGGGCGCATTGCCTTCACTCAACAAAAAAGTAGTGGAGTATGCAATCAAGGCGGGTCTTGCCGCTCATTGCAAGATAAACACCGTAACCCACCTCGACAGAAAGAATTATTGCTATCCCGACCTTCCCAAAGCTTATCAGATTTCGCAGTACGACAAACCTCTGTGCGAACACGGTTATATAGAGCTTGACAGCGGCAAAAAGATAGGCATAACCCGTATCCATATCGAAGAGGACGCGGGCAAGCTCATACACGAGGGCGGTTTCACTTTTATCGACTATAACCGAGGTGGCGTTCCGCTCATAGAAATCGTTTCCGAACCCGACATATCGTCTGCGGAGGAAGCGCGAGAATACGTTGAAAAGCTTCAGCTTTTAATGCGCTATATCGGCGTTTCTGACTGCAAAATGCAGGAAGGCTCTATGCGCTGCGACGTCAATATTTCGGTAATGCCCGCAGGCGCGAAAGAATACGGAACTCGTACCGAAATTAAAAATATGAACTCGCTGTCGTATATCGAAAAGGCAATAGCGTACGAATACGAAAGGCAGGTTGAAGTCATAGAAAGCGGCGGTAAAATCGAGCAGGCAACGCTTCGCTACGACGAACACACGGGCGAAACCTCGGTAATGCGCACCAAGGAAGACGCGCAGGATTACAGATATTTCCCCGAGCCCGATTTGTTGACGGTGGAAATACCCGAAGAGCGTGTGGAAGAAATAAAACGCTCTTTGCCCGAACTTCCGAACGATAAATTGAAGAGGTATACAACCGAGCTTGCAATCAATCCGCAGACGGCTAAACTGCTGTACAAATATTCGGCGGTTTGCTCCTTTGTGGAAAAGGCAATTCAGCTCGGCGCGGGAGTAAAGAACACCGTCAATTTAACCGTCGGCATAATATATTCCACGCTAGCCACCGAAGAAGAAAAGGAAAAGTTTGAAATCAAAGTGTCCGCGGAGGAAATGGCAAAGCTGGTCAAACTTGTCGACGGCGGAAAAATAAATATAACGCTTGCGCAGAAAACTTTAACGCAAATGCTGGAAGAGGGCAAACCAGTATCCGCATATATAAGCGAAAAGGACGTGGCGGGCATACCCGACGACGAGCTTGAAGAAATCTGCAAAAAGGCAGTCGAGAGCAACCCTAACGCGGCGGAAGATTTTAAAAGCGGCAAGGAAAAGGCGATTTTCGCATTATACGGTTTCGTCAAAAAAGCGACGGGAGGCAAAGCCGATATTCAAAAAGCCGACGTTATTTTAAGAAGAATAATAAAAGGCTGAAAAAAATTAATAATTTAGCGCAAAAAGGCGCGGAAGTCAAAGCCGACTTCCGCGTCTTTTCTGTCATAAACGCGTTTTTTTTACAATAAATTATATTGTCTTACGGCAAACTTTTGCGGATATAAAAAAATAAAATAACCGCAAATTCGTTTTTGACAGTATAACAGCTTTATCGACAAAAGCAGTTAAAAAAATTCCTTATAACAGCGTATAAAATGGGGGAGAAGATTGGTAGTTATAAAATTTAAAAATGTAATCGTATGTCTTTGCACAGCGCTTTTAATCGGGGTTTTGTCCCTTTCGGCGCATTATACTGGCGCATATGCCGTATGGTTCGGCAACACGCCGAGGCTTCTGCCGATATACTCGGTAGAGCGTGATGAAAAGGTCGTGTCAATATCGTTCGACTGCGCTTGGGGCGTAGAGCATACGGACGAAATACTTAAAGCGCTCCGCGTAGGCGAAGTCAAAGCCACTTGGTTTATGGTGGAGTTCTGGGCTGAAAAATACCCCGAATACGTAAAGAAGATAGATGATGCGGGACACGAAATAGGCACGCACTCTTCAACACATTCATATATGTCCAAACAGAATGCGGAAGAAATACGCCTCGAACTCAAAACCTCTTCGGACGCTATCAAAAACGTAACGGGAAAGGAAGTGGAGCTATTCCGTCCTCCCTACGGAGATTACGACGACGAACTAATAAGAACCGCTTCGGAAGAGGGCTATTATTCCATACAGTGGGACGTGGATTCTCTTGATTGGAAGGACTTATCCGCCCCCGACATCGCAATGCGCGTCATCAACGGCGCAAAGAACGGCTCGATAATCCTCATGCACAACAACGGGCTGCACACTGCGGAGGCAGTGCCGATAATAATTGAAACTCTGAAAAACAAAGGGTATAAGTTTGTTCCGATTGGCGAACTCATTTTAAGGGAGAACTATTCTATAGCTTCCGACGGCAGACAACAACCCGCAAAATAATAACGAAAAACAAAACAGAAATTCAAGAGGTATAATTTATGAATTACGTAACAGAAAAGAACAACAGGGTCTACATCTGCGGAAAAATCGTGTCAGACGCGGTTTTCTCGCATGAGGTTTTCGGGGAGGGTTTCTACGAATTTTCCGTAGCGGTTCCAAGGCTTTCGGGGCAGACGGATATTCTTCCAGTAACCGTTTCCGAACGGCTTATGGGCGACGGAATGAACAAGGGCGACGATGTGTGCGCACTCGGTCAGTTCCGCTCGTACAACAAGATAGAAAACGGCAAATCCCGCCTAATGCTCACGGTATTTATAAGGGAAGTGCTGGACTATCAGTTAAGCAAAAACCCCAACAGCATCGTGCTTTCGGGCTATATCTGCAAACCTCCCGTGTACCGTACGACGCCGTTTAACCGCGAAATCGCAGACCTTTTGATAGCCGTCAACCGTTCGTACAACAAGAGCGACTATATCCCTGCAATCGCGTGGGGTAGAAACGCGCGCTTTGTCAAAAATCTCGCCGTGGGCGATAAGGTTGCGCTGTCGGGAAGAATACAATCCCGCGAATATCAGAAGAAACAGCCGGACGAAAGCTTTGTAACTATGACCGCTTACGAAGTGTCAGTTTCCAAGCTCGCCGCGTTCGACGACGACAGCGACTTCGACATTGACGCCGAGTTCGACTTGTACTCCGTACCCGCCTCGCACGACGGCGGATATTCCGAAACCGTTTCCGCGCACGAAAGGGAGAACGGCAAAGGCGCGTAAGGTAAATTTGAAAATTTTGCACACTTTCGCCGACGTTAAATTGAAATAAAGTAACATTGTAAAAACACCCCGCCCGCCGCTTGCAATCGGCGGGCGGGGTGATATAATACGGGTTATGAAGTCGCAAAAGATTACGGACTTAACCAAAGGCAACGTCTGGAAAATTTTACTTTTTTATTCTCTTCCGCTGTTCGGAAGCGCAATGGTTCAGCAGGCGTATTCGCTCGTCGATTTGCTCGTTGTGGGTAATTTCGCCGCGGACGGTCAGATTGCGCTCACGGCAGTGGGGGAATCCACTATCGTAGTCAACATTCTGCTTGCGTTCGCACTCGGTTGCAACGGCGGCTGTTCGGTCATTATCGCCAGATTTTTCGGAGCAAAGGAAAATAAGCGGGTAAGGGAAACGGTAAATACCGCGCTTGTCTCCTTTTCTGTAATGTGCGCGGCGCTTATGATTGCGGGGTTTTCACTCGCAATACCTTCGATGTACGCTCTCAGCGTTAAAGAGGGGGCGGTTATGGATAACGCCCTAACGTATCTTTACATTTTCACAGGCTCTCTGCCGTTCGTGTTTCTCTACAATATAGGCTGCGGAATTTGTTCCGCTCTCGGCGACAGCAAAATGCCCTTTTTCTTTCTGCTGTTTTCATCGGTCGTCAACGTAGGGCTTGATTTGTTATTCGTCGGCGTATTTCATTGGGACGTAGCGGGCGCGGCTTGGGCAACCTTTATTTCTCAGGCGCTTTCCTGCGTGCCTACGTGCTTTGTTTTAATTAAAAAGCTTAAAGGCATAACCTACGAAGGTAAGGCAAGCATTTTCGACAAAAGCATTTGCAAAAGTCTGTTTATAACGTCAATACCCGTAATACTTCAGAACAGCTTCGTGTCCGTCGGCAACCTGTTCGTGCAGAAACGCATAAACCTTTTAAGCGCGGACGGAACGTTTTCGGAAGCGGCGGGCTTTACGACGGCTTTCAAGCTCGTTCAGATAGCCAACGTAGGTGTCGGAACAATGACGGGCGGACTCGCGAATTTCTGCTCGCAGAACAGGGCGGCAGGAGAATATAACAGGATAAAACAGGGCTATTTCGCAGTGCTGTGCTACGCAATGATAACTTCGCTTATGTTTGTTCTGCTTTGCGAATGTTTGCCGAGACAGCTGACAATGGTGTTTATAGATAACCCTACCGAACGTGCGATAGAATGTTCGATACTGTTCCTCAGAATAGTTTCCGCATTTCTTCCGACCGTCTGCATAAAAATCGTTTCCGACGGCGCGGTGAGGGGGTGCGGAGGAAATCTCGGCTTTACTATTTCAACGTTTACCGATTTGATTATAAGGGTCGTAATGGTTTATGTGCTTGTAAATCCCTTGGGGTTTGCGGGCGTAGGCTGGGCTTGGGCGATAGGCTGGGCTGTAAGTATGTTTGTCGCAATCGGATTCTTGGTCGCACAGCTTCGCAAGGTTAAAAAGGGTTGTTTAGCCCAATCGGAAAACACAACAGAGCAAACGACAGTGGAAAATGCAGAAAATGTATAAAATACATATATATTAGCTTGATTTTTTATATTTATTGTGATAATATAAATTCAGTTGAATAATTATAATTTAAAGAAGTGTGAAAAAGCGCGGTGTCTTTAATGGATTCCGCGCTGAATTTTTATTTGCTGTGAGTATTAAGAGGTAAAATTATGAAAGACTGCGCAAAGTACGTAAAACAGTTCGTTTTACCGCCCGAAGAGTGCAACGGCTGGGCAGAGAAAAATTACGTTGAAAAAGCGCCCGTGTGGTGTTCGGTAGACCTCCGCGACGGTAACCAGAGTTTGATAGAGCCTATGTCGCTCGAAACGAAAATAGAATTTTTCAAGCTGTTGTGCGAACTCGGTTTCAAGGAAATAGAAGTTGGCTTCCCCGCCGCAAGCAAAACCGAATACGACTTTCTGCGCGCGCTCATAGACCGCAATTTAATTCCCGAAGACGTGACGGTGCAGGTGCTTACCCAAGCCCGCGAACATATAATCAAAAAGACGTTCGAAGCGTTAAAGGGCGCAAAGAACGCAATCGTTCACGTTTACAATTCAACTTCCGTAGCGCAGCGCGAACAGGTTTTTGCAAAGAGCAGGGAAGAGATTAAACAAATAGCGGTGGAAGGTGCAAAGCTTTTAAAGCATTTGGCTGAAAAGGACGGAGCAGATTACCGCTTCGAGTACAGCCCCGAATCTTTCACTGGTACCGAACCCGAATACGCTCTGGAAGTTATAAACGCAGTATTGGACGTGTGGCAGCCCGTATTCGAACGCAAGGCGATAATAAACTTGCCTGCAACTGTGGAAAACGCAATGCCCCACGTATACGCAAGGCAAGTTGAGTACATAAACAAAAATATGAAACACAGGGAAAGCGTAGTGCTTTCTCTTCATCCCCACAATGACAGAGGGTGCGGGGTCGCCGCGGCTGAGTTCGGTCTGCTTGCGGGTGCCGACAGGATAGAGGGTACGCTTTTCGGAAACGGCGAACGAACGGGCAACGTGGATATTATAACGCTTGCGGGAAATATGTTCTCGCAAGGGGTTGACCCGCACCTGAATTTCGGCAATATGCCCTATGTAACCTCGCTGTACAAATCGTTTACGGCAATGCCCGTAAGTCCCCGCCATCCGTATGCGGGCGAATTGGTTTTCGCTGCTTTTTCGGGTTCTCATCAGGACGCAATCGCAAAGGGAATGGCTTTCAGAAAAAAGACGGGCAGGAAAATATGGGACGTTCCTTATCTGCCTATCGACCCTGCGGACGTGGGCAGGGAGTACGAAACGGATGTTATCAGAATAAATTCCCAGTCGGGCAAGGGAGGCGTGGGCTACGTGCTTATGGCAAACTACGGCATTAATATGCCCCGCAAGATGAAAGAGGATATGGGTTACAGAACAAAAGCCGTATCCGATGTTAAGCATAAAGAATTAAAGCCCGCGGAAGTTTATAAAATTTTCGAGCAGAGCTATCTCTTGCCAAGAGGCAAATTCGATATCACGGCTTGTCATTTCGTGCAGAACGACGGCATTGAAGCAACCGTTACCGTGAATTGCGGTAAAGACGAAGCAACCGTAACGGCAGTCGGCAACGGCAGACTCGACGCTGTTTCCAATGCTATTAAAACGCATTTCGGCTTGCAATATAACCTTATCGGTTACGAACAGCATGCCTTGGAAGACGGCTCGCGTTCACAGGCTATTTCTTACGTGGGAGTGGAAAGCGGCGGTAAAACCCATTGGGGTGCGGGAGTAGACGACGATATAATCAAGAGTTCGTATAAAGCGCTTGTATCCGCCGTCAACAATATGCTGTGCGGTTGACTTTGCGTGGCGGCGGTGCTATAATCGTAGTAAGGTAAAAAATTATGGTAGACGGAGCTTTATTTAAAATAGGAAGTTGGGGCGTGTACCCCTACGGAATCTGTATGGCGCTCGGAATAATAGGATGCTTCGGCTTCCTGTATTTCACTATGACAAAGCGCAATTTCAACGAAGAAGCGATAGACAAAATGCTCTTTCTCGGCATTACGGCAACGGCGTTCGGCATATTCATGGCTATGGTTTTTCAGGCGATGTACGATTATATCGCCCATAAGTCGGCGGGCTTCGATCTGGGTTCGGCAATGACTTTCCAAGGCGGACTTATCGGCGGCGTCGTAGGTTTCCTTTCGGTGTGGAATCTGTACGTTTTTGTCATAGCTCCCCGCGCCCAAAAGGCAATAACAAAGTTAAAAGATACGCAGGACGGTAAAGAAGCAGGGTGGGGATATAAGCTTTTAAGCAATAATATGAACGCTTCGCTTTCCGACGCGCTTCCATTTGTTCCGCCTTCGATAACGATTGCGCACGCTTTCGGCAGATTGGGTTGTACGTTTGCCGGCTGTTGCCACGGTGCGGAAACGGACGCGTGGTACGGCATTTGGATGTACACAAACGAGTTCGGACACGCAAAGGTGGTACCCACCCAGCTTTTCGAGTGTTTGTTTTTGGTTGCTTTGACGGCGATAATGCTTGTGTTGTATTTCAGGTTTAAGTTCAATTACAACTTCGGCGTGTATGCAATCGCATACGGTATATGGCGCTGCGTCATAGAAATTTTCCGCGACGACTACCGTGGTTCGTTTATAGGCAGTTTATCGCCCTCGCAGTTCTGGTCTATAATTATGATTATTCTCGGCGTCGGGTATTTCTTCCTGCAGTATTTCGTGCTTTCCAAGTTTATGAAGCACCCCGAGCTTCAACCGCCCGTTCGTGAAAAAAAGGGCAAGACGGAAGAGGCAAAAGAGGAAGAATAATTTAAAATAAATAAAAAATGGTATAACAAAATTTAATTTTCACAAACTCCTGTTACGGCAGCTTTTGCCTTTACAGGAGTTTTTTAATGAAAGCAACAGGAATTGTAAGAAGAATAGACGAGTTGGGTAGAGTTGTTATCCCCAAAGAAATAAGAAGTACGTTGCGCCTTAAATCGGGCGATCCTCTGGAAATTTTTACCGACAGGGACGAACTTATGTTAAAGAAGTATTCGCCCATTGCCTCGCTTGATAAGTTTGCTGAAGGCACGGCAAAGAGCTTGAGCGATTTGTCCGGTCACCTCGCTTTGGTTTGCGATACGGACGAAGTTCTTCACGCTTCGGGAAGCGGCAAGCGCGACGTAAGCGGAAAGAGCATTTCTTCCCGCCTCGATAAAATTATGCAGGAGCGCAAGAGCTACGTTGCCAACCTTTCGGAAGGCGGCGATATAGTGCCTATCTGCGAGGGTGAGGACACTTCTATAACAGCGCAGATAATAGTTCCCATAGTATCGAACGGCGATTGCCTCGGCGCGGTGGCGCTGCTTTCGACCGAACAGGGCGCGAAAATGGAAGCGGGCGCGTGCAAGCTCGCACAATTATCTGCAACGATTTTAGCTACACAATTTGACTGAGTTTACGCAAATCTTTTAAGCAATGAAAAAACAGGGTTTTGTAAAGGGGGCGGTGATAATTTCCGTCGGCGGGTTTCTTTCCAAACTGCTCGGCGCACTGTACCGCATACCTCTCGTTAAGTATTTAAGCGGAACGGGAATGGGGATATATCAGATGGTATATCCCCTGTATTGCATACTGCTGACCGTTTCGTCAAGCGGTATACCCACGGGCATAGCGCGAATAGTCTCGTCGGGAGGCGGCGAGGGCGCGGAAAAAAAGGCGTTCTGGCTTTACGGCGGAATAGGGCTTATAGGCACGTTCGTTATGTTCGCGTTCTCTAATCTTCTCGCCAAGGCTCAGGGCGAGGCGGCAGTGGCGCAGTGCTGTCGGCTTCTCTCGCCGTCAGTTTTCTTCGTTTCGCTCATATCCATCGTCCGCGGCTATTTTCAGGGTAAGGGCAATATGTATCCCACGGCGTTTACGGAAGTGTGGGAGCAGGTTATTAAAGTTGTTGTAGGCATAGCGCTTGCGGGTATGTTCAGGGGTGACGTGGCAAAAGCGACTGCGGCGGCAGTGTTCGCGGTAACCGTCAGCGAAGTAATCACGGCGGCGTTCGCAATATCTTTATATTATAGCGGAAGAAGCAAGCGCAAGCCCCTGTACAGACAAAAGGGAGTAAGCGCAAAGACGATTTTTTCCTACACAATCCCGCTCACGCTGACGGCGATAGCCCTGCCCGCAAGCCAGCTTGCGGAAAGTATTGCGGTTGTCAATATTCTGCGCAGTTCTATAGATAACGCGACGGCTCTGTACGGCGTATTTTCGGGTTGCGCGGTAACTATTATAAACCTGCCCGTTTCGGTAAGCTACGGTTTGGCGGCGGCAAGCGTTCCGCAGATTTCTCCGCTCGCAGCAAAGGGCGATATTAAAGGCGCAAAAAAAATAGCCTATAAAGCGCTGTTGTACACCTTGTTTATTTCCGTGCCGTCGGCAGTCGTGTTGTACGTTTTCGCACCGTTGGCGGGCAAACTGCTCTTTTCCTCGCTTAACGGTGAAGAAATGTCGCTTCTAATAACGCTTGTGCGCATTATGGCAGTGAACGCGGTGACTTCGTCTCTCGTGCAAACCTCTTCGGCGTGCATAACCTCGCTCGGAAAACCCTTGCTCGGCACAATTACGCAGTGGGTGACGTCGGCGTTGAGGGTGGGGCTTTCCGCGGCTCTCGCGGCGTTTACGCCCTTAGGTTTCGTCGGGACGGCTATTTCGGCAAACTGCTGTTATTTGGTTGCGGTTATCCTCAATTTGTGCTATATTAAAGCGGTAAAAAACAAAGAAGGTAACGCAAATGTCGATAACGCTTATAGGCTTGGGAATACGGAAAGGCGATTTAACAAAATCGGCTGAAAGGGCGCTTGAAACCGCGGAGGAAATTTTCGCTTCCGCTAATCACGAAAATGTTAACGGATATAAAGTGCGGATTTTGGACGGACTTACCGCTGATAAGCTTGCGGAAACAGTAATGGAGGCGGGCAAAACTGCAAACATATGTCTTTGCGTCAACGGAAGTGTGAGCGACGACGAAGCGTGTGCAATCATACTCGAAAAATGTGAAAGCGTTTCCGTTTGCGAGGGCGTTTCGCTCGTTTCCGCTGTCAAAAACGCGGCAAAGCTTGCTTGCAGTAACGTAACCGCAGTACCCGCATATGCCGTCAGCACACTTAAAAGCTGTCCCGCGGCGGTGGTGTACGGCATAGCAGACAAAAACTCGGCAATAACCGTC
The DNA here is from genome assembly GCA_964468955.1 of uncultured Clostridia bacterium. Classification (GTDB taxonomy): domain Bacteria; phylum Bacillota; class Clostridia; order Christensenellales; family Borkfalkiaceae; genus Coproplasma. The sequence goes on along the minus strand of CAYXXB010000004.1, from coordinate 16,824 downwards.
AAAACCGTGCTTGCCGATTTGTTCGGCAAAAGCGCAGACTGCTTGTACGTTGTCAGCGATAACGCGAAAAAGATAACGGTAGAGGAAATAGACGGGCAGAAAGAGTACGGCACAAATTGCAGCCTAGCAATCCGTGAAAGCGAATTTCTGAAAAAGGAACGCTACGATTTTGCCGACCTTGTACATATGATAGAGTTGCTCCGCGCACCGGGCGGCTGCCCTTGGGACAGGGTACAGACCAACGAGAGCATAAAGGGCAACGCAATAGAGGAAGCGTACGAGCTTGTGGACGCAATCGAACGCGGCGACGATAACGGTATTTTGGAAGAAACGGGCGACGTTTTGTTGCAAGCCGCATTCCACGCGCTTATGAAGAGCGAACAGGGCGTTTTCAATTCAACCGACGCCATAACGGGAGTGGTTAAAAAGCTCATTTTCCGTCATTCGCATATTTTCGGCGGCGACAAAGCGGCTTCCGAAAGCGAAGCTTTGGGCGTATGGGATAAAAATAAAGCCGTCGAAAAAAATCAGACGACTTTCGGTGAAAGCGTTATGGCAGTTCCCAAAAATATGCCTGCATGTATGCGCGCGCAGAAGGTGGGCAAGCGTGCGGGCAAAAGCGGTATGGATTTTCTTTCCCCCGTGTCCGCAAGCGAAAAACTTTGGGAAGAAGTCAACGAAATGGTAACCGCTATGAAGAGCGGAGATAAAGAGGCAACGTTCGACGAAGCGGGAGACGTTTTATTCGCCGCCGTCAACACCTGCCGTCTTGCGGGAGTAAACTGCGAGGAAGCGTTAGCCGCCGCCACGGACAAGTTTGCAAAGAGGTTTGTCGAGTGCGAAAAACTTATCATTGCAGACGGCAAGGACATAACCGACCTCAACGAATTGGAACTCGACTATTATTGGATGCGTGCGAAAAAATGCAATTAAGCGGTATAAATATAGGCTGGTTGAAAACTTCTAACAACGTGTTTTTAGCGCCTCTCGCGGGGTATACCAACGCGGTATTCCGCCAGATGTGTTTCAATCTCGGCGCGGGGTTGACTTTCACCGAAATGGTTAGCGCAAAAGGCTTGTGCTATAACAGCGAAAATACGCGCGAATTACTGTTCTGTACACCCGACTACAGCGGGATTAAGGCGGTTCAGCTTTTCGGAAGCGATGAGTACTATATGGAAAAAGCCGCCTGTTCGGAAGATATTGCGCCGTTTGATTTGATTGATATAAATATGGGCTGTCCCGTGCCTAAAATTTTCAAAAACGGCGAAGGAAGCGCACTGCTTGCGGATATTCCGCTTGCGGAAAAGCTTGTCAAAGCGTGCAAAAAAAGCGGCAAGGCGGTTTCCGTCAAATTCAGAATAGGGATAGATGAAAGTAAACTTATCGCCTCCGAATTTGCAAAGGCAATGGAGGGAGCGGGCGCGGATATGATAACAATCCACGGCAGAACGCGCGATAAAATGTATTCCGGCGAAGTGAATTACAAACAGATTGCGAAAGCAAAAAAGGCTGTTAATATTCCCGTAATAGCCAACGGCGGGGTATTTACGTCAGCGGACGCGGACAAGCTTTTAAACGAAACGGGTGCGGACGGCGTTATGATAGCCCGCGGGGCAATGTATAATCCTTTTGTTTTCGCCGACATAACGGGCAAAGAAGTAAAGGATAAAAAGGCAGTAATTGCAAAACAGCTTAACGATACTTTCTCCTTTTACTTCGAGCGGTTTTCAACCGTGTTTATGCGCAAAATGATAGCGTTTTATATAAAGGGAGTACCAAACGCCGCACTCTTACGCGTAAAGCTTATGCAGGCAAGAAACAAATCCGAAATAGAAGAAATACTTAACAAAATAGGAATATAAAAAGACGGCGGACGAAAGCTTTCGTCCGCCGTCTTTTTAATTTTATTTATTCTTCAATTTTGTTTTCGTCTTTATCCAGTTTACCGTCGGTGCAGCTTATTGTATAACCGTTTGTAAGGATATCCCAACATTCGTTTTTTTCGATAGCCAGCCACTGCGCTTTTGTACCGTTAAACGTAATGCTTTCCAGCTTGGAACATTCGTAAAACGCATATGCAACTATATGCGTTACGCTTTCGGAAATAGTTACGTTCTTTAGATTACAGCAGCCGTCAAATACGCCGTATTCGATGGTGGTAATACCGTTGGGAACAACGACGTCAGTCAATTCGATGCAGCGCATAAAAGCACATTCGCCGATAGAAGTAACGCTGTCGGGAATTGAAACGCCTGTCAAACCAGTGCAATCCTTGAAAGCGTATTTGCCGATAGAGGTAATGCTGTCGGGAATAAAGATATCAATCAAAGATTCACATTCGTAGAATGACTGTTCGCCGATTGATATAACACCGTATGGGATAGAAAAGTTTATCAGTTTAACGCAGCCGCTGAACGTGTAGTCGCCTATTTCCGTTATATTTTTAGACAGCTTAACACTTTCCAATGCAGTACAGTCTTCGAACACGCTGTCGCCAATATATGTAACGCTGTCGGAAACGCTTACGCTTTTCATATATTTGTTCATTCTGAAAGCATTATTTTCAATACGGGTTACGGGCAAGCCGTTATAGAGGGAGCAGATAACGACTTCGGTATCCGTGCATGAGCCTGTATAGATTACGGAATACTCGTTTTTTTCTTCGTCTAATTTCCACTCCAAGCCTTTACTGCCGCCTGCGTCGTGTTCGCAAACCGTGCAGAAGTTGTCGTTCCAAGTATGACCTATAGCTTCGATTTCAGTCTGTGCAACCAAAATGTCGTTGCAAATTGAACAGTGTTTGCCTTCCGTTTTGCCTTTTTCGGCGCAGGTGGGTTCAACCGCTTCGTCAACTGCTTCCGTATGTCCCGTAGCGTCGGTATACGTGTCCTGATAGCTTTCACCGCATTCGCAGGTGTGTAAGGTATAACCCTTTTCGGTGCAGGTGGGAGTGACAATGTATTCAACGTACGTATGGTCGCCTTCGCCGTGTTTATTATTTCCCTCGCCTTCGGGTGTGTTTTCAGTTGTACAGGCGGCAATACCGAAAATTGCGGCAGCTGCCGTTGAAGCAATAAGTAAAATTGCCAATAGCCTTCTCTTCATAACGTTCTACCTTAGTATAAACAGAATCATTATATTATTTATTAAAAAATTTGTCAACAATTAGAGAATATTTCATTTCGTTTTTCGTTATAAAAAACAGCCCGAACCGTTTTGTAACGGTTCGGGCTTGCCTTTTATTTATCCGTATTATTGAAAAAGAGGGGTGGAAAGATATCTGTCTCCCGTGTCGGGGAAAATAACGACTATTGTTTTGCCAGCGTTTTCCTTGCGTTTGGCAATTTCCGTCGCCGCCCACAGAGCCGCTCCCGAGGAAATGCCTATAAGCACGCCCTCGTTTATCCCGATTTGCTTTCCTGCGGCAAACGCGTCGTCGTTTTCAACGGTTATAACCTCGTCGTAAACGCCCGTATTCAGCACCTTAGGAACAAATCCCGCGCCTATACCCTGTATTTTGTGCGGACCTGCAACGCCTTTCGAAAGTACGGGGGAGGAGGCGGGTTCAACCGCGATAACTTTTATGTTCGGATTTTGCTCTTTCAAATATTCGCCGGTACCCGTGATGGTTCCGCCCGTGCCTATACCCGCAACCAGAAAGTCAATATTTCCTTGCGTATCGTTCCAGATTTCGGGGCCCGTCGTCGCCCTGTGGGCGGCGGGGTTTGCGGGGTTGTCGAACTGTGCGGGGATAAAGCTGTCTTCAATTTGCTTTGCAAGCTCTTCGGCTTTTTCTATCGCGCCTTTCATTCCCTTGGCGCCTTCGGTTAAAACAAGCTCCGCCCCGTAAGCTTTCAGTAAATTTCGTCTTTCAACGCTCATCGTTTCGGGCATAGTAAGTATAATTTTATAACCCTTGCTTGCCGCAATGGAAGCAAGCCCGATTCCAGTGTTTCCCGAAGTGGGTTCTATTATAACCGAACCTTTTTTAAGCAACCCTTTTTGTTCTGCGTCCTCAATCATCGCTTTCGCAATTCTGTCCTTAATCGAACCCGCGGGGTTGAAATATTCCAGCTTTGCTAAAATTTTTGCCTGTAAATTGTTCGCTTTTTGATAGTTGGTCAGCTCTAAAAGAGGTGTTCCGCCTATAAGGTCGGTAACGTTTTTAACTAATGCCATAAATAAACTCCTTTAATTTGTTATATTCGATTAAGTTCGATTTGTCAACTGAAATAGCGCTTTTGTTGACGCCGACTTTATTTGTCAAAAATCGTGCTTAATTTACGATTTCCGACAGGTAAAAGCCTTTATAATACCTTTCACGATGCAAGTTTACGCGGAGTACGCCTTTGTTGAAAATTTTTGTATGGATTTTGCGCTTTTATTTTGCGCAAAGGCTGTAACTAAAAATACTTGCGGTTATTTCCGCTTATCGGTTGCCGCGGCTCTCGGCGCGTGTTTTGCGATTGTTTTTCCGCTCTTTAATTTCAATGCGGCGTGGGGAGTAGTCGTCAAAATAATTTCGGGCGCTATGCTATGCGCTTTGGCAGGCAAATATACAAAGGTTATCGGATTCGTGAAATTCACCGCGGTGTTTACGGCTTCAACCTTTTTGCTCGGCGGCGCTTTGATTGCTCTGTTCTCGCTCACTGGCGCAAGCTATGAAAGCGGAGGGGGGTATCTGCTCTCTTCCGTGCCTGTGGGCATACCGCTGTTTTGCGCAATCGTGCTGGCAATCGTAATAAAGCAGATTGCAAAAAAAATTATCGCAAAATCAGCGCGGGGAGAGTTTGTTTGTACGGTGCAGGTCGGTGAAAAGACGGCAACCTGTACGGGGTTTTACGACAGCGGAAACAAGGTCTATTGCGGCGGAAAACCCGTCAGCGTAATCCCGAGGGAAGTTGCCGAAAAACTTGTGGAAATTGCGGGTATAAAAACTTCCGTCGATATACATACTGTTGCAGGGAAAGGAAAAATTTCAGTGTTTACGGCTGATAAAGTGCAGCTCAAAACGGGTGAAAGCGAACGGGAACTTAACGGCGTACTATTCGGAGTATCGCCGCAGAAAATAAAAAAAATAGTACTGCATTCGGATTTATCGGAGGTTAATTGAATGTTTGACAAAATAAAAGAACTGCTACGGTCGCTCTTCGGCTTGAACACTCTCGACTACATATGCGGAACGGAAGCGCTTCCTTTGCCCTTTTCGTCGGACGAGGAAAAAGCCAAACTCACGCTTTTGGAAGGAGGCGACCAGAAAGCAAAGGCAGAGCTTGTGGAACACAACCTGCGTCTTGTAGTTTACATAGCCAAGAAGTTCGAAGGTTCGGGCGCGGATGGTGATGACTTGGTTTCCGTCGGCACGATAGGTCTGATTAAGGCTATAGATTCTTTCCGCTCGGACAAGAATATCAAGCTTGCAACGTATGCTTCACGCTGTATAGAAAACGAAATTTTAATGTACCTCAGAAGGCTTTCTAGGGTCAAGCAGGAAGTGTCTTTTGACGAACCGCTAAACACCGATTGGGAGGGCAATAAGCTTCTTTTATCCGACGTTATGGGAACGGACGCGGATGCAGTTTATTCGGACATAGAAGGGAGTGTGGAGCGCGATTTGCTCGCAAATTCGCTCGCCAGACTCAACCCGCGCGAACAGAAAATTATGCGTATGCGCTTCGGACTTGACGGCGGCGAGGAGATGACCCAAAAGGACGTTGCCGACGCTCTCGGCATTTCACAAAGCTACATATCCCGCTTGGAAAAGAAGATAATTTCAAAACTTAAGAAAGACATATCCAAATTGATTTAAAACATCGCACATATCCGCTTTTTTGTTACATATCGGAGGTTTTTTGTTATGTACGAAAAAGTTGTTATTTGCGGAGTGGAAACTTCGGGACTTCCCAAACTTTCAAATAAGGAACAGGAAGAACTGATGCTTAAAATAAAGCAGGGCGACGAGCAGGCGCGTGAAAAATTCATTGTGGGCAATATGAGGTTAGTGCTTTCGCTTGTGCGCAGGTTCTGGGCAAAGAAAGCCAACGCGGACGACGTGTTTCAGGTTGGTTGCGTAGGGCTTATCAAGGCAATAGATAATTTCGACATATCCGTCGGGGTCAAGTTTTCAACCTACGCCGTTCCTATGATTTTAGGCGAGATTAAAAGATACTTGCGTGACGGAAACTCTTTAAGAGTTTCGCGTTCGATAAGGGATACCGCATATCAGGTTTTAAAAGTGCGTGAAAAGCTGGAAGAGGAGAGCGACGACGTAACTTACGAAAAAATTGCTCGGGAAATGAACGTTGCCGTTTCGGAAGTGGCGTACGCTCTCGACGCGATTTCCGACCCTGTATCGTTGTACGAACCCGTGTACAACAAGCAGGGCGACACCCTTTTATTAATGGACCAGATTTTCGACGTCAAGAACAACGACGAAGTGTGGACTGAAAAGGCGGCTCTGTACGAGGCAATGACCAAGCTCGGTGAAAGGGAACGCTCGATACTTTTCCTAAGATATTTCGAAGGCAAAACGCAGACGGAAATTTCCGAGCAGGTCGGTATATCGCAAGCACAGGTTTCCCGCCTCGAAAAATCCGCATTAAAAAGAATAAAGGCGGATATAGGTTAATAAAGTTTTAAATATAGACGTTTTTGCGATAGCTTTCGGGTTTCGTCCCGAAAGCTATCGTTTTTTTATATTTTTTTTAAAAACTATCGACATTTTATATTATTTTGCGCTATAATAGGTGCGTAAGATAGTATGAGGTTTATAAAATGTGGCAGCAGATATTAACTGAACTTTACAACTTTATCGGCGTTTTGGTGGCGGCGGTTCTCGGTTTTGCAATCGGTTTCGAACGTAAGCTTAGGAGTAAGGAAGCGGGGGTCGGTATGCATACTATAGTGTGCATAGGCTCGGCGCTTATTATGGTCGTTTCAAAATACGGCTTTGCCGGTCAGGCGGACGCGGCCCGCATAGCCGCGCAGATAGTTTCTGGTATAGGTTTCCTCGGTGCGGGAATTATCGCATACCGTCAACAGAAAATCCACGGTTTAACCACAGCTTCGGGCGTATGGGTAACGGCTGGCATAGGTATGGCGGCAGGCGCGGGAATGTACATAACGGCAACTTGTGCAACGGTGCTTGTAATCGCAATTCAGTGTATCGTGCGTATCCCCTGCAGGCTTTTCAGGAGCAAACGCTTTTACCGCCTTCACGTAGTGTTCATACAGGAAACTGACGAAGCGGACGAAATAAAGCAAATCTTTTCAACCGAACATTTCCACAGCTTCGAAATGCAGCAGGAGAACGGCCATACGCGTTGTTCGGCAGTTCTTTACACCGCAGAATTTTATTCTTCAGTCAACCTTACCAAAATTATGAAAGAGAACAAATTCATTGTTTCTATCATAAGGGAAGACGAAGATTGACAATATAATCGGTTTGGCAGGCGTCGGCATAAGTCCGATGCCTGTCGGCTATTTTCATTTAATATTCACGATAATAATTTGACCGTTCGGCGTAAAATATGATATAATTAAAAAAACGTTTTGAAAAACAAGGAGCATAATGATTAAAATTATTACCGATTCGTCTGCAAACATATCGCAGGAAGAAGCAAAACAGCTCGGAATAACGGTGTTGCCCCTCGGCGTGTCGTTCGGAACGGAAGCTTATAGGGACGGAGTGGACTTAACCACCGACGGGTTCTATAATAAGCTTACGTCCACCAAAGAATTCCCTCATACTTCACAGCCCTCGCGTGAAGAACTGCACGAACTGTTCGAAAAGGAGAGCAAGGAAGCGGACGAGGTACTCGTTATGTTCCTGGCAAAAAGCCTTTCGGGAACGCACGCGCTCGCCTGCAAAGTAGCGGAAGAAGGTAATTTTTCAAACGTACACGTGTACGATACGCGTGCAACCACGGCTGTACTCCGCATTTTAGTAAACGAAGCTTTGAGAAACGCGGCGAAACCAGTGGAAGAAGTGATAACTATACTAGATGAACTGCGCCCCCGCATAAAGCTTTACGCAGTGCTTGACACCCTCGAATTTTTAAAGAAGGGCGGCAGACTTTCGGGTACGGCAACGTTTATCGGCAACGTACTCAAAATCAAACCTTTAATATATTTCACTGGCGATTGCGAAGTCAAAATCGCTTCCAAACAGATAGGCTTCACACTTGCGCTTAAAAGCCTTTCGGAAAAGGTGAAGAGCGGCAATCTGGATACAAATCAACCGCTTTACTATCTCTACACGAAAGAGGACGTAAACTGTAACGCAATGATTGACAAACTCAAGCTTACAGCCGCAGAAAAGAGTTCGGGCGAAAAAATTAATATCTGTCCCGTCATAGGCACTCATATCGGACCCCGTGCGGCAGGTATAGTGTTTGTGGAAAAGAAAGTCAAATAAAATATGACAAATTTGTCCTGTTTGCGGTTTATAATTGCAAAAAAGAGTCAATAAGGAATTAGAAAATTGCAAACGTGGTTGATTTTTAACGGCTTTTGCAGTAAAATAAACAGGAAATCGATTAAGCAAAAAGGAGGAAAAGCCCTATGCAGACTGTGGATTGGATAGCTCTCGGCGTGATAGTAGTCGCTGCGTTGATAGGGCTTATTCTCGGCTTCGGCAAGTGCCTTAAATTTTTTACGAGCGGCATAGTCGGCTTTATTATCTCCCTCGTCGTCGTGTATTTCTTCTTGGGCATCGTCGCAAGCTGGCCGTTCGTGCAGGAATTGATGGGAAAGCTTCACGATACTATGGTCAGCGCGGACAACGGTTTTGTCGACTTCCTGATAAAAATAGGCATAGAGAAAATAATTCTTGCGATAGCGCTGTTCTTAATCGTTCAGATATTGAGGATTATAATCGTTTCGTTGATTAAGAACATAGTTGAAATGAACAATATGGTAATGCGTTCTATAAACAAATTCTTCGGTATGGTGTTTATGCTTGCCGTAGTCGTTATGGTAACGCTGATCGTGTTCCATATCGTAGCGTGGGTAGACGGCGAATCTTCAAGGCACTTCCGCGAATACTTAACGGGTGTGTTCCGCCTCGATTGGGTGTACGACCATAATCCGCTCATTTATATTTTTAAGAGTATAGGAAGCGCGTCATTGTAAGAACAAATTTCGACAAAATTCTTATGCGGCAGGCAATAAGTTATTGCCTGCCGCATATATTATGTCTATGGAATTTCTTTTCAGTCAGATTAAAAAAATGGACGTGGTGTCCGTCAACGAAGGTAAAAACCTCGGCAGAGTTTGCGACATCGCCTTTTTGTATCCCGAATTCAAAGTGAAAGGCTTTTTCGTCACGGGAAGCAGAGGTTTTCATTTCTCGAAGTCGGACGTGTTTATTCCCGTATCGCAGATAGTGAAAATCGGCGAGGACGTTATCTTGGTCAATACAAGCGAAAAGCCGCCCAAACCTCCAGCAGGAGGGAAATGCCCGCCTAACTATCAGCCCAATTGTCCGCCGAACAACTGTCCGCCCAATTGTCACAAGCCTAACTTCCCGCCAGACCCTCGCCGCAGTTTCGACGACTATGAGTAGGTAATGGGAGTGTAAATAGCAAGCGCAAAAAAAGCGGCTTTATTACAAAGCCGCTTTTCGCCATTTTTTATTGATAAGTTTTTAATCTTCCTTTACCCAAATAACGGGCGTAACTCCGTCCTTATCGTAATGCCAATAATATCCGTTTTCGGTCGGTTTGTTTTCGGTGTAGTAATAAACCATAGCGTCGGTAAAACAAACGTTGTTTGTTGTTTCAATGTTGATTTTTTCAAATTCGGCTTTAGAACCTTTATAAAAGATAGATTCCAATTTGTTGCAGCCGTAAAATGTGCCGCTTTCGATAGAAGATATACTGTTCGGTATCGTAATGCTCGTCAACCCGCTGCAACCGGAAAATGCACTGGCTGCAATATAAGTTACGCTGTCGGGTATAATGACGTTTGATAAACTTCTGCAATCATAAAAAGCCAAGGAATGAATAGCAGTAACGCTGTTCGGTATAGTAATGCTCGTCAAACTAAAGCATTGACCAAATACATAAATGGCGAGTTCAGATATGCTGTCGGGTATAGTAATGTCGGTTAACGACATGCAATGATGAAACGCACTTCTTTCGATAACGGTTACGCTGTTAGGTATAATAATATCGGTTAACATATCGCAACAAAAAAACGCACTTTGTCCGATAACGGTTACACTGTCCGGAATAACAATGCTTTTTAAGCTATTGCAATAACAGAATGCGGCAGCTCTTATTTCTGTTACGGAATCGGGAATATAGGCTTTTTCTATATTTGAGCCGTTAAATGCTTCCTCGTCAATTACCGTAACGGGTTTGCCTCGATGCACTTCGGGTATGAAAAGTTCGGTCGTTTCGCTGCTCATTTCGCCTTTGGAAACTTTATACTCCGTCTGCTGGTTAAAAAGGGTATACTGCAAACCCCGTGTTACGTATCTTGCTTCAAAAAGCATATCGGTTTTTATATTCGAAAGACCACCGCCTGCGTCCCACCAGGAACTCTCGTTTCCGGCTTTTTGCGTGAGGGTTGGTGTGTCGATTAACGTTTCGCCGTAGTTTACAACTATTACGATATCTTCATCATCCGTAAATTCGTTGTGGAAAGTAACATATTTGCGCATATCGTATACGGCGTTTACTTCTATATCCTGAGTAACGTCTGAAAAGTCGGTTATATCCCAGGATGCGCTCGTTTGTCCTTCCTTTTCGGGGACTTCGGGGATATCGTAAAGGGGATAGCCTTCGAACAAGTACTTTACGATATCGTCTGCAACTTCCGATTTAAAGGTTATTTTATGTACTTTCAATTCTCCGTTCACAAGCCCGTTTATCCATTGTTCTTCCGTACCCGTATAATAGGGGTAGTATTTTAAGAAAATTTCATACGCGCTTAAACCGTCGATACCGTCCTGACCTTTTTCGCCTTGAGCGCCGGTATCGCCCTTGTCTCCTTTTTCGCCTTGAGCGCCGGTATCGCCCTTGTCTCCTTTTTCGCCTTGAGCGCCGGTATCGCCCTTGTCTCCTTTTTCGCCCTGAGCGCCGGTATCACCTTTATCGCCCTTTTCGCCCTGAGCGCCGTCCGTGCCGTCAGTACCGTTTGTGCCGTTAGCGCCGTTAGCGCCGTTAGTTCCGTTTTTGCCGTCGTCGCCTTTCAGCCATTCGAGGAAATCGGTTTCCGTCCCGATATGCCCGTTGTCGAGCCATATTTCGTAGGCACTTTTACCATCCTTGCCGTTTATGCCGCTAATGCAAGCCGCAAAGCAGAGGGATAGCAAGCAAATGACGAGTAAAAGAAGTAAGCAAGGCAATTTCTTTTTCATAAAAACCTCCGCAATATATAATGTTTCAGTTTTTATTTTATCATTTACATATATTAAAAGTCAATATTAAAATGTTTTATTATTCTCTTTAGAAAATGTTTTCAAGCTTAAGTGAGTAAGCGTCGGGCAGGTTTTTGGTTATTTCCAGAAGAACCTCGATTTTGCCTAGCGCCAAATCGTACTTTTCATTGTAAATAAGGCCGCAGGCTTCGTTAAGCCAATAATCCAAATAAGAAATATCGTTGTGGGGAATCAGAATGTGCAGTTTGCTCTTTTTGTTTTCCCACATTGCTTTTACCGCGTAAGCGTCCTCGCGGCTGGCTTCTTCGTTCTCAATCTTGTCGTAAAGCGTTTCTAACGCGCCGTGAAATGTGTCGAACTGATCGTAAAGATATACGTGCGTCCAGATAAAAAACCCGATACATAGCGCAATGGCGGCAAGGGTTGTAATAATAGATTTTACCATGTTCCTTTAACCTCGGCTTGCAAAATTTTGTAGGGTTTGCCCTTTTGCTGAAAGTAAACTCGTCCGTCGGAATCCACCGTCATAACAAGCACGTTTTTAAGTTTAACGCCCTGTTTTGCAATAAAATCTTTCAGATAACTGTGTTCCATTTCGGCAATTCTCAAATTCTTTTCGTCGATTTTTCCGCTGTCTATAAGCAGTATAGGCATCGAATAAGTGGGTTCTTCCTTGGCAAGTGCGGAAAAATTTCCGTTCGCTTCGTATAAACCGTAGTAAACGTCGTCAAGGTTGAAATATCCCGCCGCCCGCATACTCTCTATCAGATCGCTTACGTCAAGGTTGTTTTTGCGCAGTTGATAACTGTCTATACCGTCTTTGGTTATGACGATAGAAGGTTTTCCGCAAACTATCGTCTTAACTGGCTTGAACCATAAATCGAGCAGCCATACAATCTGATGCAGAATAAAAATTGCGACGATAGAAATTATTCCGTAAAGCAACGGGATAGAGGTATCCGCCATAGGAATACACGCAAGCTCTGCAATAAGCAGTGTAATAACAAGTTCGAAAGGCTGCATTTCGCCTATCTGACTTTTCCCCATAAGCCGCATAACCGCAAGCAACGTAACAAAAATGACGAAAGTTCTTATAAAAATGAGTGCCATAAAAAAAGTATGTGCCAAAGCAATTAAATTCTTGCAAAAATATTCCGTCGGTGTTATAATGCACATAAATAACTCGGTTGCGTAAAGTGGTGCGGGTAGGACAGCCCTCACACGAAAGACTTTTGCGGTCTGCGGTAGTCGGGTGCGTCCTCTGTAAAAAAATCAAGCGGACGTCTTTCAGGAGGTGTCCGCTATTTTTTATCCCGATATAATAAAAATTATAAAAAATTACGAAACGAAGGGAAGCAAGTACGGGTTGGAAAGAACCCGCAATCTTTTAAAGCTTTTCGGCAGCCCCGATAAAAAACTGAAAATCATACAGATTGCGGGGAGCAACGGCAAGGGAAGTATCGCGGCGTATATTTCGCATATTCTCGTAGCCTCAGGATATAAAACGGGTACGTTCACTTCGCCAGAAGTTTACTCTTATGCGGAAAAATTTCTATTTGACTGCACCCCTGCTGAAGAGATTATTAAGTATTTTCTTTCGGAAGTTTATTCCGCTTCGCTCACGCTTGAGGACAAGCCCACAGCCTTTGAAATAGAGACGGTTGCCGCGCTTTCCGCGTTTGCCGCTCTCGGGTGCGAATACGCGGTTGTGGAGTGCGGATTGGGCGGAAAAGACGATGCTACGAACGCAATCTCACAAAAAAGTCTTGCTGTGCTTTCTTCCATTTCTTTGGAGCATACCGCGATTTTGGGCAACACCGTCGAAGAAATATGCGCGAACAAAGCGGGCATAATTAAGGATTGCCCCGTCGTAATAAGCGCATTGCAGACGGAAGAGGGGGTAAAGTTTTTATCCCGCTATACTAAAAAGTTTGCGGGCGAGGGGCTGGAAATCACTTCACGTTCGCTCGAGGGGCAGACCTTTAAATACGGCGGTTCGGAATACTTTATCCGCCTTTTGGGTGAAGAGCAGTGCTATAACGCCGCCGTTGCAATCGACGCGGCGAAAGCGTTGAAAATAGGCAACTGCAAAATCATCACGGGGCTTGCTTTTACAAAGCTTGCGGGCAGGTGCGAGGTGATTAAAAAGGGCGGCGCAACTTTTATTTTGGACGGCGCGCACAATCCCGCGGCTTTTTCTCCGCTTATAAGCGTGCTAAAGGATAAGGAAGGCGAAAAAACGCTTGTGTTCGGCTGTCTTTCGGATAAGGCCGTAAGCAAGGCGGCAAAGCTTCTTTCACCCGTTTTTAATCAGATAATCATATTTTCACCCGACAGTTATCGGGCAATGGAAATTTGCAAAATTTCAGACGCGTTTGAGGCGGTCGGAGCAAACGTAACCCAAGCCGAAAACGTTACCGACGCGTTGGAAAAAGCCAAGGGCAGGACGGTCGCGGTATGCGGTTCGTTCACGTTTTTAAAGGAGGCAAAGCAATGGATAGAGAAAAGGCAATGAACGCCGTTAAACAGTTGTTGGAAGCTATCGGCGAAGATACCGAACGCGAGGGGTTGACAGAAACTCCCCGCCGCGTAGCGGACGCGTTTGCAGAATTCGTTTCGGGCGAAAATATGTCCGCGCAGGAAATTCTGTCTAAAACCTTTGCCGTGGAAGGCGGCGATATGGTCGTGGAAAAGGATATTGCTTTTTCTTCCACCTGCGAACATCACCTTATGCCCTTTTTCGGCAAGGTTGCTATAGCTTATATTCCCGACAAAAAGGTGGTCGGTCTCTCCAAGCTTGCCCGCTGTGTGGAAGTATACGCCAAAAGACTACAGCTGCAGGAGCGTATGACACAGCAGATAGCGGAAGCGGTTATGAAGTATTTAGCGCCCAAAGGCGTGCTTGTTTGGTGCGAGGCTGAGCATACCTGTATGACCTGCCGGGGAATTAAAAAAACGGGCAGTAAAACCGTAACGTACAAAATTTTAGGCGACTTCCCCGCAGACAAAAAAGCGGAAGCCCTTGCGTTTATAAAATAAGCTATGATAATCGGCGGCAGGAAATTTGAAAACTACACGTACGTAATGGCGATAATCAATCTCACGCCCGACAGCTTTTTTGCGGATAGCAGGGCAACCTGCGACGACGTTCTTTTCCGCGTCGAAAGGGCGGTAAAAGAAGGAGCTTCGGTCATTGATATCGGCGCTCAGTCAACCCGACCCAATTATACGGAAATATCGGAAGAAGAGGAGATTTCCCGTTTCGAGCGCCCTTTGTACGAGATTAAGCGGGCTTTCGATATTCCCGTTTCCGTGGATACCTATTTCGATAAAAGCGCGCAAGCCGCTATCGAACTCGGCGCGGATATGATAAACGATATCTGGGGACTTTCGAAAGCGGAGAATATGGCAAAAGTCATTGCCGAAAAGAACGCTTCAGTCTGCATAATGCACAATTCGCTAACTAAAATAGACGGCGACGTGTTTCCGCCCGTTATAGACTTTTTGGAAAAAGCTGTAAAAAGAGCGGAGGCGGCGGGCATTTCCAGAGATAAAATATGCCTTGACGGCGGCATTGGCTTTGCGAAAGACAGGCAACAGAATTTTCAGCTTTTAAACGGCTATGAAAGACTTCACGCTCTCGGCTATCCGCTATTGCTCGGAACAAGCCGTAAATCTATGTTCGGCGGAGAAGTTAAAGACAGACTTGCGCCCACTTTGGAAAGCACCCGCCTCGCCGTAAAAAAAGGCGTGCTGTTCGTGCGCGTTCACGACGTGAAAGAGAACTGCGAAGTCATAAAAGAGGAGTACGGCAAATTAAGAAGATGAAAACGGTTGAAATAAATGGCGTAAAAGTTACCGCCTGCCACGGCGTTCTCGCAAAGGAAAAAGTAACCCCTCAGGAATTTCTGATAGATATTTGTTTCGATTACGATTTAACTAAAGCCTCTGAAAGCGACGATATCGAAAACGCTGTCAACTATGCCGAAGTGTGCGAAACAGCGTACGAAGTGTGTGCGAAAAACAGCTTCAATTTAATTGAAAAGCTTGCCCGCGAAACAGCTTTTTCGGTTGCCGAAAAGTTTCCCGCAATACAAAATATAAGCGTAACCGTGCATAAACCTCACGCGCCCGTGGATATTCCTTTCGGCGATATATCCGTCAGCGCAAGCTTGGAAAGGGTAAAAACCGTGCTGTCTCTGGGCAGTAACGTAGGCGATAAAAAGGCTATGCTTGACGGCGCAATATCCTCACTTAACGAGGTGCGGGGAATAAAGATTTTAAAGGTTTCCGATTATATAACGACTCAACCATACGGCGGAGTTGCCAAGGGCGAATTTTTAAATTGCGCGTTGGTTGCCGAATGTCTTTTAACGCCGTTCGAGCTTTTGGAAATTATCCATAAAATAGAAAAGAATTTCGGGCGCGAACGCAAAGAACGCTGGGGGGACAGAACTCTCGATATCGACATAATTTTCTTCGGCGGCAAAGTGATAGCGGAAGAGGGGTTGTGCGTTCCTCATCCCGATTATTTCAACCGCGATTTCGTGCTTATTCCCATAAAACAAATCGCCCCCGATTTTGTCTGTCCGATAACCCGTTTGCGCGTGTCTGATATGCTAACGGCTAAGTCTTCGACCTAAAAGGTTAAACAATGCTAAAATTTAACGAATAAACTCATAAAACTTTGTGCAAATTGCACAAAGTTTTTTATTCGTACTATACAAATCAAGCAGGAAGTGTTATAATTCAACATAGTGGAAAGAAGTTTGTTTCATAATTTTTGCTGAAATAAAATGTCTTTTTTTGCACCGTTTTACGGCAGTTTACAAATTGGCGTCAAAGCATTCTTTGCAACTTATAAGGAGTTTGTGGTATGGAAAAAATCGGTATAATCGACCTTGGTTCTAATTCCGCAAGATTAGTAATAGTTAACCTGTTCGAGGACGGGTTTTTTATGGTTATGGACGAGCTTAAGGAAAGCGTTCGTCTCGGTCAGGATATGGAAAAGGACGGTTTTTTAAAGCCTCAGCGCGTGGCTGAAACCATAAAAACACTTAGAATGTTCAAGCGCCTTTGCGACGCGAGCGGCGTAACCCGCATAATAGCAGTGGCAACCGAGGCTGTGCGCAGGGCGAAAAACCAGCGCTCATTCCTTGACGAAATTCAGACGAGCTGCGGCGTAAAACTGCGCGTTCTTACCGCTGAAGAAGAGGCAACATTAGTCTATCGCGGCGTAATAAACACTATGGATATACCTAAAGGTATAATTCTGGAAATCGGCGGCGGCTGCACGAAAATCATATATTACAACCGCAGAAATATGCTCAACTACGCAACGCTTCCTTTCGGCGCGGTTACTTTGACCGATTTGTTTTCAGACGAGGCGTTAAAGCCCGAAGAGCAGGCGGCAAAGATGGAGGAGTTCTTCACCG
>CAYXXB010000003.1:0-46215 GCA_964468955.1 uncultured Clostridia bacterium | reverse complement strand
TTATCGAGCCTTCGCTCGGCGTTGAGAGAATGGTGCTTGCGTACCTTACCGACGCTTACGACGAGGAAGTTTTAGACGAAGCGAAAAACGACGTAAGAACGGTTTTAAGACTGCACCCCTTCCTTGCTCCCTACAAGGCGGCAATTCTTCCCTTGCAGAAAGGACTTAGCGACAAGGCGGACGAGGTTTACAAAAAGCTTGCAAAGAAATTTTCCGTGACATACGACGTAACGGGTTCTATCGGCAAGCGTTACCGCAGACAGGACGAAATAGGTACTCCCTTCTGCATTACCGTTGACTTTGATACGCTTGAAAACGACACCGTTACCGTACGCGATCGCGACAGTATGCAACAGATAAGATTGCCTATTTCCGAGCTTGAAGCGTATATCGAAAAGAGTTTGGAATTTTAAATAAAAATAATTAAACCGCCGTTGGTCTGGGCATATCCCACAGCCAACGGCGGTTTTTTTATGCGCACCGCTTGACAAATATAAATTATTAGCATATAATAAAAACACAAAGAGGTTCACCCCAAGCGGTTAGCCTTAGTTTAGTTAAAAATAACCGCCACCAGCTGTAACTTGGACGGTTATTTTTTTATGCGCACAGTTACCATTGTTTTAGTTACGGTAATCGATGATACAAAATTTTGCTCAATTAACTTGAGCAAAAATATTATGTAATCGGTACTCATAATTATCACCTCCTTTATAAGGGAAGTGCTAACCGTCTTACAGGGGGTCGCCCCTTTGCTATTATTTATTTTACCACAATTGTCGAATATTGTCAAACAATTATTTGTAATAAGATTGCATAAAAAGAGGATAAGCAAAGCTATCCTCTTTCTTAATTTTTTTACTTTAATAAAATTATTCAATCAAACCCAAAAGATAATCAGAAGAAACTCCAAGTTCACGGCATAGGGAACATATCATTTCAATAGAAGGTTGACTTCTACCCTTTTCCCACGAATAAATACTATCGCTTGTAGTCCCGACTTTTTCGGCAAGCTGTTGTTGAGTTAAACCGTTTTCTTTACGAAGCTCTGTTAATCTTTGTGTGAATTTTTCCATAATTTAATTTTACCGTAAAAATTACGGAAATATCTTAATAACCGTAAAAATTACGGTTAAAATATTAATATGGAACAGACAACAGAAAAGCTTTGCACTAACTGCAAGCACTTTATACAGCACTATATAATTTTTAAAGACAGATTAAAAGAAACGTTTTGCGGTCACTGCGTTAAAGACATAAACAATTTAAACAGAATTCATAAACGGATAATAAACAAACAGCCGTGCGAGTTTTGGGAAAGCGGTGAAAATATAAAAGAAGAACGCAAACGATTAATCAGCAACGAAATTTCAAGAATGTGCAAACTGCTTGAAAGTATTTCGCTGATTTTAAACGTTGACGAATAAAACCCCGCCGCGCTTGAATTTATAGCGCGGCGGGTTTTTATCACTTTTAATTATTCCTTTTTGCGGTTGAAAGCCGACAACAGTTTGTTCATAACGGAAGGCTTCTTTTCGCTGTTTTGCGCCTGCTTTTTCGCCTTGCTCTCTTTTGCAATATCGCCGTCAAGAGCTAAGCTGTCGCAAGGGTTAGCGTCGATATATCCGCACTCTTCCGCAAAGTCGAACACGCGCTTTGTTATCCACTCGCAAATATTAATATCTTCCTCCTCAACGTTTTCGAGCATGTAAGTAATAGCGTTTTCGTCCACGGCTTTAATATACTTCTTGCCGAGAGCGGGAAGGAAATATTTGTCGATGCACACGCCGACTCTTTCCCCGTACTTCCTTGCCAGCTTCTTCATATTTTTGTCAAGCACCTGTTCGGAAGTGAACGATTGGTACCATTCCAGCACGACGAATGAAAATTTGAATTTCATCTTTGCGGGAGAAATGAGCCATTTTATAAAACCGCCGATACCGCCGAATATGAGCGGGAACGCCGTGAAGATTATCGACATTACGGCAAAGATTATCGCTATCGTGTCGATGACGGCGCTGTGCGTGTCGGCAGTACCCTCCATTGCCGAAATTATAAGCGCGGTAATGCCCATTGCAAGCGAAGCCAAACGCACTACGAACAGTATGATTTTGCTGATTTTCTTACGCTTCTTTTCCATTGCCGTGGAAGTACTGTTGCCAGAAGCGAGCGTTACTATCAGCAGTGCAACCACCGTGATTATGTACACGCCTATGCAGACGTACAAAGCTACGTCCCAGCCGAGCGACAAGTCCTTTGAAAGCTTGCTGAAAAGCAGGAACGGCACGTACAGAATAAAGAATATAATCGATATCAACGTGCTGACTACGCTTAATCTTCGCTTGATTTGCGGCCAGTTGTCGCGGACGGGTTTTATCCAGTCGGTATAAATTTCGCCGACAGTATCCCCGATATTTTTTGCGGTATTAACCCAGCCGTCCACTCTTTTAATGAGCGACTGCCTGGGTTCTTTTTTTTCGGCTGTTTCCTCTTCTTCGGCTTGGAGCGCGTCCGTAGCAAGAGTAACCGCCGTTTCGTCGCTAACCTTTTTTTTCATTAATCGTTCACCCCTCGATTAGTTTTCAATCTATGATTTCGCCGTATCGGGCATACAGTTCGTCCAGCTTTTTGCGCACTGTCTGAAGCTTTTCAAGCACCTGCTGCAAAACCTGATAGTCCGCGGTTATTGCAGGGTCTGAAAGGCTAGAATTGAGTTCCTCTTCCTCGCTTTCCGCTTTTGCTATATCCGCTTCCAATTGCTTTAACTCAATGCGCCGTTTTGCTTCCTCCGCCCTTTCCTTTTTGGAGCGGTACGAGCTTTCTTTTTCAGCTTGGTATTGCTCGCGCTTTTTATCTTCTTCGGCTTGGCGCTGCTGTAAAGTCTGATAGTCCTTTGCCGCCTTGTAGCCTTCGTACCCGCCGTCATAGAAAGACAGTTTTTTGTCTTCTATTTCCACAACCTGCCGTGCGACCGCCGATATAAAATATCTGTCGTGCGAGACGAATATTACCGTGCCGTCAAACTCGGTGAGAGCCTGTTCTAAACTTTCCCTTGCGGGCAGGTCCAAGTGGTTGGTAGGTTCGTCGAGAACGAGTACGTTTCCGCAAGTATTTTCAAACACGCACAGCGCGAGCTTTGCCCTTTCGCCGCCCGAAAGCGAACCGACCTTTTTATCCATATCCTCGGGGAAAAGTCCGCACTGGGCGAGCGAAGCGCGCACCTCCGTTTGGGAGTATGCGACGTGCCTGCCCCACAGCTCCTCAAGCACCGTATTGTTTACGTCCAAATTTGCGTTTTCCTGATCGTAATATGCGAACGCGACGTATCTGCCGACAGTTATATTTTCGTTCTTTTCGCCTACCACCGCGCGCAGAAAAGTGGATTTCCCCGCACCGTTTTCGCCGACGATTGCGACCTTGTCGCCGCGCCTTATCTGCAATTGACCCCCTACTATCAGCGATTTACCGCCTATTTCTAGGTTTAAATCATTGATTTTCAGCACTTCCTCGGCGGGGCGTTGGGTATATTCGAATTTAAAGCGCGGGGGCGACGGCGGGGTGAACGGTTTTTCCAGCACTTCCATTCTTTCGAGCTGTTTCACCCTGCTCTGAGCCGACTTTGCAGTGGTTGCGCGGACGATGTTTTTATCTACGTAAGTCTGTAATTTTTTTATTTCTTCCTGCTGGGCTTCCCAGTCCTTTAAAGCCCGTTCGTACCTTTCTTTCTTTAAAATTTTGTACTTGGAATAATTGCCCTTGTAGGTTGAAAAACTCTTGTTTTCTATTTCGGCAATCTGCGTTGCGACTTTATCCAAAAAGTACCTGTCGTGCGAAACCACGAAAATTGCGCCTTTGAACGTTGCAAGATAATTTTCAAGCCAGTACAGCGTCTGCACGTCGAGGTGGTTCGTGGGTTCGTCCAATATAAGCAAATCGGGATTTTCCAAAAGAAGTCTGGCAAGCTTTAACCGCGTTTTTTCACCGCCCGACATTGTGTCGATTTGCCTGTCGTAAAACTCGGAAAAGCCCATGCCGTTGAGAACGGTTTTTATGCGCACGTCCACGTTGTAGCAATCGCGGGATGCGACGTATTTGTTGAGGCTTTCGATTTTGGCGGAAAGCACCGTGTAATCCTTGCTTCCGTATTCGCACAGGGATAGCTGGGCGGAAAGCGACGAAAGCTTTTCAACCGCCGCGAACTCTTCGCCGAATACTTCGCGCATTTCGCCGTAAACCGTGTTGCCGCTTTCATACCCTCCGTTCTGTTCGAGGTAGCCTATACGCAAACCGTTTTTGCGCAACACCTCGCCGCTGTCGGGATAAAGCTCGCCCAATATAAGCCGGATAAGCGTGGTTTTGCCCGCGCCGTTTTCGCCGACAAGACCTATTCTGTCGGCTTCGTTAACGGTGAAATTTACGCCCGTGAATATTGAGTTGCCGTCGTATGAAAACCCGACGTTATCGGCTGTAATTAGCATAGTGTTTCAGTAGTCCCACTTGGGAATGTAAGTTGTGTCCGCGCTCGCCTCGTCCTGCAAAAATACGTTCGTAAGGTTGTTGCGTTTGACCGCTTCCAACGCCATATTGTATTCGCGCGGGGTTATCGTCCTTTTAAGTTCGGGGAACTTTTCGCTGTCCCCGTAGGGCGTAAATTGGCTCATTAAACTGAGATAAACGCTGTTTGGCAGAGTTGCTATAAAATCTATTATCTTAACGCTGTCATAAGCCGCCAAAGGAAGAATGAGGTGGCGCACGATACAGCCCGAAAGCATCTTCCCGTTATCGTCGAATTTCAAAGGTTTGCCCGCCATAAATTTTATTGCGGGAAGAGCGTATTCCGCATAGTCTTCCCTGCCTGTGTAACGCTTGGCAAGGTAGCTGTCCATAAACTTCAAATCGGGCAGATATATGTCCGTGAACGTTTCCGCAAGAAGCAAATTTTCAATCGTTTCATAGCCGTGCGTGTTGTATACCACGGGGATATGCGGGCGGTAAAGCGAGAACGCTTCCGCAATCTTATCCGTATAGTGCGTAGGCGTTACAAGGTTAATATTGTCCGCGCCCATATCTTCCAATTGCTTGAATATATCCGCAAGCTCTTTTACGGAAATTTCCTTGCCGCGTTCGTTGCGCGAAAGTTCCCAATTCTGACAGAACGCACACCTCAGCGAACAGCCGCAGAAGAATATACAGCCGCTTCCTTTGGAAAAAGATATGGGCGGTTCTTCGAACGGGTGAAGATAGTATTTTGCGATTTTTATTCCCTTAACGCCGCAGCGCCCTGCCGCGCTTTCGCGGTTCACGCCGCACCCCACGGGGCAAAGAGTGCAATTCATAGAGATATTGTATCATACAAATAAAAATTTGTAAACCCTATCGCATTTATTTGACATTGCATAATTTTGTATTTATAATTGAATTACAACCTATAAAGAGTGTGCGAGAGAACGGCTTTACGACCACACAGCAACCTGCCAAGCAAGGTGCTAAGACCGAACCGATGGGTAACATAGAAAGAACTCAACCACCCGTTCGGCAAGTCCGTTCGGGTGATTTTTTTGTAAATAAACATAGCCGAAATGCGTTTCACGGCATAATATGTGCCGTCGAAAGGCGCTTTTCGGTAAAAAGAGGTATATACATATGAGTAAGTATTTCACGAGCGAAAGCGTAACCGAAGGACATCCCGACAAGCTTTGCGACAATATTTCAGACGCGATTGTGGACGCAATTTACGCCGTAGACCCATACGCCCGCTGTGCGGTTGAGTGCTGCGCCGCGTACGACAGGTTGCTTATTATGGGAGAGGTTACCACTTCCGCCAAGGTGGATTACGAAGCGATTGCCCGCCAGACGATTAAAAATATCGGTTACGATTTCGGCAACTTCGCTTATGATAAATGCCATATAACCGTTGCTATTCACGAACAGAGCGCGGACATTGCGCTCGGCGTGGACGGCTCGCTTGAAAATAAAGAAGGCAATACCGAAAAAGAAAGTGAACTCGGCGCGGGCGACCAGGGGATGATGTTCGGTTACGCGTGTACGGAAACTGAGGAACTTATGCCCCTTGCAGTTTCGCTTGCGCACAAGCTTTCCAGAAGACTTACCGAAGTGCGTAAAACGGGGTTGCTTTCCTATCTGCGACCCGACGGCAAAACGCAGGTCACTGTCGAATACGACGGCAATACCCCCGTGCGCATAGACGCGGTAGTCGTTTCCGCACAGCACGACGAAAGCGTTACGCAGGCTCAACTTAAAAAAGATATTCTGGAAAACGTTATTAGAGCAGTCGTTCCCGCAAGCCTTTTAGACGGCAACACAAAATATTATATCAACCCTACTGGAAGGTTTTTAATAGGAGGACCCGAAGGCGACAGCGGCTTGACCGGCAGAAAGATAATAGTCGATACCTACGGCGGCGCGTGCGCCCACGGCGGCGGTGCTTTTTCGGGCAAAGACCCCACGAAAGTTGACCGTTCGGCGGCATATATGGCGCGGTATATCTGCAAAAACCTCGTTGCTGCGAGTCTGTGCCAGAAGGTTGAATTGCAGGTTGCGTACGCTATCGGCGTATCCTCCCCCCTTTCTGTTTTCGTCGATACTTTCGGTACGGGAAAGCTCCCCGACGATATCTTAGCAGAAATCGTGACAAAGGAATTCGACCTGCGTCCTTACTCCATAATAAAGACTTTGAATTTGCGCAGCCCCATTTACGCGCAGACGGCGGCGTACGGACATTTCGGCAAAAGCGGACTGCCGTGGGAAAAATGCGACAGGGTTTCCGACCTTGCCAAATACCTTAAATGAAATTTTTAAAGTGGCTGAGCGAACAGCTCTTCCCCGAAAATTTTACGTGCGAGCTGTGCGGGAAAGAAATTTTCGACGGCGGAAGATTGTGCGAAAGTTGCTCGCCTTCAGTGCAGTTCAATAACGGCGCAACCTGCCCAGTTTGCGGAAGAAAGACGGCTACCTCCTCCCTCTGCCTCGAATGTAAGGCTTTGGCGCCCAAGTATGAAAAGGCGGTTTCCGCAATAGTTTACGAATACGGCGGGCAAAAGCTTGTTTACAAATTCAAAAACGGCGGCGCGTACCTTAAAGATTACTTTGCCGCTTTGCTGCAGGATAAGTGTGCGGAGTTTGCCAATGCCGACGGCATATGCTTTGTGCCTATGACGGAGAAAGCAAAACGCAAGCGCGGTTATAACCAAGCCGAACTGCTTGCAAAATCCCTTTCGTCAAGGTTGAAAATTCCGATTGTTAAAAACGCGATAGCAAAGATTAAGGAAACGGCGGCGCAGAAAAGCCTGACCACGAAAGAGCGCAAGGAAAATCTGAAAGGCTGTTTTAAAACCGATAAAAAGGCTGTGCAGGATAAAACGCTTATATTAGTTGACGACGTTATGACCACGGGCGCGACTGCCGAAGCGGTATGCACGGAACTGCTTAAGCGCGGTGCGAAAAAAGTTTATTTCGTAACCGCAGCTTCGGTCGAATATAAAGTTGATAAATAGAAAAAGAGCGGCGAATTTTCATTCGCCGCTCTTTTTAACCGTTCGGGTTAATTCACATCTTTTATCATATCTTTAAACTGGGATTCGTCGATTATTTTTATGCCGAGTTTTTTTGCTTTGTCGAGTTTGGAGCCTGCCGCTTCGCCCGCTATAACCAAAGTGGTTTTTGCAGTAACCGAGCTTTGACATTCGCCGCCGTTATCTTCTATAATCTTCTGAGCCTGACTGCGTTTGAATGATTCGAGCGTACCCGTCAATACAACCGATTGACCAGCGAATATACCCGAAGCAACGCGCTTTTTAACCTCTTCCACATTTACGTATTTTAAAAGTTCGGCAATTTCCTTTTTATTCTCTTCGTCGGCGAACCAACCGACAATAGCCGCCGCCGTTATCTCTCCTACGTCGTCGAGCGCGACAAGCTCTTCCACCGTTGCATTGCTTAAATTTTCAAGACTTTTAAAAGCGTTCGCAAGCGATTTGGAAGCAACCTTACCCACTCCGTCCACGCCGAGAGCGAATATAAATGCATCTAACGAAACGTTTTTACTGCCTTCAATCGCGTTTAAAAGATTTTCCGTTTTCTTCTGTTTAAAGCCTTCCAAGCTTCCCACTTCTTCAGCCGTCAGCGTGTACAGGCGCGAGGGTTTATCCACACCCAATTTATCCAACAAAAGTTGTGCCGTGGCTTCCGAAAAACCTTCTATATCCATTGCGCCTTTGGACGCGAAATGCGCAAGCGTTGCAACCACGCGGGGTGCGCAGTTTCTGTTCGGGCAGAAAAGGTTTGCTCCTACTTCCGAAACTTTACTTCCGCAGAAAGGGCAGGTTTCGGGTTTTTCAACTTCCACGCTTTCGCCCGTATGTTCGATACTTCCCAGAATTTCGGGAATAACTTCGTTAGAGCGCCTTATCAGCACTTTGCTGTTTATCTTTACGTCCTTGCGGGCAATATCGCCGAGATTGTTGAGTGTAGCCTTTCTTACCGTTACACCACCCAAATCCACGGGTTCGACTTCCGCAAGGGGCGTGAGCTTGCCCGTTCTGCCTACCTGCCATCGCACGTCTTTGACGACCGTTTCAGCTTCCTCGGCTTCAAACTTGTAAGCCATTGCAAAGCGGGGGAATTTATCCGTATAGCCTATATCTTCACGGCGGGTGCAATCGTTTAATTTTATGACCGCGCCGTCAGTCAAAACGTCGATTTTCTTGCGTTCGACTTCGATTTCTTCTATAGCGGCGAACACCTCTTCTTCCGTCTTGCAAACGCGCAAAAACGGATAGACTTTAAAGCCGTTGTCCTTTAAGAAAGTGAAATGTTCGGCTTGGGTGGACAGCTCGCCTTCCGACATATAGTTGACGTTGTAAAAAAGAATTTCTGGTTTACGTTCCGCCGTCTGCGCGGGGTCGAGATTGCGGATAGCGCCCGCCGCCGCGTTGCGTGCGTTTTTGAGCGGTTCTTTCGCCGTCTTGTTGTAGTTTTCCAAAACGGACAATCTTATGACCGCTTCACCCTGTACTTCCAGAAGCCCTTTATAATTTATTGTGAGAGGGAATGATTTTATTGTGAGGCACTGTGCGGTTACGTCCTCGCCTTCCACGCCGTTGCCCCTCGTCGTTGCACGGACGAACTTGCCATTGTTATAGGTGAGGCACATTGTAAGTCCGTCGAACTTGTACTCGACGGTGAACTCGGGATTGGGTACGACCTTTTTTATGCGCGTAAAAAACGCGTTAAGCATATCGTAGGTGACCGACTTGTCGAGGCTGTACAGCCTGTGGATATGTGCGTGCTTTTCGAATTTGTCTATCGGTTCGCCGCCCACTCTCTTCGTCGGGCTGTCGAACTCGACTTTGCCCGTGCGTTCCTCTATTTCTCTAAGCTCGTCGTAAAGTCTGTCGTACTCCTTGTCGTCCACGGACGGGTTATCCAGAACGTAG
The DNA here is from genome assembly GCA_964468955.1 of uncultured Clostridia bacterium. GTDB lineage: Bacteria > Bacillota > Clostridia > Christensenellales > Borkfalkiaceae > Coproplasma. Next base: position 36,760 of record CAYXXB010000003.1, on the reverse strand, counting down.
TATTCGTACGCCCATTTATTGAGCGTGTCTATAAGCTCTCTTACTCTGTCTTTCATTACAGTATCTCCAAGGGCGCGAGCGAAGCGGACAGCTCCTTAATGCCCTGATTTTCAAACGCAACGTTAAGCACCGTGCCGTTGTTTTTCATTGCTATGACGGTACCCACGCCAAACTTTGGATGGCGCACTTTAGTGCCGACGCGGTATTCTTTACCGCCCGTTTTCTGCGAAGTGTTGACGGAAAACTTTTTCAAGCCGCCGAAACTCGAAGCCGCCGAAAACGAAGCTTTACCGCTGTATTGCGAAGGCGAAGGGTCTGGCGAATATCCGTCGTCGGATGAATAAACGCTTTTCCCACGCGTGGGCGCACTGTCCCAAAAATCGCCCTCGTAGCTGTTGTTTCGCCTTGTTGCCCCCCAACTATTGCCGTTTGAACGGTTGCCGTACTGTGAATAGCCGTATTCCGAGCGCACGCCCGAACGCAAAGCGCCATCAGCTATGCCCAAATCGTCTTTGAGTTCGAGAACAAAGCGGGAAGGTTTTGTAGGCTCTCTTCTACCGTACAGATAGCGGCTCTTTGAACGGGTTATCCACAGCCTTTTGCGGGCGCGGGTAATTGCAACGTACATAAGCCTGCGTTCTTCTTCCAAGCTTGCGGGGTCGCTGTCCGAACGCGACGACGGCATAATTCCGTCTTCCATTCCGCAGATAAAAACGTCATCAAATTCCAAGCCTTTGACCGAGTGAATTGTGGCAAGAGTTACGTAGTTGCCGTCGTCCATCTCGTCCGTGTCGGAAGAAAGCGTTACCTGATTTAAATATTCGTCTAACCCGGCATTAGGGTTGAGCCGCACGAAGTCGTCTACCGAAGCGATAAATTCGTCGAGGTTTGCGAGCTTTGCGTCCCCCTCTTCCGTGCCGTCATCGTAAGCCGATTTCAAATCCGAACGGGCTATAATTTCACGCGCCAGCGCGCCGACGTTTTCGCTTTGGGAATATATGATTAAGTTTTTGATAAGGTCGGCAAAGTCGCCTATCTTGCTCTTGGCTGACGAGGTGAGCGGAAGCTCGTCCACATCGATACAGGCGTCGTACAGCGACAGCCCGACGGGACGGGCGTAGTCTTCCATTGTGGAAAGCGTTTTGCCGCCGATACCGCGCTTAGGCACGTTTATTATGCGGGTGAACGCTTCGTCGTCGAACGGGTTGGAAATAAGGCGCATATACGCCAAAACGTCCTTGATTTCCTTCCGCTCGAAGAACTTGAAGCCGCCGAAAACTTTGTACGGTATGCCGTACTTTGTAAACTCCTGTTCGTATGAGCGGGTAAGCGCGTTTATGCGCATTAAAACGGCGAAATCGGAGTAATTGCCCCCTGCATATACCGCATTGTTTATGGCTTTAGCGGCATAATACGCTTCGTCCGCTTCCTGTTCGGACTGCACGTATTCGGGCTTAACGCCTTCTTCAGCATCCGTCCACAGCGTCTTTTTGTGGCGCTTGCCGTTGTTTGCGATAATGCTGTTTGCAAGGTTTAAAATAGACTTAGTAGAGCGGTAGTTGCGTTGTAATTTATATACTTTCGCTTCGGGATAGTCCTTGTCAAACCGCAGAATGTTTTCAATCTCCGCACCGCGCCATCCGTAAATCGACTGGTCGTCGTCGCCGACGGCGAAAAGGTTGCCGTGCTTGGAAGCGAGAATTTTTATTATGCCGTACTGCACCGAGTTGGTGTCCTGAAATTCGTCTACCAAAACATATCTGAATTTGTCCGAAAGATACTCCCTCGCCGTTTCGCTTGAACGCAGCAGGCGCAGAGTTTTCAAAAGCAAATCGTCGAAATCGAGAGCGTTGTTGTCCTTTAGTCTGCCGTCGTAGTTTTCATAAATTTTAACCACGTCGTCAATACGGGCTTCGTGCTTGAAACGCACTCCGTATTGGTCGGGGTCAAGCCCTAACATTTTTGCGTTGCCTATGTGATATTTAGCGCTTTTCAGCAGTTTTTCATCGTCGTAGTCTAATGACGCAAAAGCCTTTTTAATTACGTTGTTACGCTCCGTTTCGCTGTAAATGGAGAAGTTGGGAAGCACCCCTATTTCTTCGCCGAACCTGCGCAAAATACGGACGCACATAGAGTGGATTGTGCAAATCCACATACCCCCGCAATCGCCTAAAATTCCTTCCAATCTGTCCCGCATTTCCTTTGCCGCCTTGTTGGTAAAGGTTATTGCGAGAACGTTCGACGGCAAACACATCTCCTGTCTTAATATGTAGGCAATACGCGAGGTCAGCACCCTCGTTTTGCCGCTTCCCGCACCCGCAAGCACAAGCACCGCGCCCTCGGTATCCTTGACGGGTTTTATCTGTTCTTCGTTCAGTTGTTCAAGTATATCGTCCATAATTTTATCCAAAACGTGTTTACTTATTTATTATACCACATCGGGGAAAGTAAGGCAAGAAAAACGATTAAATCCCGCTTTCTTTTTCCCGACGGTATTGTTCGAGCGCGGCGAGATATTTTGCGGAAAGCTCCATCGTATAGCGCTGTCTTTCCTCGTAACCCAGCGTTGAAAAATACTGCTTGTCGGTTAATCTTCCTATAGCGTCGGAAACCTCGCCGTACTCGTCGAGCAGGCGTTTGACTTTAAGGTAGAATTCGTCCGGAGCTTCGCCCTTTATAACGTTTTTGACTTTGGTATAAAGATGAGACTTGACCTTGCCGACGTTTTGTCCGCGTTTTCCCGCTTCCTCTGCGGTTATGCTGATATCCGTTTTGCACTTTCCCCAGAAATCCGTTCTCAGCCTTTGCTTCGCCTGTTTTGCCGCTAATTTCAAATTATCCATATCTACCTTCTATGCAACGCCGCGCACATAACAAAATGCGCGTTTTTACGACTTTTTTTATAAAGAAAAAACTCTACCGAAGTTTTCACTTAGGCAGAGTTTAAAGTGTTTTAGTTTTTGCTTCTCTTTCTTGCGGCTTCGCTCTTCTTGCGTCTTTTAACCGCGGGGGATTCGTAGAACTCTTTCTTTCTGAGGTCGCCGATTATGCCGTCGCGCGAACACTTTCTCTTAAATCTTCTGAGTGCGCTTTCAACCGACTCGTTTTCACCTACTTTAATAGTTGACATCTGTTTTCACCTCCCCTTTCCAAAGAATGCTAACAAATTATACCAAAGGAGCAAAGCAAAAGTCAAACGAAATTAAAGCGCAAAATCAAATTTATATAAGCTATTTTTTAAGCCGTTTAAATGCTGTCAGACTAATCCCGCCGCCGTGATTATTATGTTGGTGAGCATACCGACAATCACGGAAATGGAATACAGCGTCACGACGAGTAAAATGTTGCGTTTTATCTTTTTGGTGTTCTTCATTAAAACCACAAGTCCAAGCCCCGCATTGGTGCATAAGCCCGCTACGCAGCTGCCGAAAAGTATTCCGCCCTGCACGTACGTTTCCGTTATAATCGCAGAAGAAGCGCAGTTTGGAATAAGCCCCACCGCCGCCGTTATGAAGGGTTGGAAATACGTTCCGCCTATAAGACCTGCTGCAATAGTTTCCTCGCCCACTTCCGCAATGATAAAGCCGAAAACAAGGTTTACTATCAATATATACGCCGTTACCTTTAAAGAGTGTAAAAGCGGTTCGACGAGATACAAACTGACGGCGGATTTGCCGTGATGCTCTCTTCCGCAGGAATACGCTTCGCCTTCGGGGGTGTAGAGCGGCGTTGTTTCGGTGATTTTATCGGGAATAATAAGGTTTATAAGATAGCCCGCCATAACGGCAACCAACAGCTTAATTACTATTAACGGCAGAATGGACTGAGCCGCCGCCGCGCTTAAGGGGCTGTTTACAAGCAGAATTATAAGCGCTTCGTCGCTCGTTGCAAGGAAAACCGCAATTATCGTACCCGTGCGGATAAGCCCCTTGTCGTACAGCTTAGCCGCCATAACCGAAAAGCCGCACTGCGGAATTATACCCGTCGCAGCGCCTACCACGGGCGCAAGCGGTCCTTGCAGAGAACGCCTGCCCTTAGTAAGCGAAGAACCGTTTTCCAAAAGCTCGATGAGCATATATATTATTAAGATAAACGGAAATACGATTAACGTATCCTTTAACGCGTCGAGTATAATTTCCAAATTATTTTCCCTGTTAAATGCAATATACTATGCTTATTATAACCAGATTTTTACAATTTATTACAAGTACGGTCGAGATAAAAACCGCTCCCGAAAAATTAAACGGGAGCGACAATCCAAACCGTATTATATTATCTTCTTTTCTTTTTATCGTCCTTGGGGAGTTTAAGCTTGTTTTTGATAGCTTCTTCCTCGTCGTAACCCAAAGGAAGCTTGTCCGCGTCCGCAAAGCCCGTATTTTTGTAGCCCGAATCGCGCTGTAAAAGCGTAAGGCGTGTAACGCCGTCGAACACGAACGCGTGCGTCATATCGGCGGTAATCTTCACTTTATCGCCCTTATTCGCTTTGCCCGATACCACGAACGAAATATTTTCAACGTCGCAGTCCGCGTAATTATTTCCCGCAATTTCTTCCGCTTCCGTAACGACTGCCTGTATGCCGTCGTCTGCAAAGCACATATCCTCGGGACGGATACCAACTATTACTTTCTTGTCCGTGTTTGCGTATTCGTCGATAGCCGTAAAGCGTTTAACAATGTTTTCGGGCAAGGGAAGCGTTACGCCGGAAGCCGTAACAAAGTAACCCTTTTCGTCCTTGATAACGCTCGCGCCGTTCATAAAGTTGACGGTCGGCGAACCGATAAGGAACGCAACGTATGCGTTTACGGGATAGTCGTAAAGGTTGGCGGGCGTGTCTATCTGCTGAACCATACCTTCACGCAGAACGAGTACGCGCGTTGACATTGCAAGCGCTTCATTTACGTTTTTGGTCGCGTAGATAAACGTGCCTTTCATTCTTATCTGCAAGTTTATAAGAATGGAACGCAGTTTTGTAGCAAGCTCGCCGTTAATACCAGCGAACGGGTCGTCTAAAAGATAGAGCTTAGGCTCCCTCACTATCGCTCTGCCGAACGCAACTTTCTGTTTCTGTTCGGTGGTGAGCGCTTTGGGCTTGCGGGAAAGTACGTCGGTAAGTCCCAACATTTCCGCCGCTACCTTTACGCGCTGTTCGATGAGCTTCTGACTCGCCTTTCTTATTCTTAAACCGTAAGCGAGGTTATCGAAAACGTTAAGCGAGGGATAGAGCGTATTGCCCTGAAAAATCATAGCAACGTCCCTTTCGCGCGGTTCGACTTCCGTTACGTCCTTGTCGCCGATTTTAACCGTGCCTTCCGTAACTTCTTCCACACCCGCAATTACGCGCAGAAGAGTAGTTTTACCGCTCATTTCACCGCCGACAACCGATATGAACTGACTGTCGGGAAGTTCCAAGTTTATCTTGTACAGAGCGAGCGCGCCTGAGGGATATATTTTACTGACTGTATCGAGCTTTAAATTTGCCATTTTAATCTCCGTTATTTTACCGTATAACAATAATAACACGGATTAGCTTAATTTACAAACCCCAAAAACCCATTTTTTGTAAATTTTATAAAATTTTCGCTCTTTATTCCGTTTCCTGCTCTTTCTTTCCGAAGATTGCGTTCATCGGCGCGTATATTACGTCAAAGAATTTGCCTTCTATCAGATTTCTGCGGTAAAGCGCGAAATAGCAAGCGACGTATGCGGCGAGCAAGAGGAAAATTATTACGCCTATCACTATACCCGCTATCGCACCAGCGGACAATCCGTTTTGCGGTTTATTTTCGACGACTTCACTGCCGTTATTATCGGGGGCAGTAATCTTAGGCAACGTGCGCGATTCGTAATGCGCATTGTCGTTCGCACACACCCTGCGCTCTTCGCCCTCTTCGGTTTCGGTAGCTTGCTTCACAACCGTCCATTCGCCGTAGTTATGTCCGAGCGCGGCAACGGTAGTCTGTGCTTGCAAAACAGTGTTGCAGACCGAGCAGTGCTTGCCTGCCGTCTTGCCCGCTTCCGTACAAGTAGGCGCAACCGCGGGAATTACTTCCTCGGTGTGTGCTATCTTATCCGTTTCCGTTTGTGCAACGAGTGTTTCACCGCAAACAGAACACTTCTTTCCCTTGGTCTTGCCTTTTGCCGTGCAAGTCGCCGATACTGCGGGAATTACTTCCTCGGTATGTGCAATCTTATCCGTTTCGGTTTGCGCAACGAGTGTTTCACCGCAAACAGAACACTTCTTTCCCTCGGTCTTGCCTTTCGCCGTGCAAGTCGCCGCTTTCGCGGGAATTACTTCCTCGGTATGCGGTATCATATCCGTTTCGACTTGCGCGACCGTAACCGTACCGCAAACATTGCACTTCTTACCCTCGGTCTTACCCTTAGCCGTACAAGTCGCGTCTACTGCGGGTATTATTTCCTCGTCGTGCGCGATTTTGTCAATAGTTTTCGGCGTTCTGCTTAATTCTTCGTCGCAAACCGAACAATAAACTACTTCGTCATATCTGCCCTCTTGTGTGCAAGTTGGCGCCTTCTCGTTTTCTCTTACCGCTTCGGCATAAGTGTGCGAAGCAAGCTCGCCGTTTTCAAACGTTTCCTCGCCGTGCGCCCCGCACTTGCAGGACTTATAATAAACGGCTTTTTCCGTACAAGTTGCGGCAGATTTAAAATACGTATCGCTTACAACCTCTTGATTGTAATTGTGCGAATATGAATCTATAAAGTTCCCGCAACCGTTCTGACAGTCTTTCCAATGAGCGGTGTCGCTGATCAACCACGGAGCATTGTCATAATCGTGAGTGCCGACAGACACCGTGCCGTTTCCCTCGTCGCTGACGTAAACGCAATTATTCGTTTTGTTATCGGGGATAAAGTATTCAGACGGCAACTTTCCGCTCATTCCGTTTGCCGCCGTAAAGCCCGTTGCAATCTCGCCCGTACTGTAAACGCCGATTTGCGCGCCGTTGGTAAACTCTCCCACAACTCTAATGGTATAGCTCCCTAATAAGTAAACGTTATTATCGATACCGTTTGCTTTATTTCCGGTTATAACCGGCGCACCGGATATATGGAATCCGTTTAATAAACCACTCCACAACATACCACCGCCGTCACCCGTTGCCGTATTGCCGCTTATCGTGCCGCCCGTCATTATAAAGTAACAACCGTAAGCTCTAGCGTCAACTCCGCCGCCGTTTGTAGCAGTGTTCCCGCTTATCTTACCGGCTTTCATTTCAAACCTACAGTTTGTAGTAACGTTAACGCCACCGCCGTTTGTAGCAGTGTTCCCGCAAATATTGCCGTTTTCCAATGTGAATACGCTACCATTCATACTCGGCGAATCTGCGAACACGCCGCTTGCCTTGCCGCCCGTGATTACGCCGCCGTGGAGCGTTTCCGTACCGCTATCGGTAAAAACCCAAAGCCCGTCGTCGTTGATATTATATTTGTGTGCCGCTTGTGGGTTACTGTCTTTAAGCGTGAAATTGCCGTTAACAGTTATGACCGATTTGTTATCACTGCCCGTATATTTCAGCATATGACCGTTGAGGTCGAGGGTTATATATTTGGCTATTCCCACGGTAAGCGTATCCGTCGTCTCTACGTTTGCAAGCAAGGTGACCGTTGCCGCGCCGTATGAGGAGTTAGCGGTAGCAAAGGCGGAAGCGATATCACCGTGCGCCGTTTCAACGCTACCAACCGTAACAGTCGCAACACTCTCAACAAGTTTAACCTCTCCGCCGTCCAAAGTCGGCACGCACCCTTCCACGTCTGAAATAAAGTACGCACTCGGCGCAATTATATTGCCGTTTTCGTCCTTATTGTTTTCGCCGTAGCCCGAAGTTATCACCTCGTCAACGGTGCTAACGCCGATTTGTGCGCCAACAGTAAGCTCGCCCGTAATGGTGATTTTGTAACCTTCGTCGAGCGCAACGTTAATTTCTCTATCGTCTAAATAGTCATAATACATATTGCCCGTTATTACCGGTGCGCCCGATATTTCAAACGTGCCGTTAACGCGCACGCCGCCGACGCCGATATTGCCGCTTATCGTACCGCCCGATATTTCAAACGTGCCGTTAACGTACACGCCGCCGCCATATCCACCACCCGCCGTATTGCGGGCTATCGTGCCGCCCGTCATTGTGAACGTGGCGTTTTCTTTAACGTACACACCGCCGCCATATCCACCCGCCGTGTTACCGCTTATCGTTCCGCCCGTCATTTTGAACGTGGCGTTTTCTTTAACGTACACACCACCGTCGCTATGCCCGCCCGTTACGGTACCTGTTTCCTGACAGTCGCACAAAGTAAACGTAGCTTCCAAACCTACGGTTATAACCGAGTCGTTTCCGTCACCAGTAATCGTGTGACCGTTGAGGCAAAGCGTTACTTCGCCAGTAACGATTATATTGCCGTTGATATTATTGCCAAGATAATACGTACCTTCCGTGAGTTCGCCGTTTTCGATATCGGCATAACTGTTTATTATCGTCATTGCCGAATGGTCGTGCGTTTCTTCCGTATCCGCACTCGCTGACGTTTTGGGCGTGAGCATAAACGCGCACGACAAAATCAGCATTACCGCAATTATCGCAGAAAGCAGTATTATAAAGCTCTTCCTCTTTTTCTTTAGCATATAAAGTCTCCTTATGCGCTTTTCGCAAGAAAAGCGCAGCCCATGGGCTGATTTTTTAAAAATAATTCCGCAATTTAATTTTAACGGAAATTGACTTTTAAGTCAATACGTTGGGTGTAATTAACTTTTTCCATATAATAAAAGTTGCTTAATCAACGCTTTTGCTGTAAAATACAGGTATGAACGCGATTAACTACGATGCGGAAATGTGTAAAATAATGCAACGCGTTGCGGAAGAAAAGCCCAAGCTGTTGCTCCACGCGTGCTGTGCGCCGTGCTCTTCCGCCTGCCTTGAAAGGCTGAAAGAGGGCTTTAAAATAACCGTTCTTTTCTACAACCCCAATATCGAGGACGAAGAGTACGAAAAGCGCAAAGCCGAGCTAATCCGCCTTATAAACGAAACGGGTTGGGCGGACTTTTTGGACTGCGACCACGATGTAAGCGAGTTTTACTCCGCCGTAAAGGGCCTGGAAGATTGCAAAGAAGGCGGCGAACGGTGTGCGGTTTGTTTTGCTCTGCGACTTAGTAAGACGGCTTTTCTTGCAAAGGAAAAGGGCTACGATTACTTTACCACCACCCTTACCGTAAGCCCGTTGAAGAACGCGAAAGTTATAAACGGGTTGGGTTACGAGTTAGCGGAAAAGCACGGCGTGAAGTGGCTTCCCACCGATTTCAAAAAGCGGAACGGTTATTTGCGGAGCATTGAACTGAGCGAAAAGTACGCGCTATACCGCCAAAATTTCTGCGGGTGCGTATTCTCGCAGAATAATCGCTTGAATTAAATTACGACAAGTGTTATAATAAAAAAGAATAAACGTAGCAAGCAAAACCACGCTTTTGCGCAGCGCGACACAATTTGCGAATACTTTCGCCTCGGTAGGTGAATGCGCACGATTTCTTATAATCGAGGGCTAAAACCTATCGTGCGCAGAGGGCAACGCCCTTAAAATCGTAAATTTGTTTTTCGCGCAAGAAAAAGAAATTTACGAGAGGAAAATACTTATGGATATTAACCGCTATTCGCCGAGTTATTCGATAACGAAAAAACACATGATTAACCTTGCGGACTTTTCCACGGAGGAAGTTTTCGAACTTCTGTACGCGACAAGGCAGATGAAAGCCAAGTTCGCCGCGCACGAAAGCACCGCGATTTTAAACGGCATAACCGTTGCGCTGTTGTTCGGCGACACCTCGCTGAGAACGCGTTCGGCTATCGAGATTGGCGTGCGCCAGCTCGGGGGTGAAGTCGTTAATTTGCAGTACAGCGAACACGATATGAAGGCGGGCGAGAACATAAGGGACGTCGTAAACGTTATATACCGCTACGGCGTGGGCGCGCTGATTACCCGCGGGATATCCCAAAGCGAACTGACCGACTTTACGGAAGTTTCCCCTATTCCCGTCATCAACTCCACCAACGCCGACTACGTGCCTATGCAGGCGGTGAGCGACCTTTACACCATTTGGGAAAAGAAGAAAAAACTCGAAGGCTTAAAGCTTGCTTATATCGGCAAGGGTACGAACGCCGCGGCTTCGCTTATTACGGGTGCGGTTAAATGCGGTATGGACGTAAGCTTTGCCGCCCCCGCGGAATTTATGCTCGATAAACCGCATATGCAGAAAATAGAGCAGTACGGCAGCGTCACCATTACCGACGACCCCGCCTTTGCCGCAAAGAACGCGGACATTATTTATACGGACAGCTACCACTACCATTCGCTTATTTCCAAAGAAGAAGCGGAAGCGTTGGAGCCTTACAAGATTACAAACAGGCTGATGGCGGCGGCGAGCGGAACGGCGATTTTTATGCACCCCCTGCCTGCTCAACGCGGCGCGGAAGTAAGCCCCGAAGTTATAGACGGCAAGCAGAGCGTTGTTTACGACCAAGCGGAAAACAAACTGCACGCTATCAAAGCTATATTGACCTTGCTTATCAAGTAAATGAATTTAAAAACCAAACGCGGAGAAACGAAACCGTTTCTCCGCGTTTTATATTACTTGTTTTTTATTTCCACAACCACTATCTCGGGGCGGTTGAAAAGCCGCAAGGGACATTCCGAATTGCCAAGTCCCCTTGAAATTACCTCACGCATATTGCCGCACGAATGTACGCCCGACGTGTATTTAGGGAACAATCCCTGCCCCGGCGAATAGAAGCCTATATGGGTAAAGGGAAGCCTCCACTGCCCGCCGTGAGCGTGACCGCAAAGCGAGATATCGTAACCCGCCATTGCGTATCTGTCTATATATTCGGGCTTGTGCGCAAGCAATACTTTACAGCCCTGCAAGCCGTCGGAAAGTCTGAACGGCGTTTCGTTTTTAAGAAAAGCGCAATTGACGCCGACAAGGTTTATTCCGTGAGTTTGCACAACTTCGTTTTCCAAAACGGTTGCGCCGTTTTCTTTCAACCCGCTTTTAAGCTCCCGCCACTTTCTGCTTCGCATTTCGTGATTTCCGCTCACGAAATACACGGGCGCAATTTTGCAAAGCTGTTTGACTGTGCGCTTTGCAACGGCGATATCACGTTTGCGGTACTTATGGATTATATCGCCCGTAACGGCGATAAAGTCGGGATTTTGCTGCTTGACTTTTTTCAGAAGCCTTGCGTTATCCCTGCCGAAACAAGCCGCGTGCAAATCGGAAAGGTGAACTATTTTAACCCCCTCTTCGGGGGCGTTTTCCACGGCAAGAGAATACTTTGTGACGGTTAGCCAGCGGTTGGAAAGATATGCGAAAACTGTAATTAAAATAACGGCGGCAAAACAACAAACAACAATAACCGCGATATATGTAGGGGTCATTTAAGCTTTGCTACCACCCTGTATATTTTTTTGCCCATATCCGAAAAGCGTTTTTCGTGTTCGGTCACAATATTGTTTTCGTCGTTCAATGCCGTTAAATCCTCGCACCTTTCCAAAATTTCGTAACCGCAAGCTAAAAAACTTTCAACGGAAAATTTGTAAAAATCGTAATCATCCGTTTTCTGAATTATCGCGCCGCCTTTAACTAAAAAGCTTTTGTATTCCTCCAAAAACACGGGGTGGGTCAAACGCTGTTTTGCGTAACCGAGCTTAGGCAGAGGATTAGAAAAATTGAGATAAATTTTTTCCACGCTGTTTTCCGGCAAGTACTTGGGCAGAACCTCGGCGGCACAGTTTAAAAAGTGAACGTTGGCTAAATTCAGTTCTTTCACCTTTTCGCACGCTTCGATTAAAACGTTGGAAATTTTTTCCACCGCGATATAGTTGAAGCCCTTTTGCCTTGTTGCGAGTTCGCAGACGAACTTGCCCTTTCCGCAACCTATTTCGAGTTCGACGGGGTTGGAGTTACCGAACACCTTTTCAAAATCGAGATATTCCTTAACGACCGCCGCCTTCTTCATATTCTTTTCGGTTAAATCAGCCACGGTAAGTACGTCGTTACATTGTATAAGCCGTTCGTCCAAACGGGATTTTCTGTGCATTCTCATAAGGAAAATTCTACCATATGAGCAGTGAAATATACAAGTGAAATTGTCACACTTTTATTTTATTTTTATTTTCGCACTTTGCGTTTTAAGCAAAACGCCGCGCTTTATATAATATGCGTCGGGTGAGATAATATTATTTAGTCGGCTTGAAGCTAATAACCTTTTTGCGTCGGGTGGGGTAAACGCCTTGCCGAAAAGGAGAGAATATTTTGACTATTATACAGATTATCGACACCTTTACCTTTTACGGGCTGGATATCATAGCGCTTGCCGCGTTCACATGCCTTTGCGTACAGATTTTAAAAAACACACTACTGAAAAAATGCCGCAAAAAGATTGCAACCTTTCTGCCCTTTCTGCTCGGCGGAGTTTTTTATTCCGTATACGCGGGCGTGCTTAATATGAGCGTTAAGTGGGTGCTTGAAAACTACGTGGACGTGATAGAACACGGCTTTTCGGTGGGCGCGCTTTCCACGTTGTTTTACGTGTGGTACGAACAGTTTATTCGCGACAAAGAAACAACGGGTGCAACTCAGGGCGTTATCGCAACGCTCATCGAAGGATACGTTCCCGACGATGCGCTGGAGAAGACGGCAAAGCTTATATGCGAAGCCGTGGAAAAAGACGTTACGGGAAACGGGGCTAACCGCATTGCGGAAATTCTTAACGAAAGCCGCCCCGACGGAATTACCGAAACGGATTTGAAACTGCTTTCCAAGCTTATTATCGAAACGCTTGCGCATATAAACACGCACGCATAATCAAAGCTAAAAGGTAAGCGCAAGGGCGGGAATTTTCCCGCCCTTGTTTGCTTTTTATGCGTTTGTTAAGGCATATATGCCCGTCAACCCGCAGATTTCAAATTGACTTTGCTTTCCATTTTCAGTTTAGTAAAGAAGTCTTCTTCATATTTTCCGTACTTTTTATAGTTGGATTTATACAGCTGGGTTTTTGCGCCGAAGATATCGCAATCGGCTTGCTGTGTGCTGTTGAAAAGCTCGGCAAACAATTCCTCTATCGTCTTTTCTCCCTGCTTTAATATCTCTTCGGGAATACGGATATTAGCCGCCCTGTCGGGTTCGAAACCCAGCTCGCTGTCCTGAACGTTGACGGAAGCGCTGAACTTGATTTTCATTACGGGCTGTTCGCCGTCGAACGAAATGTCTACGCCGCCCTTGCAATCCCTTAAACCGAGTATGCGTTTTTTATCGCCGTCACTGCTTTCCACGAAAGCGTGCCTTACTTCGTTCTTGATAAGATTAAACGCGAACGTCTGCTCCGTGGTCAGAACGCCTTTGCAATAGCCGTTCGAAAACATTGCGCATTTGTTGCAGGTGAGTTCGCTTTCTTCGCATTGCTGACCTGCGCCGCCACCGCCGCCCGAGCCGCCACCGCCGCCCGAGCCGCCGCTTTCGCCGCCTCCGCCACCGCTCTCCTCCAGAACGCCGTTTTCAAGATATGGCATAAACGCCGATTTGCTTTGCGAAAAACTGCTTTCGCCGATATCTTTTAAAGTTACGGCACACACGTTGCCCGAGGCTTTGGCTTCGGAAGAAAGAAGCTTTTCTATAACGTCCGTCGCCGAATTTCCGCAGGGGAACTGTTGGGAAATAAGCTCTTTAGCCTGTCCCTCGCAAGCGGCAACAAGAAGTGTTAGACCCGTATATTCGTTGCGGTAAAAATAGTCGAGAAGTTTTATTATGTCCTGATTAAAACAGCTTTCACCCAATACTATTAGCTTACAAAACACAAGCTTGGGGTAAAAACCAGTTTTGACGTTCACTTCGTTTAAAGCGGCGGCAACAGTCGAACCCTTGCCGGTAACCACGTTGAACTTTGTGTTTTCGCCGTTTTCCGCAGGCTGAGGCACGGCAAGCTGTGCGGTAAGAACTACTTCCTCTTCTTCTATATCCAGACCCACGCCGATAACTACCGCGGTTTTACGCAAATCGACAAGTCCGAAATCGTTGGTAAAAAACAAAAACGTACACGCAGCTATAATAAGCGCGTACAGAACGCTGAGCGCTCTTTTTAAACGCGGTCTGTTCATCTTGCTTTTCTCCTCAACACCCAAGCCAATACGGGCATTAAATAGGCGAATATAACGGCGGGAATCCAGAACCATTTTGCGGCTGTCTGCTGCAAAACGGAGAAATTGTTATTGACTATGAAAGTCATTACAATCAAAACCGCGTTTATCGCCAGCGAATATATTATGCGGAAGTTCTTGTTGAAGACCTTGCAAAGGCAGTGAACGCTTGCCTGAATATTTAAAACGGAAGCGAACAGCATAACGATTTCGAGGATATAGACCATAAACAAATCTATTCTGCCGACGTAGCTTATCGCCGAGAAAAATACCGAAATGTTATTGATTGCAAACGAACGGGTTTGCGCTAAAGGTCCGTACACTGCATAGAAAGCCGCCATAAACGCAACCACAATAAGCCCGCCCAAAGCGTAGGAAACAGTCATCTTTGCGGCGTCGCCCTTCTTATACTTATAATGACCCATAAACATAAGAAGGTACGCACTTTCCGAAAAACGGTACACCGACGCAAGACTTAGCCCAGCAACCTTTTTAAATGGCTGTTTTAATATGGGCATAAGGTTTGAAAAATCCGCTCCCTCTATCGACATTATTAAAAGAGCCAACACCGAAATCACGAATATAGGCAGGCACAAATCAGCGCATCTTCCTACGTTCGTAAACGATTTGACCCCCGCATATATGGCAAATATGAAGAACGGAAGGAAAATATACAGCGACGGCATCGTATCGAAAAACGCGTCGTGAATCAGTAGCTGCTGTTCGTTGACGGGGATTACCGCAGCAAGTAAAAAGTACAGTGCGAAAAACGCGTAAATAACCTTTGCCGTAACCGAACCGAACGTGTTTTTTATCAAGTCGAAAAAGGTCATATTGGTGCGGGAGCTAAGAAATGCTACCGACCATATTATCGCCGTTTGAATAAGCAAGTCGAAAAGCGCGGGAAAAATGAGGGCGTTGCCCGCAGCGTTCGCCGCGAACGACGGATACAGCAAGAGCTTTGTGACCGCATTGTATGCAATCAGAATAAAACAAATCTGCCTTACGGAAATCGATTCTTTCATTTTTGCTTTAACCTCACTTTATTTTTTGAGCCGAGAGCTTTAGGGCGTGTTCTTAATGAACCCGTGTTCGATTTATAAAGCGCGTCCCTCATATCCTTACCTATCATTGGAGCATAGGGTGCGAGAAGGGGAACGCCGTAGGACTGTTCGGTTACGAGATAGCACATTATGAACGCTATTAAAAGAATTACGCCGAACGTTCCCAACGACCCCGCTATTATTAAGAACAACAGTCTTAGCGTAGTTGACGTTTCCACCAAGTCGGGAACGGTGTACAGGCAGATTGCCGAAAACGCTATGATGATAACTGCGGGCGTGGAGATAATACCCGCCTTTACAGCCGTATCGCCAAGCACCAGCGCGCCGACTACTGATAGCGCAAGCCCGACGTACTTCGGCATTCGTATGGAAGCTTCGTTCAGCACTTCTAGCACGAATAGCGTAAAGAAAATTTCAACGCTTGGCGAAAGCGGTATTCCCGCGACCGAACTCGCTATTTTAAACAGCAGCTTTGCGGGTATGAGCTGTATTTTGAAAAGCTGCGCACACACGTATATCGCGGGCAATAAAATACCGATAAGCACTGCGGCGAAGCGCAATACTCGCAGTATAGTCGAGCGGTAACTGACGGCGTAGTAATCTTCCGCCGTCTGAAAATCTTCCACAAGCATATACGGCACGGTAAGCGCAATCGGTGAACCGTCCGAAATTATTCCCACCCTGCCTTCGCATAATTTGGCGCAGAATATGTCGGGCTTTTCACAGGTTGAATTGCGTTTGAACAGCGAACGCGGACGGCTTGAAGCAAACCCCGCAACGTAAGACGAATCGGGTATTATATCTATTTCGTGAGAGGTTATCTGCTTTTCGATTTTTTCAGGCAGACCTTTTTTACAAGTACCCTCTAAATAACATAGAGCCACCGCCGTTTCGCTTTGCTTTCCGACCTTGATAGTCTTTATCTGTAAATCGGGGCTTTTCAAGCGCTTGCGCACCAAACCGAGATTAACCTTTATATCTTCGGTAAATCCCTCTCTCGGTCCCTTTACGGTAACCTGCGTCGGCGGTTCGGCTACGGCTCTGCCAGGAGGAGCTTTTACGCCTAAAATATAAAAGTCCTCTTCTCCGTCGGTAAAGAGCGCGGCGTTGCCGTCCGAAATACTCTTCACGCACTCCTCTATCGTAGTGCCGTCTGAAAGCTCGGGCGTTGCAAGCAGTTTTTTTACAGTGTCTGCGTTGTCGTCCTTCTTTACGTCCCTTAAAGGCTTTACGACCAATTCGCCGATGAGATTTTTATCGACGATGCCGTCGGCGTAAATACAGGCGAATTTCTTTCCGTCAAGCGAATCGAATTCGAACACAAGAATATCTTCCGAGGGCAATAAAGCTTTGACTTCTTCCACTCTGTTTTTAAGATCAAAATTCATATCGAAAATATTATCCGCAAAAATTTACATAAAATACTTGACATTTCATACTATGCAATGTATAGTATTAGACGAAGCGAGGTATTCAGCGTGGATGCACAGATAAAAAAAGGAGTGCTTGACGCCTGCGTTTTGTACGCTATTTCCAAGGGCGAAAGTTACGGATACAAAATAATAATCGATTTGCAGGGTATCATAGTGATGTCCGAAAGCACGCTGTACCCTATTTTAAAAAGGTTGGAAAGCTGCGGCGCTTTAACCACCCGTACAAAGGAATTTAACGGGCGGCTTAGGAGATACTATAAAATAACGCAGCTCGGAATGCAAAAGCTAAATGAAAGTAAAAGGGATTTTGAGGCGATTAACGCAATATATCTCAAAATTTTCGGTGGAAAAAGATGACCTACATTAAATGGAAAGACGAAGTTGAAAGCTATTTAGGCAACCTGTCCGCAAGCGAAAAGCAAAAAGTTTTTTCATACTTTGCCGAAATGTACGCCGACAAACGCGACGCGGGCATAAGCGAAGAAACGATTATAGAAGGTTTCGGCGCACCGTACGACGTGGCTCAGAGAATACTTGCCGACAGCAAGGAAACCCCCTCCTCCCAACCCGATAATCAGAACGGGGCGGTGAACGGTTCGGGCGGCAACAACTACAACTATAATTATTATAATTACAATTATGGAGGAGCGCCTGCCGGATTTAACGGAGCGCCGACGGGATTTAACGAACGGACGGAAAGTGCCAACGGTCAAAACGGCGCAAATAACGGCGAAAGCGCGTTCGGCAAGGGATATTCCCGCACGAACCCCGACGACGTGGACGTTTCGGACATAGATATGCCCCTCCCCGAAGGCACGCCAAAACCCAAGGTTAAAGGTGAAAGAAAGCAAAATCCATTTGTCACCTTCCTCCTTTTGGTACTGCTAGCAATTCCGATAATTGTAGTATTCTGGACGGGAATAGGGCTTACAATAGGATTCTTCTCCGCGGCTGTAGGCTGTATAGTTTCGGGATGTATGACAATGGGCGAAGGCGTCAGCGGTCTTGTTTCGGGGCTTGGGCAATCGCAGATATCCGTTCTCGGTTCGGGCTTTATTCAATTCGGCGCGGGGCTTCTGCTTATACCCGTTTCGGTATTCGTAGTTAAATTTGTCTGGAAGGTTGTCCTTTGGGTATTCAGACAGTTGAAATCGCTTATTACGGCGTAAAGGAATTATGGTATGAAAAAGATGTTTATTATTTTAGCGGTAATCGGAATACTTGCATTAGCTATAGGAATAGTTTTGGTAATCGTCGGCGGCGGCTTCGGCGATGCGAACGTCAACTATACGAACGAAGTTTTCAATTCGGAAGGCGATGTGGAACGCTTGGAGCTTGACGTCGCGGCAGGCACCGCAAACGTGGAATTCTACGACGGCGACAGCGTGGCGATAACATATCAGTCACACCCCAGATACGGCTTTACGGCAAGCCAGAACGGCGGCACGGTTAAGCTTGGACACTCCCGCAGAGGTTGGTTCAGCTGGAGCTGGGGTTCACGCAAAGGTCCCACCGCTACCGTAAAGATTCCGTATACTTTCGCAGTTGATTTGGATATCAATATCAGCGCGGGTTCCGTTAACGTGCAGTCGGGTGAATTCAAAACCTTGAAGATTGACGTTTCGGCAGGCAAGCTGACTATGGGTGAAATTATATGTTCTACGGCAAAATGCCACGTTTCCGCAGGAAGCGTTAAGCTCGGCGGGCTGACCTGCAATAAAACTAATTGCCACGTTTCCGCAGGGTCGGTTGAGTTTTTAAACGTGAACTGTCCCGTTATCGATTTGGACGTTTCCGCAGGCTCGATTAAATTCGATATACTCGGCAACAAATCAGAATATACGATTTTAGTTGATAAGTCGGCGGGAAGCTGCAACGTTTCAAGCCAGCAGGGAACGGACGCAAACAAGAAAATCGACATAGACGTTTCCGCAGGTTCAATAAGCGTAAACTTTAATTGACTGAAAGAAATAAATATGATAAAATACAGTCCGTAAAAGGACTGTATTTTTTTATAGTTCTCTGCTTATAAGCTTCGCAATACTGCGTTGTATTTGCGTTTGCCCTTGGTCATTTACGCTTAGTAAACTCCCTGCGGGCAAGCCTCACCCGCCTTGTCTTGCTCGCTTCTAAGCAGAGTGATTGACCGAGGTTACGCTAATGATTAAGATAGATTTCGATAGTACTTATTTCAATCCCAAGGACGTTCTGGAATGCGGACAGGTCTTCCGCTTCGAACGCTTTAAAGACGGATACAAGGTATTCAGCCGCGATAAGGCTTGCTACGTTTATGCCGACGGAAACAAGACGGTTATAGAGAGCGAACACCCCGACTACTTCTACCGCTATTTCGATTTGGACCGCGAATATGCGGCTGTTATCGAAAAGGTTAAAGCGTTCAACGTACCCGCGCTAAACCACGCGTGCGAAGCGGGCAAAGGGTTACGGCTTTTAAATCAGGACAAGGAAGAGATGTTGTTTTCTTTCATAATCTCGCAGAACAACAATATCCCCCGCATAAAGGGCATTATTTCGCGCATATGTGCGGGCGTAGGGCAAAAACGGGAGTTTATGGGCGAGCAATACTATACCTTCCCCACCGCCGCCGAATTAGCGACAAAAGACGCTGAATACTACCGCTCCGTCGGCGCGGGTTACCGCGATATATTCATTGCCGAAACCGCAAAAAGGGTTAAAAAAGAAGGGCTTAATCACCTTGAAAATCTGAACGCAAGCGAGCTTAAAAAAGCGCTGTTAACGTACAAAGGCGTCGGTCCGAAAGTTGCCGACTGCGTTTGCCTTTTCGGCTACGGTATGGCGGCATCCTTTCCCGTCGATACTTGGATTGAAAAAATTTACAGGGAAGATTTTAACGGCACGGAAAAGAACAGAGAAAAGATAAATAAGTATTTTACTTCGCTTTTCGGCGAATATTCCGGTTACGTTCAGCAGTATTTATTTTACGGAAAACGGGAAAACTTATGATATGCCCGATTATTTTTCCCACCTGTGCGCGGCGGATAAAATTTACGAAAAGTTAGATAAAGCGCACAAAAACTTAATTATTGACCACGACCTGTACAGGCTGGGCGCTCAGGGAGGCGACGTGTTTTTCGCCTATGAACTAAGCGTTAAAAAAACCAACCTCGGCAGACGTATGCACGCGTTGCCCGCAGAAGAGCTGTTTGAACTTTTAAAGGACGGAAACGAAAGCTATCTCGCGGGTTTTGCCACGCATTACGCCCTCGACTGTACGCTGCACCCCGCAATATACGCCTTTGAATCGACCAGCAAGTCGCCTTTGGCGCACGTCAATTTCGAAAAGGATCTGGGGCTTTACATCAGCAGAAAGTTCGCAACCCCGCGAAGGATTATCCCCCGCGAAAGGGTGCTTGCCGCCACTTTCCCCATTTACGACAGCGTTAAAAATATCGAACCGCTGATTACGGTCACGGGTGTAGAAAGGTGCTTAAAGAGGCATTTTACCTACACCCGCACCATATACAAAACCAAGCGGCAGGATTACAAATTAAACTACGATTATTCCTCGCTTGCGGGCGCAGTAGACGACGCAATCTCGTTCGGCGTAGAATGTGTCGGCTCGGTACTCGACGGCAAGTCGAAAGGCAAATTAAACGGCGAACTGTTCTCCCGCTCGTTCCTTGAAAAATAACCGTCGAACACTTTATCGTATATCCCGTGCCGCATTGCCTCTTCGTATAATTCGTCCTGAGTGATTTCGTCGGCAATTCCATTATCGTACAACTGCAATACAATATAGCGCTTATCGTCAAGTTTTTTAATAGCGTCCTTATAGGTTAAAGAGCCGTCGCACAGCACGTATTTAACCTCCAATCCGCGCTTCAACGCATTCCCCGAGGAGAAGTTTATTCTTACCGCCTTGGGGGCTTTTTCTATTGCGGAACAGAGCAGAAAGAGCGCGAAAAAGAGAAGCGTTACGTTATAGCCGAGTGCAAAAAACAGCGCGATAAAAACGCCGGCAACAATCGAGGCTATTACCTTTAAAGCTATTAAGGCGGCGCGTTCGGAAAACAGTTTGCATAGCAGAATACGCGCGACCCTTCCACCGTCCAAAGGATATGCGGGCAGCATATTCACGATAAGCATTGAAAGGTTTGCCCCCATAACGGTATCCGTATAAGCGTAGGTATCGGGGAAGAACCACCAAAGCCCCGCAATCAACACGCACAAAAACGCGTTTACGGCGGGACCCGCAACGGCGAGCTTTAATTCGTCGCCCGCCCTTATTCCTTCTATGTCGCAAACTGCCGCCGAGCCGTAAGGCATAATCCTTATCTTCTCGCACTTGAAGCCAAGCTTTTCGGCGCAAAAAATATGACCGCACTCATGCAAAAGCGCGGTCGTTACAAATATCAGCGTTACGGGTAGACCGCCGAAAAACGCACAGAAAATTATTACCCCGAAAAAGAGCGGGTGTATGGTAATTTTCACGTATTCCAGACGGGAACTACGCCCGATAAAGTATAGTCGTTCAAAAGAGTATCGCCGTTGTACATACAAACGCGTACTTCCTTTTCGCCTTCCGAATAAGCGAAAGGAATTGACGCACGCACCTGATCGCCGACGTTTACGTACACGTTATCCAACCCCGTGAATACGCTGGTAAACGAGGAAGTATGCGCAATCTTTACGGTATAAGAACCGTTTTCAGCCGTTACGGAAGCCACTTCGCCGCCGCATACGGGATATACGGAAGTCTTTTCCGTGAAGCGGATAACACCGTCGCTGCTTACGGCAACTTCAGCGTCGGAAAGCTCGGAAACGACGGGCGTTAAAGTGAAATCTTTATAGCTTGCTTCCTGTTCGTTGACGGCGGTAAGATTGCCCATAAACGCGTTGATTACGGTATTGGGAACTAAAATGTTCGTCACGAAAATACCCGCCGCGATAAGACACGCCGCGACCGCTTCCGCCATAATAATCTTGCCTAATTTTCCGCTTTTCTGGCTTTTTGCCGCAGGCTGAGCCGCCGTGTAGCTGTAACCACCGAGATTTTCCGCAGTTACGTAGGTGTCGCCCACCCTTCCGTTCACGCTCTCTACCACCATATCTTTAAGGTCGGAAGAGGGCTTTGTCTTTTTCTTGAAAAAAGACTTCTTCTTTACTACGTTCACCGTGCTGACGGGAATTTCCAACATCTGCGCATAGTCTAATTCTTCATTCATAATTGCCTGCTCCTTGCGTTTTGGTTTAAACTTTAATTTTGTTTACACCTTAAATATACGCGGCGGACAAGCATTTAAGAACGGCTATGCAATATAATTTTTCAAAATTTGCGAAAGAGAAGCAAACTGCTCGGGAGAGAGCGTTTCTCCCCTCGCTCCGTCTTCGATTCCGCACTTTTGCAATACTTCCTTAACCTGCGCGCGGGAAAGGGAAAACGAATTTATAAGATTGTTTTCAAGCGTCTTCCTGCGCGAAGAAAACGCGGCTTGCACAGTCTTTTTATAAAAAGCGGTATCTTCCACGTTCAGACGCTTTTCACATAAATCAATTCTTACTACCGCGCTGTCTACGTTGGGGCTAGGGGTAAAACGCTCCCTGCCCACCTTTTCGAGAATACGGCAAGTGCCTCTCAACGCTATCGCCGCCGTAATTGCTCCGTAATCCGCCGTTCCGCAGTTTGCACAGAGACGGAGCGCCACTTCCTCCTGCACCATTACGGTAAGACTTTCGCACTTTTGGGAGTTTTCCACAAACGTCATTATGAGCGGGGTGGTTATATAATAGGGAAGATTTGCAACCACTTTATACGGCGGGAGCGTTTTTTCAAGCTCGTCCACGCGCACGCGCGTGAAATCCTTGAATATAATTTCCGCATTTTCCACGCCTGCAAGGGTTTTGGAAAGCACGGGCTTGAGCGACGTGTCGATTTCATACCCGTACACGTATTTCGCCTTTTGTGCAATCGCCTTTGTCAGAGTTCCCGCGCCGCAACCGATTTCTATAACCGTGTCGCCGCTTTCGACACCTGCGCCGACAACTATTCTTTCAAGCAGTTCGCTGTCGTCTATGAAGTTCTGCCCGAACTTTTTTTTGAACGCAAATCCGCTTTGCTTTAACGCGGAATTAAAGGAAGAATTTCCCATATGCACACCTGTTAATATCCAAAAATTGCCTGCGCCTTAGAAGTATTTTATTGCGGGCTATACCTATACTAAGTACCGTAGACGCGTCTTTATTTTACCGAAGATGAATAAAGCCGAAGCATTTTATGCTTCGGCTTTTGACTTTTTCAGCCGAGTTTTTTAAATAATGTATGCGCGTTCTCCCAAACGGCGTTTTCTAATTCTTCCGCGCTTATACCCTTGCAATCCGCCATGCTTTGCGCAATTTCAGGAATGGATTTCGGGGTGTTGGGGAACGTGCCGTAAAGACTTGCGGGAGGCATATACGGGCTGTCCGTTTCGGTCAGCAATCTGTTCAGCGGAAGGGCGGCTATCGTCCTTTTAGCCTTTTTAGAGCCTTTCCACGTAGAAGCGCCGCCGAAAGAAAAATACATACCGAGTTTTGCGAACTCTTCCGCCATTTCCGAAGAATGGGAATAGCAATGCAAAAGCGCTCCGCTTTTAAACTTTGCGGCGTCCGCCTTTAAAATAGACAGCATATCTTCCGCACAGTCGCGGGAATGTATCTGAACGGGAATTGAGAGCTTTTCCGCAAGCTCCAGCTGACGAGCAAAAATTTCTTTCTGCAATTCCTTTTGCGTATCGGGGTAGTGATAATCCAGACCGATTTCGCCGAGCGCAACGCACTTGGGGTGCGAACACAGGTCTGCAATAATATCCAAATCCCCCTCTTTATATTTGGAAAGCTCTGTCGGGTGAAATCCCGCCGCAAAGTAAACGGCAGGGTATTTTTCCGCGTAAGTTTTTCCCGCAAGCGAGGACTGAACGTCGAAACCGACCGTTACGATTTTTGCAACATTTGCGCTTTGACAAGCGCAGACAAGCTCTTCCACGTCTTTGTATGTCTTGTCGTCGAGATGGCAGTGAACGTCAATAAACATATTTTTATGCGAGTTCGCTGCCGTCCGGCACGTCCTTTTCGGGGGAAACGATGGAAAGAGTGCCGTCGGGCGCTTCAGCGCAGACAATCATGCCTTCGCTCATTATGCCTTTCATTTCGCGCGGGGGAAGGTTTGTAACGACGATTACCTTTTTGCCTACCATTTCTTCCGCGGTGTAGTGCTTGCCTATTCCGCTTAAAATGGAAAGCGTCTTATCGCCCACTTTAACCGTTTCGTGCAAAAGCTTGCTCTTTTTAACCGCCTCGCACGCGATTACCAAACCTACCTGCATTTTGACTTTAGCAAAATCGTCTATAGTTATCATCTGAATTTCTTTCTCTTCTTCCATTAGCTTGTTTTCCTCCTGCTTTGCTTCGCCCTTCTGCGCGGCTGAAATAGCCTCGATAGCGGGCAGTAAATCGGCGTGATTCAACCGCTCGAAAAGTGTTTTGGGTTCGTTTGTAACGCAGTATTCGGGGATTGCGCCGAATTTATCAAGGTCGGAATAATCGCGCGCTTGTCCCCCTATTTCTTCAAAAATTTCTTTCGCCGTCTGAGGCATAAAGGGCTGTAAAACGTTCGCGCCGATATTTATAGCCTCGAGAAGGTTATAAAGAACGCTCTCTAAGCGGGGAAGCTTAGCTTCGTCTTTAGCCAGCACCCAAGGGCAAGTTTCGTCGATATACTTATTTGCCCTGCGGAAGAGCGACCAAAGCTCGTCTAATGCGTCTGAAATTTTGTATTCGTTCATCTTGGCGGTGACTTTGCCGCTGACAGAACGGGCGATGACCGCAAGCTCTTCGTCCACGCTTTCGCTCAATTCACCCCTTTTTACCTTGCCGCCGAAATACTTGTTAGTCATCGCTACGGTGCGCTTTACAAGGTTGCCGAGCGTATTCGCAAGGTCGGAATTGACCCTTTCGGTAACAAGCTCCCAAGTTATGATGCCGTCCGAAGAATAGGGCATTTCGTGAAGTACGAAATAGCGAACCGCGTCCACGCCGTAGAGCTTGGATAAATCGTCCGCGTACATTACGTTGCCCTTGGACTTTGACATTTTGTCACCGCCCTGCAACAGCCACGTATGTCCGAAAAGCGTTTTGGGCAGAGGTTCGCCGAGCGACATAAGGAAAATGGGCCAGTAAATTGTATGAAAACGTATTATATCCTTTCCGACAACGTGAACGTCGGCGGGCCAATACTTTTTGTATTCGGGCGAGGGATTTTCCACGTCGTAACCGATGCCCGTGATATAGTTCGTAAGCGCGTCAAGCCAAACGTAGACTACGTGTCCCTTGTCGAAATCGACGGGAATTCCCCACTTGAAAGAAGTACGCGAAACGCACAAATCCTGCAATTTCGTCTTTAACGTACCGTTTTTCGCGGCAGATAAAATTTCCTCGTCGCTCTTGCCTATAAATTCGTCGGCAAGAAGGAAGTTGTTCATCATTTCGTTTTTGCGGGCGGCGGGCTGAATGAATTCGGGGTGGGTTAAAATATGCTCGACAAGTCTGTCCGCATACTTGCCCATCTTGAAGAAATACGCTTCCTCTCTCGCGGGCTTAACCTCTCTGCCGCAGTCGGGGCATTTTCCGTCCACAAGCTGGCTTTCCGTCCAGAAACTTTCGCAGGGCAGACAGTACAAACCCTCGTAAGAGGATTTGTAAATATCGCCTTTTTCGTAAAATTTCTTAAAAATAGCGGCAACCTGTTTTTCGTGATATCCGTCCGTAGTGCGGATGAATTTATCGTATGAAACGTTCATAACGTCCCAAATTCTTTTTATTTCGGCGGCAACGTCGTCCACGAACTGCTTGGGCGTAACACCCTTGTCCTTAGCTTTGAGTTCGACTTTCTGACCGTGTTCGTCCGTACCCGTCTGATAGAATACGTCATAGCCTTCGAGACGTTTCTGACGCGCGATAGCGTCGCACAAAATCACCTCGTAAGTGTTTCCGATATGGGGCTTGCCCGAGGTGTACGTTATTGCGGATGTTAAATAAAATTTTTTCATAATGCCGCTCCTTATAAAGCGTGATTAAAAGGTTGTTTTATATTACCATATTTTTAGAAAAAAGTAAAATATTTTCAAGAATAAACGTGAGCGCGCAGGAATAATATTAGCGTATGAACGCAATTTTTACCGTTATTATACTTATTTCGGCAATAATTCTGTGCATAACCGCACCCACCGACTTTCTGCCCGCAATGCTGGACGGCGGGTTGAACGCGCTCAAATGCTGTTTAACGCTGTTCTGCATTTATGCGGTGTGGATGGGGCTTTCCTCAGTTGCCGAAGAATGCGGCATAACTAAGAAAGCGGCAAAGCTTCTTTCCCCCGCCTGCACTAAATTTTTCCGCACCGACAACGAAAAAGCGGTTGAAAACATTGCAATGAATCTCAGTTGTAATCTTATCGGCATAGGCGGGGCGGCTACTCCCTTTGCGGTTAAGGCAATAGAGCAGCTTGAAAAGGACGGGAACACGTTCGCGCAAAACCTGCTGTTTATAGTCAACGCGACTTCCATTCAGCTAATTCCAACCACGGTCATTACGCTTCGGGCGGCGGCGGGAAGCGTTGCCGCTTACGATATAGTTCTTCCATCACTGATAGCAACGATAATTTCGACGGGAAGCGCGGTTGCAATTTACTTAGCCATAGTCAGGTTGCGAGCGAAAAAGAGGGCGAAATGCGCTATATAATTCCGCTTATGTTCATAGCGGTTATTGCATACGCCGCTTTAAAACGCGTTCACGTTTACACCGCCTTTTCGCGCGGGGTTGGCGAAGCGCTGAAATTTACGCTCGACCTTATTCCCCTCCTCGTATGCGTATTTATTATGTGCGAGGTGTTCGAAAGGTCTCACCTTTCCGACGCGTTGTCTTCTTTACTTTCTCCTTTATTCGGTTTTCTGGGAGTGCCGCCAGAGCTTTCGAAACTCGTTTTAATTAAGCCCTTTTCGGGCAGCGGTTCGCTGAGTTTTTTGACGGGAATTATATCCGAATACGGTGCGGACAGCTATATCGCCCGATGCGCCTGCGTGCTGTACGGTTCGAGCGAAACCGTGTTCTACATATCTGCCGTTTACTTTGCAAAATGTAAAGATAAAAAGCGTATTTTACCGATAATAATCATTCTGTGCGCAACCGCGCTTACAACCGTAATTTCCTGCATATTGTGCAGATTTATGTAAAAATACACAAATTGATAGATTTAATTAAAAGAAATACGCAATTTTTGTAATATTTTTTCAAAAAATGTTGCAAATAAAAAATTGAAAAAACTTTTAAAAAAATTTTTTCCTACGCTTTACTTTTTATTGCGGTTAGTTATAATTATTAGTGTAGATAACGATATTCGTTGTTTACCTTAAACAGTTCATTCATTTTCCCCCTTATCATACGAAAGCGGCGTTGGCTTATGGTCGGCGTCGCTTTTGTCTGTACTTACGGGCAAAAGCAGAGCCGCGTCGTTTGAGTGCGCTTTGATGCGCACATCATTTTCTATTGTTGGCTTATGGTCGGCGTCGCTTTTGTCTGTACTTACGGGTATTTAATAAGCCGTTCCGCAATTTGCGGAACGGCTTTTTATTTATCCTCTTATTCTTTTAACTATTCTTTTAAGCTGTTCGTAAGTTTCGTACACTTCTTCTTCCGTGTTTCCTTTGCCGAAAGTAAAGCGGACGGAAGATTTTGCCCTTTCTTCACCCAGCCCCATTGCAATAAGCACGTGCGACGGCGTAACCGCGCCTGAAGAACACGCGGAGCCTGTTGATACGGCTATACCCGCCAAATCGAGCGAAAACGCTATCTGTTCGCCGTCACAGCCTTCGAAAGAGAAATTGGCGTTTGACGGAAGTCTTTGCGACCTGTCGCCGTTTAATTTAACTCCGTCTATCCCCTCTTCTACAAGTTTAATAAACAAATCTCTGAGAGCCTTAATTTTTTTATTGTTGCCCTCGCGCTCGGCATAAGCTTTTTTCAAAGCCGCCGCACACCCTATCGCGCCCGCGACGTAAGTTGTGCCGCCGCGCAGTCCGCGTTCCTGTTTTCCGCCTGAAATAAGGCGGTTGAATTGGCTTCCCGCACGCATGTACAGTCCGCCGAAGCCTTTCGGTCCGTAGAACTTATGCGCGGAAAAACCTACGCCGTCTGCGGGAAATTCGGAGAACGCAAACACGCCCGCCGTCTGCACGCAGTCGCAATACAAAAAAACGCCTTTTTGTTTGCAGATTTCGTAAATGCTCTTAATGGGCTGAATAGTTCCCACCTCGTTATTAGCCGCCATAACCGCGGCAAAAACGGTGTCGGGACGGATAGCTTTCATAATATCGTTCGGGTCTATAACTCCGTTTTTTACGGGATTTACAAACGTTACTTCATACCCGAACTTAATCATATCCTTCGCGCTTTCAATTAAAGCGGGGTGTTCTATCGCGGAAACGACGATATGCCTGCCTTTTTTATTTAGCGCCGAGCAAACGCCTTTTAAAGCTGTGTTTCCCGCTTCCGTACCACCCGAAGTGAAATAAACGTCCTTTGACGGAACGCCGAGAATTTCCGCGATTTCGTCGCGGGCATAAATTACGGCGTTTGCCGCCTTCTGCCCGAAGCCGTGCTGACTTGACGGATTGCCGAATATTTCGCAAAAATAAGGCTGCATTGCGCCGAGAACTTCCTTATCCAACGGGGTAGTCGCCGCATGATCGAGATATATCATTATTCCGCCTTTAAACAATCGCGGATTGCGATAAACGCTTTAAGCTGCGCCTGCTTTTCCAAAAGCTCTCTGCCGAGGCTTGTGGAAGTGTTGCGGTTATTCAGCCTTACCCTGCGGCAAGTTATGTTGAGATATCTTGCGGCAAAAGCGAGAGCTATAAGCAAAATGAACGAAATGCCTGCAAATACGCAGGTCAAAATGAGGTAGTTGCCCGTAGATACGGTGTAAATAATACTTGCGAAATAGCCGCACAGCAAGCACGAAGCTACGAATGCGACAAACGCAAAAGCGAAAGCCGTTACCGCTTTCTTTCTGTCGGCTTTAAACCGCACCGCGCGTTCCGCTTTCTTTTCCTCGTTTTCTGCATTGAGCGCCTTGACCTTTGCTCTGAGCGAGGCTATATTTTCGTCAAGACTTGTAAAAGCTTTTTTCTGCAAAGTCTGCTTTACTTCCGCAGACGTATAATTTTTCACGCTGTCGGCGCTTTCAGCCGCCTTTTCAACCTGAGTATAATCGGTGAAATCGCGGGTATACGCGCGCATACGGAGCGCATAGATATCGCCGTTGGTTTCGTCCAGCTCTTCCGCCTGTTCAAGGTATTCCAAAGCGGTATTAAGTTTGTCTGATTCACAGTCCTTTGCGGCTTTGCTGATCAATTCGCGCGCCTGAGCCTGCATTTCTTCGCGTTTAATTCTTTCCTGTTCGCGCTTTAATGCGTACTGCTCTGGGGTCATAACGGCGGCTTCTTCGTCGTTTTCTTCCTGCTCGGGGGCTTCGAACGCGACTTCTTCAACATTTTCCGTCTGTTCTTCTTCACCCTCTTCGATAACAAGTTCTTCTTCGCCGTCGGCGTTGACCTTTATGCGGTACTTTTTATCCTTATCGTCGTCAATAAGTCTTTCTTCTGCCATCTTTTTCCTCCCTGCGGGGTAATTTTGTTTTGGTTATTATAAAAGAACTGCCGCCGCGGTATCTGCTTTGAGCATACCGTGCGAAGCTGTCGTTTTCAAAAATTGCGAACACTGCCGAACCCGAACCCGTCATACATACGCCGAGAGGGGCAAAGTCCGAAAGCTCGTTAAAGCATTTTTCGACTTCCTGATTTAACGCGGCAGCGGGATAGTACAAGTCGTTATTTAAAGCCTTGCCGAGCGCCGTTAAATCTTCCGCAAGAACTGCCGAGCAAACGCCGTCGGAGCTTGTACCCGCAACCTTTCCCAACTCGTCGAATTTTGCATAACACTTTGCCGTAGACACGCCGCTTTTGGGAACTAAGACACCGATATCAAGCTTTAAACTGCTGTCTAAAAGCTCGAAATTATCGCCTCTGCCGTGCAGTCTTGCATATCCTCCGTACAGCATATAGCCGCAATCGCTGCCAAGACTGTCCGCAATTGCCTTAATCCCGTTATCGTCATCAATCTTAAACAGCTTTTTCATAGCCCGCAAGACGCCAGCTACGTCGGCGGAAGAGCCGCCCAACCCCGCACCCATAGGAATATTTTTCCAGACGGTGATATCCACGCCGCACGTATCGTACTTGGCTATAAACGCTTCGGCGGCTTTGACGGCGTTGTTGTCGTCAAAAGAAATATTCTCACTGCCGCAACCGTGCATATTAATACTTACGAGCTTGTCCCTCTTGCGCTTTTTAACGGCTATGACGTCCGCAACGTCAACAGTTACAACTACGCTGTCAAGATTGTGATAGCCGCCACCCGCGCCCGTTATATCGAGGCTCAAATTAATTTTAGCGTACGACTTCACTTTAACGTAATCCATGAAGTGATTATAACACAATCGAAAACTTTTTACAATACTTCAACGGCAACAAAATATCCCTTTAAGCGGTTTAAGGTTAAAAATAATGCGGAGCGCACACCTTTGCGCTCCGCTGTAAAAAATGTCGGCATTAATTCTTGCTTCTATATACTAAAATCCTCTCTTTACCCGTAAGCGGGAATTTCAGTTCGGGATTGCAGGCTATAACGTCGGAAGGGCTTTTATCCAGCTTTTTGGATATTTCCCAAAGTCCGTCGCCTTCTTCGGGCAGATATACGGAAACGGCGCAATCCTGCTTTTCCTTAGCCTCGCCTTCGGTTACTTCGCATATGTATTTGCAATCGCTCTTTTCGCTGACTGTCGCGCTGATTTTGAGCAGGGCTTCCGCTTCCGCTTCGCCTTCGGCTTTAAGCCGTATGCCCACGCCGCTTACCGCAACGCTGATACTGACGCTTTGACCGCTTTCCGCAACGCCGTTTAAAACCGCCGAGAAAGGAAGATTGACTTCCGTACCCTTTATTTCGCCGTTCTGTTCGTACACCAAAACGGCAGTTACCGTGCCTTCTACCGCGCCGCTGCTTTCAACGTAGGCGCACTCGGCATCGGGAAGAGCCGCCGCAAAGAATTTGCAATCGTAGCCGAGCTTGCTCTTGCTTACGGCAGCGCCGCTCACGCGCTCGGTATAAACTTTCACATCCACACAGCGTTCGGCTTGCTCTTCCGCAAAAGTCAAATCCAATGCGTTATCGCAAGAGAACGCGTCCAAAGCTGCCTCCGTTTCGCGAACGGCTGTAAAACTGCCGTTGACGGAAAGATTGCAGACAAAGTTGATTTCGCACTTGCCGCGTTCTTCGTTGACGGTTGCTGTGACATTTAAGTCGGTTATTTCCGCGTGCGCCTTTGCCGCATATCCTACCGACGCGTCGTCGCTGGGGATTGCGAGCTTGAAGGGTATAACTCTTTCAAGGCACACGGGTGTTTGCTGGCGCATTGCGAAAAGAGATAAATAAATTTCGCCGCTGACGTCCACTTCACCCGTACCGCACGACGATGAAAGAACGACCGCCTTTGCAACGGGAATAAGCACGTCAACGACGCTGTCCGCGTCGAAATCGTCCTCGACCTCGCTCTCGCCGCCGAAAGTCACTAAAGAGCTGAGAGGAACGCGTTTAAGATTGAGATGCGCCCCCTCCGCCGCCGCTAAATAAGAACGTTCGGTACGTGCGTAAACTTCTATTTCCGCCGTTACGATTGAGGACACGACGAACGAAGAGCCGTCGCGCTTAACCGTTGTCTTTTCGCAAACGAGTCTGCAAACGCCGTTTTGAGCGGATGCAAGGGAATCGTCGTCGACGTAATGGGAAAATTCAACGCCCTTTTGCATACGGCACGGCTTTCCCTCTTCGTCGGTATAGACGAGGGAAAGCACAAGCTTTCCGCTGTAATTCACCCTGCCGGACGACACCTCGCACGATACAACGGACACCTGCGGATAGACTGCGATAATTTCGTTGATTTCGCTCGATTGGGGAAATCTGCATTCCGCAACGCTTTGACCGCGCACGGTCTTTACAAGCTTGTTATAACTTTCGGAATTGATTACGGGTTTCAACATAAAACACTGCTCCTTTTTTGTTTACAGGGTATCTTATGCCGCGACCGCGCTATTTATGCTTATATTTAAGAAACGCCTTTGAGTGTTATAAACACCTTTCCGCATAATATTTCCGAATACGAATAAGTGGTTTTGCCCAAAAAGTTTTTGTCCGCCGGCTCTACGGTAAAAATGGACGGATAAATGCCGGAAACGCTCGCGTCGAAGCTGACGAATTTGTTTCTGCCTAAATTCAGGCGCACGCTGACAGGTTTTGTGTAACAGTTTTCTATGTTGCGCTTTATTGCCGCAATTGTGGTTTCGGGTTTAATCATATTATAATTGTTACCCATAATTTACCAAATTATGCAAAATGCGCAAATTTTCGCCCCATCGCTTGAGTACAGACTTTTGGTTACTGAATTTACCTAATTACTGAATTTGCTTTTCAACCAGAAAAATTGTCAAGCTCTTACCGACTACTTTACTTGTGTCTACTTCTTCGGTTACATAAGTATAGCCATTAACCTTCAAAACTCCGTCAACCAGCGTTCCGTCACACAATTCTTCTGTTTCACCGAAGAAATCAACGTAAAACGTTATTCTTTCTCCGTCAACTTTATAAGTACCTGTTACACCGTCCGAATCTTCCCATTTTCCCGATTTTAAAACAAAATAATTTGTCTTATCAAGCTCACCGTTATTTACAAGTTTATAATAAGTACCGTTGTTGTTGCTTAAACTACAAACAAGAATAATGGAAATAAACGCAGCAATTACAACAATTACCGCCACAATACCAATTATTACTCCGCGATGTGCTTTAATCCAATCTTTTGCCGTTATTTTTTCTTTTGAAATCGCATTTTCCGTACTAAAATCATAACCGCATTCACTACAAAAATTTGCCGAACTATAGGAATTAATTCCGCATTTCGGGCAAGTTTTTTCTTGCAGTTTTTTTCCACAGTTTGAACAGAACTTAGCTTCATAATCCTGCCCACAGTTAGGACATTTGCTCATAATTTATTTTCTCCTTGGTTTAATACATTCAGTTTAACAGCTAAAAATAAAAAAGTCAACAAAATCACTACTGCAACACAGATATATTAGTAGTGATTTTTGCTAACATTAAATATATGGTATTAAATCAATTTATTTCCGAAAAGTTAGAAGCAATAAGAAAAGAGAAACACATCGGTGTTTACACACTATGTAATAAAGCGGCGATTTCTTATGAAACTTACAGAAGCATTAGGAAAAACAGAAATAAGGATATTTATATTAGGACTTTATTGATTTTGT
Organism: uncultured Clostridia bacterium; assembly: GCA_964468955.1. Lineage (GTDB taxonomy): Bacteria > Bacillota > Clostridia > Christensenellales > Borkfalkiaceae > Coproplasma. The sequence goes on along the minus strand of CAYXXB010000003.1, from coordinate 3,612 downwards.
TGCGCGCCTTAGAAGTTTCACCCAGTGAATTTTTCTGTGACCCAATGTTTAACAGTGAAGATTTAGATATTGATTATAAATAAAAATAGCCCACTACCTTAATTATTAAGTGTAGTGGGCTAATCATTTTTTGCCAGTAGTTTTTTATTTAGAACAAATCGTCGTCATCGTCGTCTTCTTCATCGTCGTCATCGTAGTCATCGAGCGATTCGAGATCGTCGTCGAAGAAATCGTCGTCGTTGGTCTCTTCTATTTCCTCTTCTTCCTCATCTTCTTCTTCGAGTTCTTCTTTAAGCTCCTCGTCAAGTTCGGCGTCTTCGAGCGACAGATCTTCCGTATCGTCGTCAAGGTAGTTCTTCCATTCCTCGTCCTGATCGGGGTCGATTTCCTCGTCAACGTCGCCTTCTTCTTTCTTTTTACAGGATTCGCACATACTTTCGCCGTAAGGCATATAGTTAACGCCGCAGATAGGGCAGAGCTCCGTACCCTCACTCTCGATTACCTTATCGAAATCCTCGTCGTCGAGATCGGCAAACTGAAGCTTATTGCCCTTCATTTCCGCAATACATACGTCGCAGAACTCCTGCTTGTCGGCATCTATATAATTAAGCTCGCAACGCGGGCATTTTACATATTTAATCATTTTATAACTTCCCCTCCGTTAGTAGAACGCATAACGTATTTTTTTACTTACTACGTTCGTTGTAACATTATATTAGCATTTAAAAAATTTGTAAACTGTTTTAATAAATTATTTTAACGAAAATTTTAAAAATATTTATCAAAAAAGAAAAATCAAGGGCGAGCCTCTTTTCAGGGTTCGCCCTCGCGTCAGATTTTGTAAATGTTGACCTTTTTTTACTCGTTATCTTCGTAAACGTTAACGTTCTTGTCGTCGGTGATATCGACTTTCATCTTGCTGTCGTCGCTTCCGTTCGACTTTTTCTTCTTTATGTGTTTTACGATGAACACAACGGCAACCGCGATACCGCCGAGAACAACCAAACCTGCGGCGCACATACCGATTATGAAGCCTACCTTAGCACCCGTGCTGAGCTTTTCCCACCAAGTGGAATTGTCCACGGGGTATGCCTGCATATACTGCGATTTGTAAGAATCTTTGAGTCCGTTAATATCGTTTTCGGACATTTTTCCAAGTACGCTGTAATAGTAATCGCGGGAGTTTGCGTAAACGTCTTTTCCGTTGACTTTCTTTACGTCTTCCTTATAATCTTTCCAGTCACCCGCAGCGTCTGCGAATTCGTGGTAAATTTCCGCCGTTCTTTCGGAATAGAGATATTCCTTATTCCTGCCTTCGATATCCACGTAAGCCTTGATAAGTTCGTCAAGATAATCACCGTCGCCAGTATAGTGGAGATATTTGAGCGCGTTGGAAAGGTTGGAGAACGCAGGAGTTCCGTCCGCATTGGTTTCGTCGTCGTAAGCTTCGATTTTATCGGTAATAGCTTCGAACTTTTCGTTATATGCGTTTATCTGAGCGTTGGTCATCATATTATCGCCGTTGCTCAAATCGCAAGCCATTATATAGTTGTAAGCGGACATTCCGAAAGTTTCGCTTGCAAACACAATCGTGTTTCCTACAAATTCGGGTGCGTACCAATCGGTGCAAGCGTCCAAATCAAGTATCTGAACGCCGCGGTAAGTCCAAGTGCTTTCCCATTCACTTTCAGGTTCGGCGGGAAGGTCTTTATAATCGCCCTCTTCGCCGTCTATTGCGATACGGTGGAACGTATAGCCGTTGCCGCCCGATAACGAATAGTACAAATAGGTGTGAGTGCCGACAGAGGTCTTTTCCTCTCTAACCTGCAAAACGGTTGCGGAAGAATCTTCGCTCATCGTATAAACGCTCTCGCTCTTAACCACGCCGTCTACAAGCTCGCCCTTGGTTATGCCAGAAGACGAAGCGTTGATTGCGTAAGTCTTTCCGTCAAGTTCTACGTACGTATAAGAATTGGAGTCGGAAAGGATAAGGAATGGTTTAACGTCTTTGTTTTCTTTTACTGCGTCCCAGCCTTGCGCACTGCCCGCCTTGTCGTTATACTCTTTATCGGTAAGTCTGTATTGTATACCCGTAGAACTGCCTGTACTGCTTGTCCTCGTGTAATATAAAACGCCGTCTTCGTATTTGTTAATCGTGTAGGTGTATTCCGAATTGGTGAGGTCGTATTCCCTGTCAGCGTCGCCGTAACCGAAGTTGAACTGCGTAACTCTGCCTTCCGTTTCGTTCTGGGTTGCGCCAATTCCGTCGAAAACAAAGTCGCCGTAGTTTACGTAAACGGGGTCTTTAGCCGCGTCGTAATCTTTTATTGCGGAGAAATCGTATTCACGGGGAGCAGCCGCTCTGTCAGCATTTACTCTGTAAAGCTGATTATAACCGTAAGTCGTAGTTCCGCCTACGAAATAGGGAACATTCATAGTGTAGTAAACAACTGGATTTTCGGGATTTTTCGTATCGAAAGCATAAGCGCTTACGTTATAAGCGAGCATTATGTTCTCGCCCGTCTGACAGTTTACGGAGTGAATGTTGGTTGCGGAAGTTCCGTACAGATTTTCCGCAATAGCGTAAAGGATATAAACATTGCCGTCGCTATTTTCCACAAAGCGGTAATCAACAGCATTGTCCGTACTCTGCCACAAATAATTTTTGTCCGTCTGCGAACCGTCGAGCGTGGTGCGCTTGAAATCGAGCGAACTGTTGAGTACGTTACCGCTGCCGTCTTTCTGCGTTGACGGCGTGGTGTAGTAAATATAGTCGCCGTAAATATAAATGCCCGCGTTATATTGACCGGAATATACGACAGACGGAACTATCGTCTGGGTGGACGAATAGTTTCCTGACTGTAAATCAGTCTTTTTAATGCGCTGTATAGAGCCTTTCAATACCGAACCGAACGTGTTATCGTCGGTGTTGCTTGCTTTGCCGTTTATAAAGTAGACGTAGCCTTCATTATCCTTTTCGCCCGTCTGAACCAAAAAGCCGCCGTTTGACTTTACGGTGCCTGCGTAGGTATCCTTGTCCTCTACCGCTTTCCATTTGTAACTGTTACAAGCGGAAGAAAAAACCAGCCCGAAAGCGGAAATAGCAGCAACCGCCGCGCATATAATTTTAGTATAACGTTTACGCATATTATCTCCGATAATGTCGTCAAGAATTTAAGGTACACTGACCTATACTTGATAATTATACAACAATAACGCAGTTAAGGCAATTAAAAATAGCTTATTAACCTTAAAAAATTGTCGTAAGGAGGCTTTTATTTACGGAAAATTTTGCTCTGTTTGACCTTTTAAAGGCTTTAAGCGGTATGAACGCCGCGCCAAACAACAACACTGTACCCGAAACCACCCCCACCGCCGCTCCCGCTCAACCCGAAAGACAAGAGCAAGCGCCCGCACTTCAGGACAGCTTTAACCCTATGGCGGATATTATTGAACGGCACGAGAACGCCGTGAACAGGCTAAAACGCAAAAAATAAGAAAGCGCCTGCAAACGCAGGCGCTTTTACAAAAATTATTTAACTTATTTTTCCAGCTTCAAGTGGCGGGGAAGTCCGTCAACCCAAAGAGGCGTAATTTCCGACTGAATAAGCG
>CAYXXB010000002.1:0-55222 GCA_964468955.1 uncultured Clostridia bacterium | reverse complement strand
GGATAGCGGCAATTCAACCGCGCAATAAAATTCCCGTCTATCTACCTTGTATATTTGGGTGTGCGTTTTTATCGCTTTCCGTTCCACCACGTCGCAACACTGCGCATTTTGCAAGTTTTTACGCAAGCGTAAAAACTATGCCTTAAACGCAGGTTGCTCCTTTTTCCACAAATCTTTTGCTACACAAAATCTTTGCGGAATTTCTTTAGTTTATTACTTAAGATAAAACTTTACGCATCACCCCTGCACATTAGGGGCATTAAATTAAACACGAAGGTATAGCTCAGTTGGTTAGAGCGCTTGCTTGACATGCAAGAGGTCGATGGTTCAAGTCCATTTATCTTCACCAATAAAAAAGGCACTGATAAAAATCAGTGCCTTTTTCTATTAAAACATTACGAGGAGAAAACCTGCAATTACGCCAATAAACAGAGCAAACGCGGGCAGTTTGCTTCGCCACATCAATATTGATTCGGGCAGTAATTCTCCGAATACCACATACAACATAGCACCGCTTGCAAAGCCTAACGACAAAACGAGCATTATATCGTTAATTCCTCCGAGAGCAAAACCGAGCAACGCACCGAACACGGTAGGCAATCCGCTTAAAGCGGTAAGTAATATTGCCTTCGGTTTATTCATTCCGCCTGAAATCAACGGCACCGATACCGCCATTCCCTCAGGCACGTTATGCAAACCTATTACAATCGCCATAATAAATCCGCTTCCCGTAAACAGCGTTGACATAACGTCGGCAGTTGCATAAGAAGCGCCTATGACCATACCTTCAGGCAGGTTATGAAGAGCGATTGCAAACATCATAACAAGCCCTGCTATAAACAGGTTAGACTGTGAATTTTTATGGGATTCGTAATGATTGGAATGAATAAGTTCATCTAAATCATCGGCTGTGGCGGGGTGATTTTCGTCGATATGTTTGACTTCGTGATTAGTCTTTTTATCAATAAACATATTGAGAAGATACACCACGGCGTAGCCCACAACGACGGCGGCGACGACAATTATAGGAGTCTGCGAAGGCACCGTCCCCTCTTTCATCATTTCTATCGGTTCGCTCATCAAATCGAAGCAAACAACGGCGAGCATAATCCCTGCCGCAAACGACAAAAGCAAGCTGACTATTTTATTTGAATTGCGCTTAAGCACCGCACCTACGACGCCGCCCAATCCTGTGCCGATTACGCCCGAAACAAAAGTGATTAACGTTATTACAAGAAAGTCCATCGAAGATATTATAGCCGTGTATGCGTTATAAAGCAAGTGTATAATATGCCTATCTGCTTTATTATGAATTTTGTTTGATTTATTTAAGTGATAAACGGTAAAAAAGGAAGGCTTTTGCCTTCCTTTTTTGATATTTTATTTTACGAATGAACTTTTACTGCGGCAATGGGTTGTTGTTTCCTTCCCTTTTTTACAAGCCTAAGCACGCATTTATACAGTTCGCCGAACGGCAACACTGAAAGCGAGGCAAGGAACACAGCACACCACTGCCACACAGTCAGGCGGCAGATACCGAACGCGGAAGCGAACGGCGAGAAACACAGAGCCACGTTGACGACGATACCGAGAGCGACCGTAACGAGTAGCGTTCTGTTTGAAAAGAGCGATTTCCCGAACGCCGATTTGCGTTCCGCACGCACGTTGAACACGTGAAAAAGTTCCGCAAACGAAAGAGTTAAGAACGTCATCGTTGTCGCCGTTTCGTTGCCGAAAAACTTAAGCGAAAGCGCGTACACGAGAACGGTTACCGCCGTAATGTACGCGGCGGAAAGCGCAATCGAGAGCAATGACGAACGAGAAAACAAACCTTTTTCCGTGCGTTCGGGCGGGCGGTTCATTGCGCCGAAGTCTCCCCTTTCCACACCCAAAGCGAGTACGGGGAAAGAATCGGTTATAAGGTTAATCCAAAGAAGCTGTGTCGACGGCAGAAATTCGTGACTGAAAAACAGTATGGTTGCGAACAGTATTGCAAGCACTTCCGCAAGGTTGGTAGATAAAAAGAACTGAATTGTCTTTTTGACGTTGGAAGATATCCTGCGCCCTTCCCTTACAGCCGCGACAATCGTTGTGAAATTATCGTCCGCGATAACCATATCCGCAACGGACTTTGTGACTTCCGTTCCGCTTTTGCCCATCGCTATGCCGATATCCGCGCTCTTGACGGGCGGAGCGTCGTTCACTCCGTCACCCGTCATTGCGACGACTTCGCCGTCCGCTTGCTTGAGCTTGACGATAATATTTTTATGTTTAGGCGATACTCTTGCGAACACCCTACCGCACCTTACGGCATTTTTGAGCTGAGGCTTTGTCATTCCGTCGAGCTGTTCGCCCGTAAACACCTGATTTTCGCTATACGCTATGCCCGCTTTTTTGGCGATTGCAAACGCCGTGGCGGCGCTGTCGCCCGTTATCATGACCGTAGTTATGCCTGCGCGTGTAACTTCCTCTACGGCGGACGGCACGCCCTCTTTCAAATCGTCCATCATTCCGCACAACCCGAGCAGGGTCAATCCCTCCTCGGTCAGCTCGTTGCCGTCCTTATAAGCGAGCGCAAGCACTCTCAAAGCTCCGCGCGACATATTTTCGCTCTTTTGAATTACCGCCTTTTTATCGCTGTCGGTAATGGGGCGGGAATGTTCGCCTATACTCGTACATCTTTTCAGAACCTCTTCCGCCGCGCCCTTGACGAATACGAACGCACCCCGAGCAGTTTCAGCCCTTACGGACATCAGCTTTCGTTCTGAAGAAAAGGGAATTTCACCCGTAACGTTGTATTCCTCGTTGTACCCCTTTTCGTCAGCATAGAGTTTCAATGCAACTTCGGTAGGGTCGCCTAGATAGCCGTCAGCGCCCGTTTTAACGCGCGTACAAATTGACATACACCTTATAATTTTGTCTTCCGAACCGACGCCGCCGTTTTGCGACAGGCAGTCGTATACTTCCACCACTTTCATTTTATTGCAGGTGAGCGTACCCGTTTTATCCGTACAAATGCAGGTACAGCACCCCAAAGTTTCGACCGATTTAAGTTTGCGGATAACCACGTTTTCGCGGCTCATACGCTGAACGCCCATAGCCATTATAACCGAAATGACGGCGGGAAGCCCTTCGGGAATAGCGGCGACGGCTATAGCAACAGCCGTCATAAAGCTTTTGAGTATGCCCGTACCGCGAGCGAACGCGCCGATGCAGAATATAACGGCGGCAACTGCCAGCACGAACGCCGAAATAATTTTGCCGAGCTTGTTTAAACTCTTTTCAAGCGGAGTACCGCTTTTGTGAACGTCGTCTAGCATTTCGGCTATTCCGCCTATTTCCGTATCCTTGCCCGTAGCCGTGACGACCGCTTCCGCGCTGCCGCCCACGACGAACGTAGAAGAAAACAACAGATTGTACGCACCTACTACCGTAACGTTTTTGCCGACGATTACGCCGTCGCGCTTTTCCACGCCGTGAGATTCGCCCGTCAGCGCGGATTCGTCGCAACGCAGTCCCGTCGCCTTTATAATGCGCATATCGGCAGGCACGACGTCGCCCTCTTCCAAAAGCACTATATCGCCGATTACAAGCTCTTCGGTAGGGATTGTGAGTATTTCCCCTTCCCGCCTGACCTTTGCCGTCGAAGCGTTCAGTTTTTTCAGTCCGTCAATCGCCTTGTCCGCACGATATTGCTGAACTGTACCGACAACCGCGTTCAAAAGAATTATGCCTATGATTATAGCGGTATCCGTTATGTCCGAAACATCGCCCGAAAAGTACGCGACAACGGCGGATATAGCCGCGGCGGCGATTAAAAGCAAAGTCATAACATCGCCGAACTGAGAGAAAAACAATCCGATTACCGACGTTTTTTTACTTTCTTTAAGGCAGTTTTTGCCGTACTTTTTGAGTCTTTCTTCCGCTTCCGTTCTGTTTAAACCAGCATCGCGCGTTCTCAGAAGTTCGAGTGCGCGCTTCCCCGTAACGTCTGCATATTTTAGCATCGTTCACCCCGTAAAGTCATTTTTTAATAACCTATTATCCGAGTGGACAAAATATGACGGCAACAGAGGTTCAAATTAAAAAAGGGAGGCTTAGCCTCCCTTTTACGGTTAAATTATTTAATACAATTCGCTTCCGTCTTTTAGTTCGGGGAAGCGTGTGCAGAGCAACCCGAACACATATCTTGCGCATTTTTCCGCGCCGTAATTTTCGTGCTGGGCAACCGCGGCTTGTCTGTAAGGTTCCAAAAGGTCGGGATTTGCGGCAAATTTTTCCAACAAATCCACGGCACGGTCCACCTCAAATTCCTTTATCGCGCTGCCTACGTCCTCTATATAGTACTTGCCTATCCACCTTTCTATGTCGTTTGCATAGTGGGTGATAATCTGCGGAACGCCGAAAAAGCAAGGTTCAGCCATTAAGCTTGCACCGCTCTTGCCACAGCAAACGTCGGCGCAGGCGATTATTTCGAGCATACTGTCAACAAGCGCCATAGGCTTAAATACTGTTTTGCCCGAAGATTTTAAACTGGAAAGATACTCGTAGAGCGACTTGTTTTTGCCGCATACAGCAATAACATTGATGGGTAAATCGCGCTTTAAAAGCTCTTTGACCATAGGCTTCATTTTGCCTATGCCGTAGCCGCCGTCCGCAAGAAGTACGGTAAAATTTTCGGCGGGAACGCCCAGCTTTTCACGCAGAGCTTTTTTGTCCGTAGGTATGGTGAACGCTTCTTTTCTGATAAGAAACGGCACTTGTTTTAAATTATCTTCGTTATAGCGGCGTTTATGCTTGTTGATAGCGCGGTCATAGCCGAGCTTCATAGACGTCATAGTCAAATCACAGGGATATCTGAAAAGCGTGTTAATCTTCGCGTCGGGGCAATACATAGCGGTCAACGGACGGTTTTTCATCTTCATCGCGTAGTAATTCGTTGCCCAATGCGTACTTACCACTAAATCGGGTTTAAGCTCCTCCATATGTTTAATCCCTTTTTTATGCGCGCCTTTGCCGATGAATACTACCGCGCCCCACGTGGAAAGTTTGGTCCCCCAGAAGTCCATATTGAACGTGGCGAAAAAACCGAATGAAGGATGTTTATTATAATTTCTTACACTTCTCGTAAGCTTTTTTTCGTATTTAATAAGTTTTTTATCGTCGGTTTCGGTAAAAAACTGCGAACGCACAACATCTACCTTATCGCCATAAAGTTTTTCAAACTCGTCGGCAATGCTGTTCATAGGCATTATGTGTCCTAATCCCGCTTCCGTATACGGAAACAGGACGCGCGGTTTATCCATAAAAAATCTCCCATCAGCAACTTTTCGTAAAAAAAATTGCTCGGTTTTTCTTTTATCTATATTCGTTTTAATTATATACCTTTACTCTGTTTTAGTCAATAGTATTTCATTACATAGCCGTATTTCGACAGCGCAGGCAAGTTAAATTAAACGTTTTCTGTCAAATATAAACAACAGCGCAAACGCTATCTTTAAAGTTAGCGCTTGCGCTGATAAATTTTCGTTTAAAGCTCTTCTATTTTATGTTGCAAGCCTTATTATCAAATACAAAATTGCCAGACCGAGCAATACCATAAACATCGGAAAAAGCATCATTCTGACCGCCGACCAATAGGTCTTCCACTTTTCTTTGAACGTGGAACGGCGGCGCGGAACGGGCGGAGGATTGGGTCTTTTCTGCCCTATCCTTGTTACGTTGGACATATCCGCTATTGTGGAATTATCGTCGTAATAAATTACTTTTTCCTTGTTTTTTTTCTTCTTTTTCCCCATTAATCCTCCTGAGGATAGCAATGGCACGCAACGAAATGCCCCTCTTCATATTCCTTATATACGGGAGCGACGTGTTTGCAAATTTCCATTGCTTTCGGGCAACGCGTATGGAACTTACAGCCCATAGGGGGATTTGCGGGCGAAGGGATATCGCCTTTTAAAATAATTCTTTCCGTCTTTTCGTCGGGGTTGGGATTGGGAACGGCGGAGAACAGCGCAACCGTGTAAGGGTGCATAGGATTGTTGAAAATCTTGTCCTTTTCGCCGAATTCAACCATTGAACCGAGATACATAACGCCGATTTTATCCGAAATGTATTTTACTACCGACAAATCGTGCGAAATGAAAAGATAGGTCAGCCCTCTTTCCTGCTGTAATTTCTTTAACAAGTTGATAATCTGCGCCTGTATGGAAACGTCGAGCGCCGATACGGGTTCATCGCATACGACAAGCTTGGGGTTAAGAACAAGAGCGCGGGCTATGCAGATACGCTGGCGCTGACCGCCTGAGAATTCGTGAGGATAGCGCTCGTAATAATAATCGCGCAGACCGCACTTATCCATAACGTCCAAAACGTAGTCTTTAATCTGCTCTTTGGGTACGATTTTGTGTACCTTTACCGCCTCCGCAAGTATGCCGCCTACGGTGCTTCTGGGGGGAAGCGACGAATACGGGTCTTGGAATACTATCTGCATTTTAGTACGCAGAGGGCGCATTTGTCTGGGTTTATATTTAGCGATGTCTTCGCCTTCGAAGAATACCTGACCGGACGTGGGCTGGTGAAGCTTTAATACCGTTCTGCCCATAGTCGTTTTACCGCAACCCGACTCACCGACTATACCGAGCGTTTCACCTGGCATAATTTTGAACGATACGTCGTCCACCGCTTTCAACGTGGAAAGCGGTTTGCCCGTAATCGTCTTCTTTAATACGAAGTGCTTTTTGAGGTGTCTTACCTCCAAAATAGCTTCGGGGTCGGGAGGAAGAAGTTTGTCCTCTTCCATTTTTGCGTCCATTTCAGATTGTTCTTTGGCGCGTTCCGCCGCATCGTCAAAGTGAGAAAAATCACCTGCCGCTATCTGAGCGTTCAACTGCTCTGCTGTAACCGCTTCGCCGACGTCTTCCCCCTCAACTGCTTTTTCGGAAGTTTCCTCTACGGGTTCGGTTGCAGTTTGCTCCGGCTGGTTATCTTCGGTTACCGCAACTTCTGATATCACGGCTTCCTGAACGGGTTCGCTCTCTTCAACAACTTCTTCTGCGGGTTCGGTTACGGACTCAACTTCTTCAGCCTCGGATGCTTCAATTGCGAGCGCAGCTTCCTCTGCTTTAACCTCTTCGGTTACGGATGCAGCCTCTTCAACTTTTACTTCTGCGGTTTCAGGGGCTGCTTCTTCCATTGCTTCGGGCGCTTTTTCAGCAGCCTTTTTTACAGCTGGCTTTTTAGCCGCCGTTGACTTGGTTGATGCAGACTTTGCCGCAGGTTTTTTAGCCGTTGACGACGACTTTGTTGCAGAAGATTTTTTAGCCGCAGGTTTCTTTTCCGCCGTTTCGGTTGCGGAGGTTAAATTTTCCTCTTCTGGCTTTCCGTCCGTCTGCGTCGGTATTTTATCGTTTTCTTGATTTTGCATATCAACTTTCCTTTGTTCCGTACAAATGGCAAGCTACGAAATGCGTAGGGCTTACCTGCACCATTTCGGGATAATCGCCCGAGCATTTAGCCGTGCATTGCGAACACCTTTCCCTGAAATAGCAGTTGTTCGGCATATCTACGGGGTTGGGGACATTACCGGGAATATTAAAAAGCTTATCTCCCGAAGATTTCATTGTGGGCTTGGATTTCTGCAAACCCTGCGTATAGGGGTGGCAAGGGTTATGGAATATTTCCGAAGCCGTGCCTTTTTCTATAATTCTGCCCGCGTACATAACAACGACGTAGTCAGCCATTTCAGCGATTACGCCCAAGTCGTGCGTGATTAGCAGTATCGAGCCGTTAATTTTCTTCTTGATATCGTTGAACAGTTCGAGAACCTGTGCCTGAATTGTTACGTCGAGAGCCGTAGTAGGCTCGTCTGCAATTATCAAGCGGGGTTCGCACGCAAGCGCCATTGCTATCATAACACGCTGGCGCATACCGCCGGACAACTCGTGCGGGTAGGAAGCGTAAACTCTTTCGGGCATAGCTATGCCGACCATATTGAGCATATCTATAGAGCGTTTTTTTGCAAGCTCTTTAGTTGCGTCGGGTACGTGCAGAAGCGTAACTTCGTCTAACTGGTTACCGATTGTAAATACGGGATTGAGCGAAGTCATAGGCTCCTGAAAAACCATAGACATCTGTCTGCCGCGCAGACGGTACATTTCGCGGATGGGCATTTTCGCTATATCGAAAACGCGTTCTTCCATTTCGTACTTGCCTAAACCGTCCTCACCCTTCAACTGTTTGGGACGCATTACGGGTCTGCCGTCTTTATCCGTCTTGGGATTGCCGTTTTTATCGCTTACCTGTTCGTAAACGATTTCGCCGTTTTCGTCCTTTTCGTAAATAGGAATGTACTTGCCGAATGCGTCGCGTTTGAAATCGTACGCTTTAAAACGGATAGAGCCTTCCACAATCTGTCCCGACGGACCTTGCAGCAGGCGCATAACCGACATCGAAGTTACCGATTTGCCGCAACCCGATTCGCCGACGACGCCGACGGTGGAATTAAGGGGTATACTGAACTCTACGCCGTTTACCGCCTTAACTACGCCTTGGTCGGTAAAGAAATAGGAATGAAGGTTCTCGATTTCAAGAATATTGTTATCGTCCTTCATCTCGGTTAAAAACTCGGATTCGGGGACTTTACGCCTTTTTGCCTTTTCAAGACGGCGCATTTCATTTGCGTTCGCCTTGGCTATCGCACGTATTTCCTTGCCAGTGAGATAGTGATTGGTGCTTACGGACGCGCCTTCCTGTCCGTCGCCTTTATCCTTTTTCAGAAGCTTTAAAACTTTCTTTTTGGCGTTTACAGCCGTATTTTTGATTTTATCTAAAATTTCCATAGTTTACCGCCTCTGCTTGGGATCGAGCGCATCGCGCAATCCGTCGCCGATAAAGTTGAACGCAAGAACGGCAAGGAAAATACAAATTCCGGCGGGTACCCAAACGTTTAAATACCCTTGGAGTATATCGCTTCGTTTGGATATAATCTCTATCATCGTACCCCACGACGCGTAAGGCACTCTTACGCCAAGGTTGAGGTACGAAAGCGTTGATTCATACAATATCATACTGCCGAGAGACATCGTCATCGAAACGAGAATCTGAGGAAGTATGTTTGGTATAAGATGCTTGAATATACGCCTTGCCGTGGAATAGCCCATGGCTTCCGCCGCAACCATATATTCCTGTTCGCGTAAGTACAGAATTTGTCCGCGGACAAGCCTTGCCATGCCCGGCCACGAGAATAACGACAGCAAACCCATCAAAAGATAAATATAATACTCCGGATTTACGCCGTTCGAATCGAGTACCGTACCTAAAATCAGCATTAACGGCAATGTCGGCAGACACATCAATATGTCGCATATACGCATTATCACGTTGTCCACAGCTCCGCCGTAATAACCTGCAATACCGCCGAGAACAATTCCCAGTACGGAAGTTAATATTACCGCCATAAACGATAGAGTAAGCGAAAGTCTTCCGCCGTACATAAGGCGGGTAAAGATATCCATACCCTTTTCATCGGTACCGAAGAAATGATCGCCCGACGGGGAAGCAAGCGCATTGATACCATTATCAGTTACTATAATCTGCACGTATTGGTTGCCGTCCTCATCCGTTACAACGGTAGAATCGTACTCCGTAGCTCCGGTACGGTCGGTTTCGATTTCGCCCCAACGCTGATATACTACGGGACCGAACCAGCAGAAAATTAACAATGCGGCTAAAATAACTATACCTGCAATAGATAATTTAGAGCGGAAGAATCTGCGTAAAATCATTCGCGTTGGCGACATAAGTTTTACGTTTTTATCAAGGGGAGTTTCCGCTTCTTCAGCAGCAGCGGCAACGACTTGTCCGTTTGTTTCGGACACTGTCTCCGCCGCGTTTACTTCCGCCGCAGAAGACGAAATATCCTCATTCAATTGCTCGGTGTCTTTCAAATTTTCATTCTCTTCCATATAACACCACCTTTAAACCAACTTGACGCGAGGATCAACGACCGCGTACATCAGGTCTGCAAGAAGCATACCTATTACGGAAAGAATCGCAAGGAACATATTGTACGTCATAATGACGGGAATATCGCCCTGCGTCATCGCGTTCAAGGCATAACTGCCGATACCCGTTAAGTCGAATACCTGTTCGGTAATCATAGCACCGGAGAAAAGCGAAGGAATTAATCCCGCAAGACTCGTTACCAAAGGAATCATAGTATTGCGGAATGCGTGTTTGTAAATAACTTTGCCTTCCTTTAAGCCCTTTGCCCTTGCGGTACGGATATAGTCGGAGTTGATTACTTCCAACATATTAGTTCGGGTCATACGCATTCTTCCGCCAATGCTCAGGATAACTACCGTGAGTATGGGCAGGAACATATGCCAGACGAAATCCAAGAATTTCCTAAAACCGTTTTCAAACGTTGCACCGGCCGTATACATACCGGACACGGGGAACCAACCGAGCTTGTTTGCAAACAAATCTTTGAGCATCTGTCCGAAGAAGAACGACGGAAGTGAAATGCCCGCAAGCACAAGCACGGTTACCACGTAGTCGCGTATTGAATACTGGTGGGTTGCTGCGGTTATTCCAAGTGGAATTGCGATTAAAAATTCAAATACCGTAGCTATCGCCGCTACGAAGAACGACGTGCCTACTCTGTCCGCGCTGAATATTTCGCTGAGTACTTCGCGCTGGCTTATGAAGCTTTTGCCGAAGTTGCCCTGAAAAATGTTGCCGAGCCAGCTGAAATATCCTTGAATTATATTGCCGTCAAGACCGTATGCACGGTACATTTCGGCAATAAATTCCTCGGATACGCCGTCTGCGCTGTTCTGGTTAAGCGCGATAATCTTCATTTCAACGAAGTCCATCGGCATGCAACGGAGCAACGTATACAGAATAAGCGATACACCGAATAATATTAAAATCGAAATCCCTATTCTTTTGAGAATGTATTTAAGCATTTTTAAAAATTATCCTATAAGTTCAAGTTCCCAAATCTTTTCAAGAGGTGACGAATAAGCGTTAACTTCCGTAGGGAAACCTTTTACGGTTTTTGCGTTGTATGCGTACAGGTTTTTACGCTGATAAACGGGAAGTTCTACGGCTAAATCGAGAACGTAGCCCATTGCCGTTTCGTATATGGTCTTTCTTCTGTTCTGGTCAAGAGTCGCACGTCCTTCGTCTATCTTGTCGCTGAGAAGTTTGATTGTATTCCATTCAGTTCTGTAAGTTGTGGACGATGCGTTCTTTATTTCGCGATAACCCCAAGCGTAAACGGAGGTTGCGTTGGAATTTCTGTGGTAAACCTGATACATATCGGGGTCAATAGTCGAACCCCAAGCTGCCGCCCAAACTGCAAGCGAACCTGTAGCAAGCTTTGTAAGCGCCTGAGAATCGGCTTTAACTTCTACATTCCAGCCCATATCTCCGCACTCGTTATTGAGGATTTCAGCAGCCTGCTTGAATACTTCGTAGGTGGGGTGTTCGGTTATGGAAGCGCCCGCAATGGTAAATGTGATTTTAAGCTGATCGGCAGAAACGCCTGCAGCGTACTTTCTTATCTTTTTAACAGCTTCAGTGGTTTCCATCTTGCCGGTAGCTTCGTTTTTCTTGTCATCCCACTGAGCATAGTCGTGTCCGTTGGGTTTGGAAGTGCCGTTTGCCGTTTTGGGATATGCCCAGCTTATGTTTGACATAGGCCAAGAAATAGTTTCGCAAGTACCCGTCTTGTAATATTCAACTGCAAGACTGGTCTGCATTGCAGCCATTATAGCTTTACGAACGCCGAGGTTGGGTACTTTACCGGCATTGATGCCGATATAGCCGTAGCCGAGCTGCCATGAGTCGAGCTGAGCGAAGCCCTTGCTCTTCATTTGATCAAGACGGTTTGCGTTAGCCATAGTAAACTGAGGTACTACGTAGTCAACTGCCTTGCTTTGCAATACGTCGAGAGCGTTGGAAGAGCTTACTACCTGCATACGGATTTTTTCCGTCTTAACTTCGAACTTCTCGCCAAGAGAAGCAAAGTGTTCGTTTGCTTTATAGTAAACTATGTTGCTGCTCCAGAACGACGCGCCGGAAGGATTAGTGTCGTTATCGGCGTTTGTTGCCTGATAAGGGCCTGCGCCTACGGGAACTTCAACGTGTTGCTGCGATTGAATTACACGGCTCTGGAACGAAGAGCTTGCGTATTCAACGCCGAACTTGTCGTTAACAATGTCCACCTCTCTGCCGTCGGGATGATCGGCGTCGGCAGTGTAGTAATGTACGGGAGCAACCGAGAAGCCGAAGTTATAGATAGCTTTGGGGTCTACGCCGTTAATCGTAACCTGCAAAACGTCGTATTCGTCCTGATTTGCAGGAGTTCCGTCTTCGTTGTGCTGGTGAGCAACGTTATACGTAACGCCGTCAATTTTTACGTTGTTTACAACGGGGTCACTACCCTTAGCTCTGGGATGTCCGAGAGATTTTATACCTTCGATATTAGGGATGTTCAAAGTGCTACCGTCGCCGCCCATATTCTCTTTAATAAGAACTTCGGTAGCGTCCGCTGTGTACTGGGTTATAAGCGTACCCGCAGTACCCCAAGCAGTAAGTATTTCGTGAAGGTTTGACACAATCTTATCGTTATAAACGTGATTTATAGCGTCTTCTTCGTTATTATAGCGGGTAGCAATGCTTGTATTTTCGAATTTAACGATGTCCGTCTTATCATCCCTGCCGTTTACCTTATTATAAACGGGGGTGATATAGTTTTCGTATAAGAAGAACTTGAATAAATCGTTGGAAAGTTCGTTCTTCCACTTGCTGTAAGGGAGAGATTCAAGATCGTAAGATTCCTTAGCCGCTTTGAAGTCAGCCTCAAGTTCTTCCTTGAAAGTCTTTAAAGTCAACTGATAATCTTCCAAAAGCTTTGCACGGTAATCCGCATCGGACATTGTTGCCTGTTGAGCTTTGGTTGCAACCGCATCCTTATAACCGGACGTTATCGCCGCTTCGTTGATGTAACCTTCCATCTGAGCAACGGTAGCACTGTAGGACGTAGACGTCGGCGACACCTTTGCTTTAGTAGTGTACAAGCGGTAAAGCTCGTTTCTTCTCACGCGGGCGTAAGCGAGAGCCTGATCCGAAATCTGATTTTCAGTACCGCTGCTGCCGCTTGACATATTCTTCTGCGTTCTGTAGCTTGAAAGTCCGACGATATCGATAGAGTACATAGTTGAAGAGCCGGTGTATACGGGGTCGAGATACTCATACATATTAAAGAGTACGTCGTTCATGGTCAAAGGTTTGCCGTCAGAGAACTTGATGCCGTTTTTAATTACGAAAGAGTAAACGGTCGTATCGCCTTTATGTTCCTGACTGAACGCTTTAACTACCGTAGGCAGATCGTCGTTAGCAACGGGATCACCGTTATTGTCGGTGGAAAGCATACTTATCTGCGTCATGCCTACAACGTCCATATCCGTACCCGAAGTCGCGTAGAACGGATTGAACAAACCGCTCAATTCTTCGGTCATGATAACAATACTGTCCTTATGCGACACACATCCGGCAAGAGAGGGTATGCACGCTGCACCCACTGCTCCGCAAAGCACTAACGATATTGCACGGATTAGTTTTTTCTTAGTCATTGTTTTGCCTCCATGATGAAATTATATCAAAATATTCTTTATTTTTTTCTCGTTCTTCCATTTCGATTGCTTCCACAAGCGTTACGTTTCCGCTTTCGTCAACCGATATTTTTTCGGGATTTACGGCATATTCAAACGTTGTTTCCAAAAGTTTACTGCCGTAAACCTGTAAACTGATACCCGTATTCGTTATTCCGTCCCTCTTGCCGTTTGCCAGTAGATTAAATTCATAATCGGTAGGAACGGTTAGCGTCCCGATTTTTACGGTGCCGCCGATTGTTACGTTTGATATTTCGGATTTATCGTCTATATTGCCTGCAAACAAGCCGTAGCTGTAAAACGCTCTCGTAGGCGAAGTTACAAGATCAACCGTTACGTTATCAAACCTTACGTTTTTAATTACCGCATTTGCGGCTATGCTACCGAACAAACCGCCGTAAGTCGAACCGCTTATCTCTGCCTTTACATTGCTTATAGTGAACACGTTGCCTTCCGAACTTGAAATTTCACCTTTGAACTCGCTTGACGAAAATATCGGTGACCAATCGGTATCTGAAAAATCCAAATTGGCAGTCAATTCGAAGTGCGCATTCTGATTTGCATAGTCGGAAAGCTGTTTGGGAGTGGAAATCTTATACTTCTCAAAATGGTCAAATACGACGTAGACGTTTTTCACCGCGTTTGTTATAGTATAAGTTTTCGCATCCAAAGCACCTTCGTGTTTTAACGAACCGATTATAGGAATGGTACAAGCTTCGTCTTCATAAGCTGCGGAGAAGGTAAACGATTTGCCCTTCAGACTATCGGGCCTATCCTCGTCGATTACCTTGTTAGGGTCGGGAAAATTGAACTCATTGCCGTTGGAATAACTGTGTACATAAGACATTTTTCCGTTTTCCCAATCGGGCGTAAAAATCGTATCCTGATCGCTCAGCGTTGAATTTTCATGCACGGCTTTAAAATCGAAAGAAGTGGTGCCGTACTGTACCCAGCCGTCGTCCGATTGATAATAATAATTGAACTGGTAATAAGGCACCCAGCCTGCATACAACGTCAGCGATTTATCTTCATCTTCAGTCTCTTCCGTAATAGTAAATCTGGAAGTTTCAAAATCCCAATAATCTTTATAAGTATAAGTGGGTTGTGAAGTAACGGGTTCTTTATCGTTCTGCGTTCCGTCTACGTAATACACTCCGTCCACCTCAACAAGCTCCCTGCCTCTTTCGTCGAGGGGCTTATTGTTGGCTGACATAGCAATTTCACGCGTTTTATACCAACCTGCAAAAAAGCTGAGCGGATTGGATTTTGTGGGAACAAGCTTGGAATCCTCAACCGAAGGGTCGGAAAGCTTTATACTTGCCACTCCGTTCTGCATATACTCTTCCGATTTAAACATTCTGACTATGCTTACGCCGTCGCGGTTGTAATATTTACCGCCGTTCGCATCGTAGGTTACCTTTAAGTCATAACCCTCTTGCTGGTATTTTTCGACGTCGCCTATCTTAGCGCAAGCCGCAAGTCCTGCACAAAGCGTTGTCAACGCCGCTATACCTAAAATCACTTTGAGTTTTTTTAACATAATTTCCCTGTTTTTTAAACTGAAATTTTTATCCGGCGCGGTCAGACCGTCGCGATATGCCCGCGCCGTTTTTATCTTTTAGCTTGATTACTCGGACTTCCCTTCGTCCTCTGCGGGAGCTGTTTCGTCTTCCGCGGACTTTTTGCCGCCCATATAGAATTTGGTAAACAAAACGTAAGCTATAAAACAAACAATTGCAACGCCTGCAATAATAAAGCCGATATAGAAATATTTCGAAACAAAGCTTATTTCGTTTTTACCGTCCGTAGGCTTTTCCCTATCGCCGCCGTCTCCGGTTCCTTTAAGATACCTGAGAGTTGCTTCAGCCGACGTAAGATGTTCATAGTTAGCGACAAGCGACTGCTGTTCTACCGTAGGAAGCTGGTCGTATGCATTGCGTGCCGCAACAATCTGCGCTTCGTCTTCAAGGGTTACTTCCGTTGCCGAAGGAAGCTGTGCGATCAATTCGATTGCGGCAAGCGTTTCCGCCATAGGTGCGGAACTGCCGTTTATCGACGCACCGAAATATTTCGAGAAAATGAAGGTATCGTAACCCGTACCGTTGGAAGGTTTAACCATTACCACGTTGCCGTCCGAATTGCCTACATAATCTACGAACGTAGCGCCGTAGTAGTAATTTGTCTTATCGGAAGACGCGTTCCACATATAATACTTCGATATGCCTTTTGCATTGGGAACGGGCGAATTATCGAATACCGCATAACTGCTGTCGTAAGCTTCTTCAAGCATAGGAGCTTCATAACCCGTAAATACTATCAAAGCAAGACGCTTACAACCGTAGAACACCTTATCGCCGAGCGTTACGACAGTTTTGGGAAGGGTTACGTTTTTAACCTGTGAGTAAGCGAACGCTTCTGCGCTGATTCTTACGGTGCCTTCGGGTACGGTGAAGTCTTTATCCTGCTTGCCTGCGGGATAGGAAATAAGCTCCATACCGTTGGGAACCATCTGATATAAAACGCCGTCGATTACTTTTACGGTTTTGCTTACGTCATACGTTTCGACAAGCTCCTTGACGATAACGCTTACGCCGAGCTTCTTATCCTCTAATCTGCCGAAAGTAGCGATATCGCACTTTGAGAAAGGATTGTCGCCAAGCTCTGCAAGAGCAGAACCGAACGTTACCTGTGTTACTTTGGAATTTGCAAACGCAAACGAACCTATATATTCCGCATCCGTCAACGTAACGCTTTCAAGCGCAGTGCCGATAAATGCGATTTCTCCTATTTCCACTGCATTGTCGAGATGCTCTATAGTAGCAAGTTTATTATCGTTTGCGAACGCAGCACCGCTTATTATAACGCCGTCGGTATTCAAGATTACCTTAGTTAATTCGGTACTTGCAAACGCATATCTTCCGATATACCAAACGTTGGATAGGTCAACCTGCTCAAGCTTTGTGCCTGCAAACGCGTAACCGCCCACAGCTTCTACTTTTGTAGGTAAAACCACTTCGGAAATACCTGTATAAGCAAAAGCATATGCGGGAATTTCTTCCATATTTGCGCCGAGAGTTACTTTCGCAAGGGCCTTATTGTATGCGAATGCGGCAAGTCCCAAGTCGGTTACCGAAGTTAAATTCGCTTCTGCAATCTGAGGAGCGGCACACGATATCGACAAGTCGGTTATTATGCGTTCGCCGTTTTCATAAGCGTATTCGTATGCAACGGCAAACGTGCTGCCCGTTCTTGTATAGTTTAATGTCTCCGTACCGGAGAACGCATAAGCGCCGATTTCTTCTATTCCATCAAGCTCAACGTCCGTTAAGCCGAAACAGTTATAGAACGCGTAGTCTCCTATCTTCACGCTTTCGCCGAGCGTAAGCGAAGTGAGTCTTGTATTATCTCTGAATGCGCTGTTGTTTAAAACCGCTTCATCGCCTATCACTACACTTTCAAGTGCGGAAGTTGAGTTAAGAGCATAATTATAACGGTAATAGGTGTAAGTTGTATTGCCGCCATCGGGCGTATAAGCGAACGGCGTATAATACATTAAGAATAAATTGGTATAATCTGCGATATTGTAATCTTCCGCATTGTTTTCGTATACTGCCGCAAAGTTTATAGGCGAGTAGAACGCATAAGCGCCAACGTTTACTCTCTTACCGACAGTTACTTCGACAAGCTTTGTATTCATTGCAAACGCATAATTGCCGATAACGGCGTCGTCCGCCACATTAACCGAAGTTATAGAAGTCCCTGCAAATGCATAGTTGCCGATATTGCCGACCTTACTTAAATCCGGAGTTGACGTCAATCCCGTGTTATAGAATGCATAATCGCCTATGTCTTCTACCTTATCGAGATATGCGCGGCGAAGACTTGTACAATCTGCAAACGCGTAAGCACCTACGGAAATTGCGTTGTTAGCGTACAGATAAACTAAGTTACTGTTGCCCGCAAAAGCACCCGCAGCAATTTCAGTTGCATCCGTTGTAATCGTTCTTGCCGAATATGCGGGAGCAACAAGCACGAGTTCATTTTTATCGCTGCTGAATATAAGCGCACCGCCTTCCTTTAAAGTGAATTGGGTATTGCGCGCATCAAGCATAAACGACGAAACCTTTGTACCTGCGAATGCAAACTCGCCGATTACAGAAACGTCTTTGCCGAGGGTTACGCTTTTAAGCATCGAACAACCGGCAAACGCATACGAGGAAACAACCGCCGCATTTATATTAACCGCCATCAACTGAACGCAGTTAGCAAAAGCTCTGGAGCCGATTTTCATTTTGGAAGCTTCGAATACTATGCTGGTGAGCGTTTCGTTTGACATAAACGCGCCGATGCCGAGAGACTGTGCGGAAGCGGGAAGCACCAAGCTGTTGAGTTTGCAATTTGCAAACGTATAGTTTCCGATAGCAACCACACTGTTTAACGAAACGCTTGAAAGCTTGCAGCCGTAGAATGCATTTTCATTGATAAACTGCACGTATTCAAGGTTAATCGTATCAAGGTTTTCGCAACCTAAGAACGCGCCTACGCCTATCTTTTTGAGCGTTGTGGGAAGAACAACTTCCTTCAATGCGGTAAGCTTTGTAAAGGCATAAGCCTGAATTTCTTCAACGCCTTCGGGAATTACTACCTTAGTTATAGTATCTTCACCGATATACCACTGCTTGATGTAGTAAGGATCCTCTTCGTCGATTACGTCGCCTGCGGCAGGATCTTTGTCTATATATTCGTAATTGGAGAATGCATAAGCATAAATAGTCGTTATGCCTCTGTCGTCGGGAATTACGACTTCGCCGCCAAGACCTTTGTATGAGTTAAGATAAATACTGTTCGTCGTAAACGGATCTTTTACGACTATATTTACCATCGCGGAGTTAATAGTCGAATTACCGTCGAAAGTTACGTTGAGGAATACTACGGTGTTTCCTTCCGCCTGTGCAACTATCGTACCGTCTTCGGTTACCGTAGCGACATTCTCATCGCTGACAGAAAACGTCACTGCCGTTCTGTCTTCAAAATATGAATCAAGAGCATATTTGAGAGTTACGCTTTCAGAGGGATACATCGAAAGATTATAATCACCTGCGAAATTGTATGTGCCGCCCGTCATTCCAATTTCTCTTTCGGATGACGATATCGAATAATACGCTTTGTTTGTCGTGTAGCCTGTTAACGTAAACTTATTGACTTCGGGCAAGGAATAATCGCCTACGTAGCCTTCATCTGTTTCCGAAAGAACTTTTACTTTTACGGAAGCCGATACGGTTTTACCGTTAGCGTCCTTTCCCTTTACGATAATATTGGTTTCACCGCTCTTCTTTGCCAAAATAGTCTGATTAATAACATCGGCTATTTTGGGATTTTCAGACTCGTAATCGAGGACCTGAGACCAGGTGCTGACAGGATAAATACTGAGCGCGCCGATTTCGGGGGAAGTTAAGTCAAGCGTTTCGTTAGGGCTGAGTTCGATTTCGTCCTGCGTGAACATAACTGCCATAACTTCGTCGGGAAGTCTTATTTCGTACGTTGCCGAGTTCATAGCATAGTCGTAAACGTTGGCGATAAACGAATTGTTGTTATATTCGATAGACGCGTTGCCGTCGCTGTCAAAGCTGAGGCCGCTTGAATTTTTCATCTGGGCAATATAATCGGTCAATTCTACCGTCACGGTCGCCGTAGAATTAAACGAAGAAACTACGGGGATTATATATTTTCCGAAAGACGCCATCGTAAACGCATATTCCGAACCGGGTTCCGCGGGTATAATCTGTCCTAACTGCAAACCCATTGCATAGTGATTGTCGTATACGCTCAAATCCGCAAAAAGCTGCGTCGTTTTAGTCGTTTTATCGTACTCGGTACGGTATGCTACGTCGGTTACTATAGGAGCTTGGAAGTCCACGAACAAGGGGAACGTAAACGTATTTCTTACGTTTTTCTGTTCACTCTCTTCACCGTAGTCGATATACGCCGCCAAGGTTACGGTATACCTCGTGTTGTTTTTGAGGTCGTTTTCCAAAGCGGAAAATTCAACGTCTATAGACGAAGCGTATATCGTATTACCGCTGCTGTACGATTTGCGCTGATTATTTATTTCCTTACTGAAAATAGTGTTGCCCGTCGCGTCTTCGACAACGGTCACGTATATTTTCTTGACGTTTCTCAAAAGTCCTGCGGAAATGCTTCTAATGCTGTTTATCGAAGAAGCCTGACCGTCCTGATTATTGGATATTGCAATATGCTCTTTGCTTGCCGCAATCTGAGGAGTTGAAGGGTCCTGCACGAAATAATAGGTGCCGAGAGTTGAAATATAATCGCTGTACAGTCCGCCGATTACGCGCGTTGCATACGCGTCCGCCATCAGCTTATCTTCCATATCAAGGCCTGCGTTTATTTCGTCTGCGTGAGTATCGTAGTATTCTTCATCGAAAATAGGAGCTTCCGTCCAGTCGCCGTAGAACGCAAGTACGGGAACGTTCATATCCACTGTCGTACCGCTTGTCGCCTTGAATGTTATGAAGCCTTCTACGTACATACCGTGAGCGAACGACTTGTCAAGATATTCTTTATCCGCATCCGAAAGAGTTATAACTACGGTTACCTTAGCCGTGCCGTTAGCCGACACCGTTACGGAATTGCCGCTGCTTTGTCCGCCGGTTACGCTTTTGACTACCGTATTCGCGTCAAGCAGTCTGCCGTCCTGAGTAATGGTCGTATCGCCGTGACCGGTAAGCGTCGAGCTTACTCCTTCCGTTGTAATTATCGAGCCGATATCGTAAGTAACGCTGCTTGCGCTGACGTTATTGATATCAAAAGTCATTTCATAAACGCCGGACTTATTCTTGTCGTCGCCAAGTTCGATCTTACTCTTATCCATCGGTTCGCCGTCTTTGTCGTAAGTGGTTATATACGAAGCCGACGTGTAAGACTTTGTTATGTTTACAAGTCCTGCACCCTGTTTTCTTACCGCATAGGGCAAGCCGTTTTTATTGTAAACTATGTCCGCAGTGGACATCATAAGCTGATTTACCAAAGCGGTAACTTTCTTGAATGTGTCCTTATCCTGAGCATCAAGAGTACCGAACGTGCCGCTGTACTTTACATATTGGCGTATAAGCGCAGTTGCACCCGCCTGATTGGGAGCAGCCATCGAAGTACCCGAAAGTCTGTCGTAACCCTGTCCGGGTATTGCGGACAATATTTCACCGCCGTGTGCCGTAATCTCGGGTTTAATCCGCAAATCGGAAGTAGGTCCCCAAGACGAGAAGTCCGACATAAAAGGTCCTGCCGTCTGCGTTTTGCTGATTTTTAATATACCCGTCTGAGCAGCAGCGAGCTTTTCGCCTTCATCCTGCGAAATAGAGCAAACCGC
Organism: uncultured Clostridia bacterium; assembly: GCA_964468955.1. Lineage (GTDB taxonomy): Bacteria > Bacillota > Clostridia > Christensenellales > Borkfalkiaceae > Coproplasma. The sequence continues at coordinate 34,153 of CAYXXB010000002.1, read as the reverse complement.
GCCGATATCTTTGCCGACCGACATTGAAATAGTACCGGAAACATTGTTATAAATTATTATACCCGACGCACCCTTTTCTTTAAGCGCAATCCTTACCTTATCTTCGAACGTAGTATCACCGCGCTTTACAAGCACGATTTTGCCCTGATAAAATTCTTTGGATTCTATATAGTCGGAAGAACGACCTACGCCGGGGATAGTTACATACTCGAACTCATGCTCGGTTACGCCTTCGCCTACGGTCTTTAACACGTCGTCAACAAAGCTCTTCCTCTTGGAAGCCGAAGTGGAAGCTTCGGTGAAATAAATGATGTCGTCACCGTACATAAGATAAGGTGTTTTTACGCCGTCTACTGAAGCGACGGAAAGAGCGCCGTCGAACGTGGAAGGCGAACCTACCGTACCCGAATCGGGGTTGTAAGTCGTGCCGTTGCTGCCGTTTTTATCCGAACCGAACGTCGCGTTGTAATCGTTTGACGCAGCCGCGATAAGCGAGATGCCAGCATCCTTTATACTGTCATAAATTCTGTTTATATTTTCCTTGTCTACTTCCCTTGTAAAGCCGCAGGAAGTACCGAGCGACATATTTATTACGTCAACGCCTAACACCACGCAATCTTCCAAAGCCGCAAGTATCCATGAAGTTTTAGCGCCCGACTGCGTATCGGAGAAAACCTTCATTATTGCAAGCTGTGCGTTGGGAGCGACGCCCGTTATAGTTTCGTCTTTACCCGCTATAATGCCCGCAACGTGAGTTCCGTGCTGAGAATCTATGGGGAAAACGTCGGGATCCTTATCCGCGTAGTCGTACGCGTAGGGAACTTTCCTGCTGACGTACACGTCGCTACCCGTAAGATTAGTCGTGTGCTTTGAAGCAGTGGTTTCGCTTATTTTGCCCGAAACATAGTTTAAGGTGAACGCCTCCTGCGTGGTAGTGAAATTATCAACACTGAAAGCTGTGTGAGTATAGTCAAGACCCGTATCAAGAACGGCTACAACTACGCCGTCGCCCTGATATTCCGAAGAAGAGCTATCGAAAATACCTGTTTCATAAACTTCTACGTCATTTGTTACTACTTCCGTCTCGCACTTGTTGTACGTGTCGCCTACTATAAGCGTAGCTTTATTGCCGAGCAAACTGTCGAGCTTATCGAAATCCTTGGCTTTTACAGTAACTTCGAAACCGCTTAAAATCGTATCGTATCTGTTGCCGAGCGAATAGCTTATGCCCGATTTATCTATCTGAGTGATAAGCTGGTTAGCGTCAAACTTTACTCTTTCCGCAATTTTCTTAGCTTCTTTGGTCGTAGAGTATTCTTTAAATTCTTTATTACTGTCGGAATTACGGTACGCATCCAACACGGTCTGAGTATCCATAGTCACTATTACGGATACGTCGTCCTGCGAAGAAACCGTTTCAGGCAGTCTGTAAACTACGCTGCTGTCGAAAAAGTCCTGCGCACGGTTATCAAACGATGCGTTTACTCTGTTTATATTCGTTTGCGCCAAAACCGTATTTTTTCCGTTATCTTTGTATGCGTATGCTACTGCGCTCGATGCAAGACATGCCGCAGACATTACTGCCAAAATACTGATAGCTGATTTTCTCAATTTGGTCATTGTTTTATCCTTATAATTATCTTTTATTACTTGTATGAGAAGTACGTGTATGCGTTAAACGTTTTCCTGCTCTTCCTCTTCTTCCTTAATTTCCGTTATAACCGCTTTACCTTCCTTGATTTCAACGATATAAGACGAAGCGTAAGTCTTTACGGTATATGTGCCTGTCGCGGAGTCATAATTGCTTTCGGTTACGAGGTAACCCCTTCCGTTAACGTAAATCAATCTGATATCGCCACCCGTCATATCCACGTAGGTTTTGCCGTCTTCGGAGTAAACGGTCGTTACGTCTTCTTCTGTTACCTTTACGGATTCGTAAACGGGAACTATTCTGTTATCGTTCTCACCGCCAACGGTCTCATTCGTAACTTCCTTGAACTCGATCGTGTAATACTTAGTCGAGAGAATCTTGTCTTTATCGTCGCCCTCGCCGAAAGTCCTTACGATGTAGATTACGGAGCCGTCCTCTTTAATTATGCCGGACGTCATTTCGATATCCGTTTCGCCCTGCTTTAAGTTGAGGAACATTATTCCTCCCCTGTACATATTGCTGAGGTCGGAACCGATTACTCTTTCAACTTCGACAGTATAATCACCGAAACTCAACGTCTGCACTCTGGTCAAGCCATAAAGGCGATAGCCGTATGCGCCCAACTGCTGAATTGCTTCGTAAACAAACCTCAAACGGTAGTTGTAGCCGTCCTCACCGACGAAATCAACGGTATACATCGTCGTTCTGTTCTGAGTTTCAAGGGTGTACTCGCCGTGAGTGATTTTAATGAGGTTTCCGTCTGCATCATAAATGCCGGAATCTTCGCCGAACTCTGCGCTGATATAACCGCCGTCGTTTACGTACCTGTTAGTATCTTTGCCTTCTTCGTCCTTAACGTAAGCAAGCTCGCCCGTTTCGGGGTCATACACAGCGCCGATAACTTTGCCGTCTTCGTCGTAGTCGAACATTATGGTAATAGTACCGAGTGTATTGGTGATACCAGCCGCCATGTTGGTGCCAAGCATCGAATCGAACATGCTGTACATATATACCGTATACAAATAATTGTACGAAGGGAATTCTATTCTGCGGCTCATTCCGACAACTTCGTAAGAGCTGTTGCTTCTGCCGTAGTTATCCTCACCTTTGAACGTCAAATCTATGTCGAAACGGTAATAACCCATTCTAAGAGCAATAACGACGTAAGTCTCTGTCTTACCGTCAACCACTTCGCGCACTACCGTACAGTTATATGTATCGTTAGTCTTATCGTCACCGTCTACTATAGTAACCTTGCCGCTGACAGAGAACTCCTCAGCTCCGGAAGGAGTAAATACGAGATCCTGTAACGGGAACATATAGTTTTTAACTTTTCCGTCAACCTCTTTCGAGCTTACTAAAACAGGGTATTTATCTTTCGTTTCTTCTACGCGTGAGAAGCTGAGGTCGTAACCGTAGTTAATGTAGTAAGTGTTTCCGTCGTAAGTTTTTATGTTATCGAACTTACCGAAATCCTGTTCAACGAAACCGTACTCGTTTGCCGCTTCGCCTTCTTCGGGAAGACGGTAAATAGTAACCGTGCCTTCGGCGTTTTTGGAATAGTAAACTCTTGTCTCGCCTTTGATAGTAGCAATACCAAACCTGTTGAACTGAAGTGCTTCAAGATTTTCAGCATAGTATGCTACGGGTTCGAGCGATACGGTTGTTGCCGTAGCCTTTTCGGTGTTGTAGAGGTAAATATACGCATCCGTACCGGTCCTGTTTACATATGAAAGAACACTGTCGGTTATGAGCGTATAGGTTCCGTTTTCTCTCAACCCGCGGGAATCGTATTTAATTGCGTTGCCAGAATTGTCAAGAATCAAAACAGAGAAATCTTTCTCATTTACATAAGTTTGAACAACTTCGTCGTGAATAATAACGAACGCGTTGAAATAACCGGTTGACGTGGTGTAAACCATCAACTTACCGACAACTTTTTTTGCCTGACCGTTTTCGGTATAAGATATGGTATACAGTCTGTCGGCAATTGAATAAGTTGCGTTTTCATCGATAAAATCGCGCACCGATTCGCCGTCTTCATTTCTTGCCTTAAATACCTTTGCATTGCCGTAGCCGTCTAATTCTGCAAACACACCGTGGCTGCTGCCGTTATCCATTACAAGGTAAGTGCCGTACTCCGTACCGCGAAGGGTGAAAGTTTTGTTTTCTCCCAAATCGAAGTAGAAACTGTACGCCGAAGTAACCTGTAATGCGATAACTTTTTCGGAAACAACCGTGTAATATCCTTCGTATTTATTTCCGTCCGCACTTATATACGAACCCTTATAGTTATATCCGTCAAGCGATAAAACGCCGTCCGTTTCCGATTCGTATTCGCCGTTATATTCAGTATTGAACTTTGCAAAATACGAATTAGATGAACCCGACACCATAATGAAGTCGAACTTTTCACCCGAAACGGCAGTGAACGTAAAGATAAAGTAATTAAACTCGGTCGTTCTGTCCGTTCTTACAAACGCACCTTCAAGCGTGATTGTATCGTCGCCGTCCTTGTAAGAATACGTTGCGCCGTTCGCAGTTCCGTCAAAATAAATGTAATCGGTTCTTACGGAGCTGCCGTCGCTCTTTATTTCGTATGCGGTATAAGGCGCGGTTGCAAGAATGATGAAAGTTTTCTCTTCCTCGTTAATTCTTAAATACTGCACGTTTGACGCCGCCGTAATGCTAAGCAAATCATCTTTAACCGAATAGCTTCCGCTCACAACCGTGTCGCCGTTATTGAAAATCGCAAAGCCCGCAACCAAGGTAAGTTTAGCGTTATCTGCGCCTGTATATACCGTAGTATTATCCGTCGTTTCTTCACTTGTCGTGGACGTAAGCCAATAAATTACGTTGTATGTAGTACTCATTCCGAGCGAGTTAGTCGACGTATATTCGCCGGTAGAGAAAACGAACGAAGTTATAGCAGCCATATCTATAACTGCACTGCTTGCCCCCTCAACCTCGAAAAACTCTTCTTTGGTGAACAAATAAGCATTGGTCTCTTTGTTGAATTCATAAGTACCTGTTGCTACTTTCACGTATTCGGTTTGCGAAACGCGCATATAAACGCTTGCTTTTCCTACCTGAGTATCGTCGAGGACGATTGTGTGATAGTAAACGCCGTTCGCGTCCGCATAGTTATATTCTGCATATGTCAAAGGCTTTTCAGCGTAACTGTGGGTAGTTACGTTGGTAACGGACCCGTCTTCATTGGTAATGCGGTTGGTAACCGAATTGACAAGCACGTTATAGCTTGCGCCGTCGGCAAGTATTCTTACCATCGTGCCGCCCATAGTATAGGAACCCATACTAATATAATAGCCGCTGATTACAGTATCGCCCTTAACGTAAGTTGCACGGCAAATACCGTCTAACGTAAGCGAACCGCCGTCCTGCTCTATTCTCAAATCCATTGATTCGTTATAGAACATATAGCCGGAGAAGCCTTCAAGCTCCATAAGGCGCGCCACGCCGACGCTCATTCCGAAGCTGGCAGTTAAATTAATTTCCGTTCTGTCTTCGTTTATAGTATAATTGTAATTTGCTGCTTGCGAACCCGTATTGAGAGTAGCCACGCCGAAGCCGTTAAGCGAAATGCCCAATACGCCGTTAGAGTAAACGCCTACTCTTCCGCTCAAATCAATGCCTATACGGGGGATAACGCCCATTGCGATGTCTTCTTCGTTGCGGACCTGGAAAGCGTTAGTGCCGTTGCTCAGCGTACCGAGAACCATAACCGCGTCCGAACCTTTAAGCTCGCCATTCGTATAGTGTACGTAGTACATACCGTCTTCAATGGTGTAACTGCCAGACGACGTAACGTCCGTACCGTCTTTTTTGAAAGTATAGTAAATATCGTTATAAGCGCTTAACGTTACTCTTGTGTCTTCGTCAACACTACCAGACGTGTATTTGTAATACGTTCTTGTCGTTCTCGAGGGAGTCGAGTACACGAACGTACCGTCGGCGTTAAGTCTGCCCTCAACGGGGTCGGAACCGGTTACGATAGTAAAGCCTTTCGTAAGAGGTCTGTATTCTCCCTCGAAGAACACGTTGCCGCGGGCAAGGTATATAACTTCAGATTCCTCGTCAAGAAGGAACATATAATCGTTCCCTCCGAACATATCGGTATAACCTTTATTCCATACTGCGTAAAGAGAAGTGTTTCTTTCAGGTGAGAATTTAACGCTTTCCGTTGTGCTTTCACCGTTTTTCTTATAAAGAACCGTATCAACATAGTCAACGGCATACTCCGCTTCGCCGCTCTGTGTGGTAGAATAACCGACAAGGCAGTAGCCTTCGAATACAAAGTCAACGGGAAGTTCTACTTCCGTACCGTACTTAACCGTAAAGGTGCGCATAGTGTTTGCCGAACCGTCAGGATAATTGGACACAAAGTTGACCGTATACTCTTCTCTGTCGAAATAAAGCTTAAACACGTTTTCGCTTGCTGTTGCACTGAGCGTCTTGTTCGTTACTTCTTCGGCATTATCAACCTTCTTAAAGCCGGTAAACGTCTGCTCGGGAGAAACCACGGCACCTATATAGTCGGATCCAGATATAATCTCTTCGTCTTTAACGTATTCGGTGCCTTCCATGTTCTGCTTATAGACTTCAACACTGTAAGCGACCTTATACTTCGCCTTAAGAGTTAAACCGTTTTCGGTCATTCTCGTATTTCTTGCAAGTTCCGTATCGCCGTTAAACCAAGCGCCGAACGTAAGTCCGCTCTTTACGGGTACATAGTCCGACATAAAATCGTAAACGTTAGCCCCCGCTTTCAATTGCAACGTAGACTGAGAAAGAGTGCCGCCGTCTAATTCAAGCGTTATAGCATAAAGCTGCGCCCACTTTGCATAATACGTTACGCTTTCGGTTGCAGAAACCGTTTCTACGGGACTGCCCGAGAAATCAACTGTTAAATACCAGCCTTCGAATTCGTAACCGCTCCTTTCGGGAACAGGAAGAGTGTACTCTTCGCCCGACTGTTTAATTACGTCGGCAATCTCAACGCCGCCGTTCACGTCGAACGAAATATTTACCGTATTTTTATTCGTACAAGCCGCCGCAAAAGCACAGGCGGTTCCTACGAATAACAACGATAAAGCCGCTAAAAATTTCCTCATTATGTGTATCTCCTCCGAGCCCTAAATTCCGAAAGGGTATAGTACTCTATATAAAATTACAGTTTCCATATTATCACTTTTATATATGTATTGTCAAATAAAATACCCCGAACGACAAACATTTCACAAATTTTTAACGCATAAAAATTTTTCCATTACAAAAAAATTTTCCGCCGTGTTTTTAATAACACGGCGGAAAGAATTTTATGCGCATATTTTAAGTTTTATACATTTTATTGCTGTACCCAAACCGAGTATAAAGTCGTGCCTGCGGGGACTTCGGTTAACTGATTCGCAGTATACTCTACTTCCACCCCGTTTTCCTGTGTGGTCCAACCGCGGAATACGTATCCTGCACGGGCGGGAGCGTTAATTATTACCCCGTACGCTTCTATCGAATCAGAATTGGCAAAAGTATTTTCACCGACAGTTACCGATACCACGTACGAACCGTCTTCGGATAGTTTGCACCCCCAAACTTCGGGGCGGTACGATGAGTTCCACATAACAGCCCAACCGTCGGGTTTAGCTCCGTGCTGAAGGTAAACAGTCATATTGCTACAGCCGTAGAACGCGTGCAGCCCTATTTGCTGTAAGCTGTCTGGAAGCGTTACCGTCTGTAATTCGTTGCAATTTCTGAACGCGTATTCGCCTATAACCTCCACGCTATCAAAAAGCGTAACAGATTGCAATTTAGTCGAAGCAAACGCATATGAGCCAATTTTTTTCAAACCGCTTCCGAAATTAACGTTTTGCAGACCGCTATCAAAAAATGCATATTCTCCGATTGTTTTAACCGAATCCGGAATATTAAAATAGGATAATTCTTTACAGCCGTAGAACGCATAATCGCCGATAGTTTGAGTATTTGAACCCATTTCGACATTTTTTAACGCACCGCATCTGGCAAATGTTGCGTATTTTATTTCTTTTACGGTATCCGGCAATTTAACGTCGGTAAGGTTTTCACAGTTGTAAAAAGATACCTCGCCTATATTTACCAGCCTATTACCGAAATTAATTTCACGAATTGCCGTACCGTAGAATGCATAATCGCCTATAGTGTTTACTCTGCATCCGTAAAGGTTTAACCCCTCAAAATCGGGGAAAGCCGACTGCGCTTCCGAATTTACAACATTCTTCAATTTTTCGCAATTATAAAACGCCGACTTGCCGATAGTTTCAAGCATATACGGAATGTTAACCGTTTCCAATGATTCACAACCGTAAAAAGTATAATCTTTAATTACTTTTACGTTGTTCCCAACAAATGCGGTAGTTAATTGATTGCATCCGTAAAATGCGCCTTCGCCGATGTTTTTCGTATATTCAAGCCCTTCTATGGTTTGAATTCCTTCCTTAGGGCGCGTGGGGAAAACTATGCTGTCTTTAAACAATTCGGGATACAGTACGTACATCATATAATAACGGTAATTGATATTGAAAAAAGCATAATCCGCGATATTGACGCTTGAATCGTCGCCGCTTTGCTCATAATAGGGATTTCCTATTACGATATCGTATTGCGACTTCGGCGCCGCTCGCCATTCCATACCGTTTATCCAATCATCCATCCAACTGTCGTCGACGGCGCCTCCTTCAGGCGCGTTATACCCCACTATCCAATTACCCGCATAAATAACGCCGTATTCGTCAGGCATACTCCAAAGACCCGCTTCATAGAACGCATCGGGTTCGATTTGAGTTACGGATTGCGGAATTATATTTCTGCCTTCGGGGTTTACCAAAGCCGTACAACCGCGAAACGCCTCTCTTCCGATAGTTTCCAATCCTTCGCTAAAATTAAGTTGAAGTAATTTTGTACAGTTTTTAAAAGCCTGTACGCCAATGCGTTTCAATCCGCTGAGAGTGTTTATTCTGTAAAGGTTTTCACAGCCCAAAAATGCATAATTACCTATAAACTTAACAGATAGAGGAATTTCCGCAAAAATAAGCGAGGAACAATAGCTGAAAGCAGAATCGGCGATACCAACTACGCCAGGTTTAAACCTTGCCTGATACCCACCGTCCACACTTGAATCCACGTCCGGAATTCTTTCGTCTGCGCCGTTTGTATCGGAAATAATACCCGTCATTTTTACATTAGGACAATCCGATTCCGCATTGCCCCTCGCTATTTGAACAAGCCAATTGTCTACGTACACAAACGCGTCGCCGTTAGCTATTGCTTCGTTATAAATTTTTGTATTGTTAAACGCATATCCGCCGACACGCGTTACGCTTGACGGAATTGCAACGTCTTCAAGGTTAGTGGCAGAAGAAAACGAACCGTAACCGACAACCTCCAAGCCTTCGGGAAGAATGACCCGAGTCAACGCCTTACAACCAGAAAAAGTATTCTGTCCTATCTCTTTCAAGCTACCGTCCGAAGAAAAATTCAGCTCCTCCAACTGGGTACACCCGCTGAACGACTTATTGCCGAGCGTTTCCAAACCCGAAGTAAACGTAACGCTTTTCAAACTTGTCGTATTACTGAAAGCGCTGTCGCCCAGTGAAGTTACACTTTCGGGAATTACAAGACCTTCCAACTTGTCGCAATTGGTGAACGCAGAATAACCTATCGACTCGATACCCGTTAAATCTATCTCCGTCAACGAACGACAATAAGCAAATGTATATTCGCTGATTTCGGTTAATCCTTTAGGTAAAGTTATTGAAGCCAACGAACTGCAAGATTGAAAAGCAGATTTTCCTATAAAGTTTACTGTATCGGGTATATTTATTTCAGTCAGATTGAGGCAATTATAAAAAGCGCTGGCGCCAATATAGTTGATATTCTTACTCAATATAAGCTTTTCTACGCTTCTGCTGCCCCTGAACGCGCTATCGCCAACCGACGTTACGGGTTTACCGCGGTACGAATTCTCTATTTCTATTTCTCCGGCGGCAGAGCCTACGCTCTTTATCTCGTATTCGGAGTCGTTGTTAATAAGCGTATAAAGACAACCCGTTTCGTAATCCCGGTGGAAATAATACGTTTCCGACCAAACGGAATTACCGATTTTTTTACCGTCGCCTATCGCTTTGATTTTGATTTCATAATCGCCCACCTGCAGATAGACAAGGGAATAGTTTGCTCTTCGTGACGTTTCCTCCTGAGTTGCTCCGTTGGCATCCGTTACCGAAACGATATAACTGCGCGCATCGTCAACGGAAACCCAACTAAGCCTATTGTATTCGTCTATACTTAATCCGTATGGCTTATCAAGTCCAACGGAACTTGAACATCCCGCGACAAAAATTGACAGCATAATTATCGCCATAGTCAAAACAAAAGCGACAATTTTGGACTTTTTCATACATATACTCCTTGAAAACCCAAACGGGCTTTCGCCGTGTTTACCATTAGCCTACCGCACTTGCACCGCAGGCAAAAAACTATTTCTTCTTATTCTTTCTATCCCGAATAATTTCGTGTAACCATTTAAACTTGAATTTACGTACGGCAATATCCAAAAGGAAAAGCACTATCGCCGTAATTATTAAAGCAAGCCTGGGGTCGTAAACCCTGTCCAACGCTACAACGAAGCTACTATAAATTTCCACGGGATCTTCTATATCGGCAATAAACGCACCGTTTGATTTCTCCGACAGATATGCCAACTTGCTCTTGAGCGTATTTTCATCCTCCACCGTCAAATCGTATTCTTTCGAATAAGAGAATTTTTTATACGTTTCATAAGTGGCAAGTTCATTCCCGTTTGCGTCGTATTTAACCAATATTATCTTGTAAACACCTTTTTTATTAAGCACAAAATTACATCTGCTGTAATTGTTTGCCTCCGTCATTGCCAAAGTCACATAGCAAGAACCGTCGTTGTTGTTTCCGCCAATCTTATCAAAGTTAGCTAACGTCTCGACATCTTCACCGGTACTCTCTATTCGTCCCTTGATGTATTCGCCGTCTTTTAAAGCGCCGTAAATGCTTAACTGATTAAGATAATTGCCTTCGTTAAGTTCTACGTTTATTTCTTTCGGATGTATATTTTCCGCAGGCAGTAAATTTTTTATTACGTTTAACACCAAAGTTTGTCCGTTAGTGTCCGAAATGAAATTAGCCGACCAGTTGCCGTTTAAGTCGCACATAAAACTGCCGACGGAGCCTTTACCGTATTTCCATTGCGCATACAGAGGAACATCATAATCTCCGGTTAAAACAAGGTAATCATTACTTCTTACCTTAACGCCGTAAAAGCCGTCAAGCTTAACCGTAAGGGCATTTGCTTTACCGTTTTCGCTGTCACGCTCCACATTCTTAACTATGGGCGAAAATTCATTGTAAACTATCGGCTGAAAACCGCCTTCCGGAATGTTGACTTCCTTTATCGAGTCCGCCTTCAAATCCTCGCGCATTGCGTTAATCAGATAATTGTGGTTTGTACTTGCGTAAGTTTTACCTTCAGGCTCCGAATTTTCATCTTTGCGGCACAAATCGGTAGCGTGCTTCATTTTTTCAGCGGCGGAGGAATTTTCCTCAACGCCTATAAGAACCATGGACACCGTTATGTGATAAGGTCCGTTATAATAAAAACTTATAAGGTCTTCGTAATCTTTCGCATCGCCGCCCGGCTGTCCGTCCGTAACTATTATTATATGACGTTTATCAACGGTTTTTAACGATATAAGCGCCTGCGCGGCTCTTTCAATCGCACTGTCAAACACCGTGCCGCCCGTCGATTCCTGAACGCTGTCTATAGCTTCTTTTATCTTTCTTTCCTGAGTGCATGGAGTCAACGGCAAAATGACATTATAATCGGAATCCAAAGTCATAATGCCCATATAATCTCTTTCGGTCAAAGCTTCGATACACGCCGCGGCACCTGCTCTTGCACTTACTAAAGGTTCGCCTTCCATAGAGCCGGAACGGTCTATTATAACCATAAGCCCTACGGGGGGAGTATAATCTATCGCTTGTACGGGGAGCAAACTTTGATAAGTAGTTCCATACATATCCGTTCTTTTATACGAATGGGCATCCCCGCTTTCATCATTTCCGCCCACGGTGAACAACCCGCCGCCGTAATCTTTGACGTAAGATTCGAGCATTTTATCAAAATCCTTAACCATATATTCGGTTAAGTCTTTGTTGGAAATATTGTTTAATATTATCTGGTCGTAAACTCTGAGTTCGTCGACGCTTGCGGGAATATTTTCGCCAGATTCGATATTAGCAACCGTTACTTTATATTTTTCGCCGGCAGTAAGCATTTGCTTAAGATAGTCCGACTGCCCTTTATATCTTTCCAGAATGAGAATATTATTAAACAGTTCAACGTTAATATACGTGGTATATTCGTTGTTTTCATCTATACTGTCCTTAGCGCTCTCAATACTGAATTTAAGCTCGTGCAGACCGTTTGAATCAAAAGTATGATTAAACATAACCGTCTGCAAACCGCCGCTCATGTCAATGTCCTGACGACCGTTTTGCAAATCAATTACTCCGTTATCCGATACGGTTATTGTCGCATGCGCCGCATGGTTGCCGTAAACCGTTACGCCTAAGCTGAATTGCTCTTCGGAGTTTACGTGATAGTCGGGCATTTCGACGCCTACAACCTGTAAATCGTCCTCAATATACTGCGAAGAAATATATGCGACGTCGACTTTGGTTCCGCCTGCGGAAACCAAACGGATAGCAGCCATTGCCTCTTCGTCCGTTTCCTTTCCGTCTGTTACTAAAACTATCTTTGCCGTTTCTGGATTTTCGAATAAATCCTTTGCGAATTCAAGCGCAGCAGCAATATCCGTAGCACTTGTGTTCGGTTTATTCGCCTTCTGATATTTTTGAAAAACGGTTGAAACGTCTCTTGTGAAAGGTACGGCATACATTTGGTCAAAGCCGAACGTAACGACACCGATTTTTACATTTCCGTCTCTTCCGTCGTTTAAAGCCAATCTTAAAAAATCATCACGCTTATCGGCAACATCCTGCTGGGTGTCCGAAACGTCCACCAAAAATATCACTTCGTTTTCGGGGTTAGGCACTTGATATCTGAATTCTATACCTGCGAGAACGGATATTGCAAGTACCATAATTATGCAGTGAAGAACAATCGAAGTTATACGGTTTCTCGTCTTCCTGTACTTCTTTGAAAGCATGAAATACGGAATTAAAGTAAAAGCAATTGCAGGAATAATTAAAAGCAATAACCACGGGTGGGAAAAATAAATACTGAAATTACGCATTATTCTACCCCTCCGTTACACGTTTTCACGCATTTGCAACAGCCATTCAAAGAATAGCAACGAAACAAGCGCAATCGCAAAATAAAGTAGTAAATCGTTGTAATAATCGCCGTAGGTGTGTACTACAAACGGATTTTTTAAGCTGTCTTCAACTTTCCATATATTACATTCCGAAGCGGGAATTCTGACGTAGATAGAATCCTCTATCTTCTTTCCTCCGAAAGTTTCCTGTTTTAATAAGTAAGTGCCGATAACTTTCGGATTAAAAGTCGCAGGGAACGTATCGTAAGTGTTTTCTTCCTCGCCGTTATAGCTTACGCTAAGCTCACTTCCGCGGCAATTTAAGGATATGTCTTCATAAACGTCAAAGACGGAACCCGAAACCGTAGAAGGCAAAAAGTTAACGAACATATTGCTTATAAGCACTGAAAGATAAGGCAGAATTGCGACATTGGAATAGTGTAAGCTAAACGGCATAACTACTACTTTTGCGTCGCGTTCATCCTTAATCAGCAAAGCAGGATGATTTTCACAATACATCGCAACTTTAAAATGAGCTGTATCGTAAGACGTTACGACTCTTAAAAGACTTACCGTAATATAATCGGGTTGAATGTAATTTGTAATCGGGTGTTCGTCACCCGCCGACAGGAATAACCCGTGGTCTTTATAGGGCATATAACCGCCGAGGCTCATTAAATCTGACGGCATCTGATCGGGATCGATAATAAACACTACGCCGTCGGTAGGCAACCTGCTAGGCACGGCATGCTCGAAAATATAGAAGTCAAAACCGCTTAAAGCGTAATTGCCGTCTCTTATTTCGCTGATGCGCACATCCCAACGGTCCGCAAAATTACTGCGTACGGTGTCTAACGCCGAATTTATAAAGGGATTTGTAAGCGTGCTTGCATACTGCACGTTAAGTATTTCTTTTAAACCGTTGTAGATATCGTAATCGTTATCTTCCACCAATGAATCGTAAAGCTCCAAGGATACGTGAACGGATTGATACGACGTTACTGGCGTAGCCAAAGATACGAACACGACGTCTTCCGATTGCTTTTCATAATCAGTCAAATCATTCAAATCTCTGTCGCTGAAGATTATAGTTTTAATTTTGTCTTCGGTACAGAAAACCGAGCCGTAGCAATCGACTGGAGGAACACGCTCGCTTTTATCTTCGGTGTTCATACCCTGTATCTGCAGTTTTACTTTCACTTCCTCAGCTCTGCCGTAGCAAGCTACTTCAACAAAAAACGAATAATGGTTATCCTGCAATTCGGAATAAGCGTTAATAATAGACGCATTCCATTCCGAACTGTCGGACACATTTTTAGTGTTTATACCTTCGGGGACGTAAGCATATTCCGCGTCGGTATAAAAATATATTCTTGCATCAGGATTCAAATCAACCACGCTGGAACAAAGAGCGATAGTCTCATCCATATCGGCAGTACCGTAAGAGCAAGCTGTTTCTCCTTCCCTGAGGACGTTAAACGCTCTGTTAAGCTGCGACTTTTTATCCGAGGAAATTCTCATCGCAGGTATTACGGTATCGTCCCCGTCAGTATTGAGATTCAAAAACTCTGGATCTCTGTCCGCTATTATAACGGAAACGATTCCGTTGCGTGAAAAAACCTCGTCGGCAAAATCGGAGGCTTGGTCAACCGCTCTTAAATAACGGCTTTCATCGGCAGTTCCCGTACGCATACTAGCCGACGAATCTATAATAATAACGACTTCGGACTGATCTATTTTTTCCATTAATACCTGTGCGGGTTTAGCTAAAATCATAGCACAGGAAACTATTACGAGAATTTGACAGATTATGAGAAGAATATTCCTCAATCTGCTGATGGGAAGTCTCTTCTTTTTGTATTTTATACTCAATTTCCAGACGAACGTACTGGAAACGACTCTATTTTGATAATTGGGTTTAAGAATATATATAAGAAACAGCACCGCTATTCCTATCAATCCCAATAACCCCAAAGGAATCAATAACTTCATGACATAATACCCACTTTAAACAACTCCCCGAAAAGAACTTTTTCTATGGGAGTATCGGAACTGACGGTAATAAAGCCGGCGTTCCGTTTAGTGCAGAAATCCTTTATATCTTGTTTAAAGTCTTTTAAAGCCTGTTCATATGCTTTTTGCATACTGCGGGTTATTTTTAACTTCATATTTCTGTGATCGGCAACGTCTTCTGCTTCTGCGTCGATAAGATTTATTCGTCCGTCGTACGTCGGATCTATTTCTTCGGGAGCAAGTACCTGAACAAGCAATATCTGCCTCTTCTTATAGCTGAGATAATCCACGGCTTTCTTCCAATTGCTTTCCGTAAAAAAGTCCGAAATAATAACCGATAAACCGTTATTGGAACCGCTGTCGGGACAGCTTGCAACGCAAGCCTCGATATCGTTATCCCCGTCAAACACAACTTCATCTAACGCGCTTATCGCTCTGAAAAAAGCAGTCTTGCCGACAATCGTACCAAACGGATTATCCGATCGGTTACCCTTCATAATATTGAACGTAACCTTATCCATATTGTGTACCGCAAGATAACCGAGCGCGGCAGCCGTTGCCACAGCATACGATGATTTGTGCTTCCTTTCCTTGCCCATAGACGCGGAGCAATCCAAAAAAATCTGGACGTGCATTTGCCTTTCATCGGTAAAGAGTTTAAGGAAATATTTTTCAAAACGGCTGAACAGATTCCAGTCTATCCTGCGAATATCATCGCCAAGCTGATATTCCCTGTAATCGGCAAATTCCACCGTTTGTCCGTAAGTAGAGACAAGGTGTTTGCCGCCGAAATATCCTGCAAGATTTGATCTTAAGTTAAATGACAAAGCTTCCAGCCTACTGAAAAACCCGTCGTTCAAAAGTGAACCTTTCATCAACCGCTCCGCACTTTTAAAAGTACTTTAATTACTTATCTTTGTATTTTCTGCTAACTTCTTCAACTATCAACTTGACTATTTCATCCGCGCTTATACGCTCTGCAACCGCTTCGAAATTGAGTTTGATACGGTGGCGCAAAACAGGGTATGCCAAAGTGTTGATATCTGAATATGAAACGTTAAATCTGCCCTTGATAAGAGCCATAACCTTACCTGCGGAGATAAGAGCCTGTCCCGCACGGGGGCTGGCGCCTACGCGCACATATTTTTTAGCCGCCTCAGTAGCACACTCGCCGTCGGGATGAGTTGCGCTAATTAGCGTCATCGCGTATTTCAACACTTCCTCGGCAACCGGAATTTGGTTTGCCGTTGCTCGCATTTCAAGTAGCTGCTCGCCGTTACAAACGCTGTCCGCAACCTCAGCCATCGTCTTTTGCGTCATATTGACGATTTCCATAAGCTCGTTAAGGCTGGGGTTGGGAACTATAAGCTTAAACATAAAACGGTCCATCTGCGCTTCCGGCAGAGGATAGGTGCCGTCCTGTTCGATAGGGTTCTGCGTTGCAAGAACGAAGAACGGTTCCTCTAAAGGACGGGAAACACCCATAACAGTTACTTTGTGTTCCTGCATGGCTTCAAGCAATGCGGACTGTGTTTTGGGTGTCGCACGGTTAATTTCGTCGGCAAGAATAATGTTGCTGAAAATAGGTCCCGGCTGGAAGCTGAATGAAGAGTTACCGCTCTCATCCTTAACTATTATGTTTGTACCCGTAACGTCAGCCGGCATAAGGTCGGGAGTGAACTGTATACGGGAAAACGGCAAATCGAAAACCCTTCCGAGCGACCTTACAAGACGCGTTTTACCTACGCCGGGTACGCCTTCCAAAAGAACGTTACCGCCGGCAATCATCGCGATTATAGTATTTTCCACTACTTCCTTCTGCCCGATAACGTCGCGCGAAACTTCCGCAAATATCTTTTCGCATTGTTTACCGAACTGTTCAATGTTCTTTTCTGTAACCATTATTTTTGTTTCCTCGTTAAATATTTTTTTGCTATATCGTCAAATTGCTATAGTATCAAAGTAATCTTTAATAATTTTCTTTAAATAATCGGGAAGATCCTCGTTGGAATTAAGATAACTCATTGCGTCTTCGTAAGCGTTGTCATACACGTCGCCGTAATAGGTGCTGCCGTCAATTACCTGCTTGGACGCACTTGTATCATTATCGCCGCCTTCATCGCCACCGGGACCGTCGCCGGCTTCGCTGCCGGTATTATCAGGCGGAGCCTCATCTGAAGGTCCAGGCTCTCCCGGCTCCCCAGGAATCGGATTGCTGTTCGGGCCGCCGTAACCGCCGACGGTACCGGGTGAGAAACCGCCGCCCGCAGCCATAGTGGTTGCAGTATTGCCGTTTGTGCCGACAGCCAACTTAAGCGCGCTTATAGTTCCTTCGCCGACATTTACTTCTGCTGTAGTTTTTTGCACGTCATCTTTTTCGTCTATTTCTTCTCCCTCGTCGGGTATAGGTTGAAATACAGCTGTAAGAATCTTATTTTCGTTTATAGTTACGCTTTCTCTGTACGGATTACCGTATCCGTCTGACCAACCCACGAAAACGTACCCATCGTCAGCCACAGCTATAACGGCATCCGATTTTTCACCGGCTTTAACCTTAACGTCGCATTTTTTATTGTTTTTATCATTGCCGATAAAACTTATATCGCCGTTATAAACGCCGTATATTAATCCGTTACCGTCAACACTGTATGCCAAGTTGTAAAATTGTTCGGGTTTTTCGCCCTGAACAAGTTCTATGCCGCTCGGCATGACGTCCGCTACGTTAAGGGCGTGAAGGGCAGTCATCCACATTGCGTAAAAGCCGAAGACCACGCAAGTCAGTATTACAGGAACGGATACTATAAACTTCATTGCGCCTGCGTTCAATTTACCGATAGCCGCCATAGCGTCCTCCCTCTGCTTAACAGCAATAAAGGAATTGTCGCCTTCAAGTTCCGTCATAGTTATTATTCTTTCTTCAAGACCGAGTTCGTCGATACGCTTAGCCGTTTTTTTCGTGTCGGGGCTGAATACCAAAAAATATAATAAAGAGGTTACCGCCGCAACTGCTACGACAAACAGCACTATACTCAGCCATATGCCCTTAAAACCGAAAAACCAGCATAACGTCGCCGAATAAAGCAATACCATAAAGCCAATAGCAAGACCGCAGAAAAATGCACGCAATATGCCTTCCCAACGCAGTTTAGCATAAAACTTTTTGAACGCTTCGTTTTTCATAAAATACTCCTTTGCCAATCATGGCAACACGTCGATAGAATACTCTACACTATTATAATATACTTTTTTTGTCATAAAGTAAAGCTATTGACCGCCCAAAACATAAACAACCCACTGTTTTTTAGTGGGTTGTTTACATAAATTTGTTATGATTCGTTAATTTGCTTTACGCAAACAACCCAATTTTTTATTCCTTACCGGAATCGGTTTCCGCATAAACGGGGTTCACGCAAACCACTTTGTAAGTGTAATTAGTATCGTTGCCGTACCAATTCGTGGTAAATGCGGCAGCGTCGTATGCATACACCTCGAATATAACTTCCTGTTCACTCGTCCAACCGACAAACGCACCGTTTACCTTCTCTACCGAAGCAGGTATAGTCAAAGATTTAAGCGACGTGCAGTTCGTAAATACGTTAGCGCCGATTTCCGTTAAGCCCATAGGAAGGCTGATGGATTTAAGCGCGGTGCAGCCCTTGAAGACGCCGGTATTTAATTTCGTTAAACCTTCTTCCAAGACCACCGTTTCCAAAGACGTGCAGTCTTCAAACATATAGGCTTCCAATCCGAACGCAGGCGTAGTACCAAAAGCTAAATTACCACCGAGTTTTACGGTTTTAAGACTGGTGCAGAAACCAAACGTACCGTTGCCGGCACTTGTGCTGTTGTATCCGAGCGTCAACATCTCACTGCCGGTGGTATGCGTTACCGTTACAAGTTGTTCGCAATGCTGGAACGCTTTTTGACCAATACTTGTCACCGTGGAAGGAATAACGAGTTCGGTTATAGCAGTACCATAGAACGCGCTCTTACCTATCGATGTCAATCCTTCGTATAGGTCAGCTTTGGTAATAGCCGTACCTTCGAACGCATTATCACCGATAGAAGTAATAGTTGAGGGAAGCGTTACTGTAGTAAGCTTAGAGAAATTCTTGAACAAACTACCCGCTACCGTAGTTAAGCCTTCAGGTAATACCACTTCGGTTATTTCAGTGCAACCGCTAAACATATTGCTGACCGACGTAAGCGCGGCAGGGAAAGTGACCTTTAACAAGTCGACGCAATCCTTGAAGCAATACTGTATTTTATTGACGTTTGCGGGGAATACGATATTTTCGATAGCGCAACCGTCAAATACATAGTTAGAAGAGTTACCCACAACAGTTTCCAACGTTGAAGGCAAGGTCACACGCGAAAGAGCTGTGCATCCCTTGAATACGCCTAATCCCAGCGCCGTAACTCCTTCAGGAATTGTTACGGAGGTTAATTCAGTACAGTTAAGGAACACATAATCGCCCAAAGACTGCAGCTTTTCAGGTAAGGTAACCGCCGTCAAATTTGCGCAGCCTTCGAATACGTTGCTGCCGACAGATGTTACCGTTTCAGGCAAAGTAACCGCCGTGCCTTTGTAATTTCTGAATACCTGCGAGCCTATTTCCGTTATAGCCGTTGTAGCAGAGAAATCTACCGTACCGCTGAAATAAGCAAACGCATTGGCGTCAAGTGAAGTGAGCGAAGCGGGCAACTTTAATGTACCGATATTCTTACCGTTGAACGCATAGCCTGCAATACCCGTTATACCTTCCGGAATAACCCACTCATCCACAGTCATATAAGGAATATTTAAAAGCTTGCCTCCCTTGGTATACACTACGCCGTCCTGCGAGGAGTACGCTTCGTTTTCGTCTTCGACGACGACAGTTGTCGCACCGCCGAAAGCATTAACGCCTATATTCGTTACGGAAGCGGGAATCGTAAGAGTAGTTAAGCTCGAGCAGTTCAAGAAGCAGTCTCCGCCTATTGTCGTAAGCGTTGAAGGCAATGATATACTTGTCAAGCTGCCGCAGCCTGCAAACGCACCGCTGTTAATAGCCGTTAAAGCAGTACCTTCAGCAAACGTTACACTTTCCAAATCCTTACAGTTGTTAAACGTATTCGTTTCAATGGTAACCATGCTTGCAGGTATAACTATACTCGTAAGTCCGCTGCCTATAAACGCATAGTCGCCCGTTATAGTCATCTTAGAAGGAAGGGTAATCTGCGTTAACGCATAGCACTGTCTGAATGTTGACTTAGCCAACGCCGTGAGTTCATCGTTCAACGTAACCGTTTCGAGCAATTCGCAAGTATCGAATACGTTACCGGCGAAAGACGTGACCGCCGCCAAGTTGATAGAAGTCAAACCGCATTCGCGGAATGAGCAAGTACCGAACTTCGTAATATGCGAAAGATCTATATCGTTAAGCGACGAACATCCGTCGAACGTGTAATCACCGATTGAAGTAACGTTTTCGTTAAGGGTAACCTTTTCAAGAGCAGTGCAGCCGGTGAACGCATAGTTGGGAAGATCATTCGTATTTGCGGACAAATCGACTTCCGTAAGCGAAGTGCAATTCTGGAAAGCGTACGTACCCAGCGTGGTTACCTTAGAAAGGTCAATTGAGTTTAATTTTGCGCAACCGACGAACGCACTGTTGCCTACGATCGTTAAGCCGCTCGTTGTTTTATTGCCTTCGGCATCTAAGACGTTAACTTCTTCGAGAGCCGTACAGCCCTTAAACGCCGAACTTCCTATTGCAGTAAAGCTGCCGTGCAGATTTACAACCCTGAGTGATGCGCAATTCTGGAACGTGTAATTAGCAGTGCTTACTTCTTTACCTGCGGTTGCTTTGTAGCATAAATTCGTAATGCCGGCGGGCAACGTAATTTCTTCTATTCCCGAGCCGTAGAACGCATAGGTAGTAGTAGCGGAGTTTCCCGATTGCAAAGCCGTAAGTCCGGCAGGTAACGTAACCTTCCCTTCTTCGCCCGTTATTCTTTCACCTTCCGATTTGGTAGCATCGTAAACCTGTACCGTTTTCAAAGACGTACAATCTCCGAATATATTATCGCCGAGTTTTGTAATCTTTGAATTTAAAACGACTTTCGTTAACGCGGGGCAACCGTTAAACAGGTTCGTGGGCGTTTCAGTTACATTTGCAAGAAATTCCACGCTTACCAGATTAGTACATATAAAATCTCTCTTAGTAGTATCTGTTAAGCTTGTTGCAAGATTAACTTTTGCGAACATATAAGTTCCCAAGGTGGTTACGGTTTCGGGTATAACTGCTTTACTTACTCCTACACCGGCAAAGGCATAGTTGCCGATCAGCTTTACGTTAGGCGATAATGTAATAGCACCGTCCTCGCCGACGATAGTGCCGTCCGTATCCCTGTAATTCACCGTTTTAAGTGAAGAACAGCCTTGGAAAATGTAGGCGCCCATTTGTGACAGCCCTTTCGGAAGCGTTACCGTTTCCAGGTTAAGACACCTATCGAACAGGTAAACGTAGTCGCTTACTTTGCACGAGGTAGCGGTTGCGCTTGTTCCGAACACTGAAACGCCCGAAGGAATTTCTATGCTCTTCAGACCGCTGTACTGGAACGTGTACGTACCCATATATGTAAGACTTGCGGGCAACTCTAACGATTCAAGCGAGGTACAGCCCTGGAACATATAGTTACCAAGCGAAGTAATACCGGAACCCAACGTTACGTCATTAAGAGATGAGCAACCCTTGAACAAATTCGTACCCAGCGTGGTTACGCTCGTCAGATCTATACTTTCAAGCGCAGTACAGTTCTGGAACGCATAATTGTCCAACTTGGTTACGCCCGTTAAATCGACAGTTTTAAGCGCTGTGCAGTCGCTGAACATATAGGTCGGAATCGACGAAACTCCTGAATCAAGCGTGACTTCTTTAAGCGACGAGCAGTACTGGAACAAATACGTACCCACCGTGGTTATACCCGTCAAATCGATACTTTCAAGCGCAGAGCAGTACTGGAACATATAGTTCCCCGCAACGCTTGCGTTAGGTCCGAACGTAACGTCGGTAAGCGCCGAATCTTTATAGAACATATACGTTCCGACAGTTGCGGAAGTCACCTTATAGTCTATAAACGCTTTTGTAAGCGAAAGGCAATTACCGAAAATAGGATATGAAGAGCTGGTTCCGTAAAGCGTCGTCACGCATGAAGGAATAGATATTTCTTCAAGACCGCTTCCGTTAAACATACCCTGACCGAGCCAAGAGGAACTGATAGTAACCGACTTGAGCTTTATACATCCCGAGAACGCTTGGTCGCCGTTATATTTATTGTTTGTACTTTTATTTGTCGTAGTTGTGCTAGCCGTAGCTGAATACACCAAAGTAGAAGGAAGATTTACGGAAGTGACGCCGCTGTTCTGGAACGCCTGAGAGCCGAGTGAAGTAAAGCCCTCTCGCAGCGTTATAGCACCGAGTTTTTTGCAGTATACGAACGCCTGATAGCCTATGTGCTTAATACTGTTACCGAACTCGATACTGCTAAGCGAAGCGCAGTTTTTAAACGCTTGTGAATATATCGTTTCCAAATTTGCTTCGTTGGGTTTATCAAACGTAACCGTTTCCAAGCTCCAACAGTTTTCAAATGCGTACTCACCTATAATCATCAACGAAGAAGGTAAGATAAGCTTCTTTATTCCCTTTTGGTTTTTAAACGCACTCGGGCTTATTTCGGTAATACCTTCGGGTATACGGTACGTACCCGCAGCATCCGTAGGGATAGGCCCGAACGCAAGCTTGATACTCGTTGCTTTACCGCTCGAAGCGTCCACTGTTAAAATCAAAGGCGCATTGGGGTCTGATTTAAGGTTAGGGTTGCTTTCGGGAACTATAAGCTTAGTTACGGAATAGCACAAGCTGAATACGCCGTCTATACTTGTAATAGAATCGGAAAGCGTTACAGTAGTGAGCTTCTTGCAATCTTTGAAAATCGCAGTTCCCAAAGCTAGGTTATCCGCCGAAGTCGTGGGGAAGGTAAACTCTACCAGACCCGAACTCTGGAAGCAATTGTTGCCTATGTCAGCAATTGCGCTCAAGCCTTCGCTATTTGCCGCAAAGTATACGTGCTCCAAATTCGCACAGCTGCTGAAGACGCTTGCCCCCATCTCCTCGACCGTAGCGGGAACGGTAAACTCCGTCATTGTACCGCTTGCAAACGCGCTTGCGCCGATTGTTTTCAAAGCTACGCAATTGGATAAGTCCCAATTTGCTATATTTTTATCGCCGCTGAACGCGCTTGCGCCGATAGATTCGAGCTGGCAGTTTTCCGCGAACGTAACCGTGGTTAACAAGCTACACCCCGAGAATGCAGAACCGCCTATCGACTTAAGGCTTGCAGGCAGCGACAGGGTTTGCGTGTAACAGTTATAGAAAGCGTTTTGACCTATCGTTTCCAGACCTTCGGGCAGTTCCAGATTCGTCAATTTTACGCGATGATTTGTGCCGCTCTGGGAATGGTTATAAATATATGCATTCGTGAAAGCGTAATCGGCGATTTCTTTAAGGTTATTTCCCGTAAAGTTAATTTTATCGAGACCGCTACATCCCGCAAAAGCATACTTACCTATTTTGGTTACCTTTTCGGGAATAGTGATTTCTTTAAGACTTGTGAGATTATAGAAAGCATAATCGTTAATTACTTCCACTCTTTCCGGTAAGACAATCGTTTCCAAATTTCTGCAGCCGCTGAATACGGTATTGACCGTAGTAGTTATATAACCACTGCCTTCTTCGCTGGTTTGTACGTCGCCCGCAGCCAATTCCAAAGGATTTTCGCCGCCTTCCTCGAAGGTCAGTTTATTAAGACTCGTGCAGCCCTTGAACGCATTTAAGCCGATATACGTTACGGTGTTTGGAATGACTATTTCTTCAATCAGTGAGCATCCCCTGAACATACCTTCCGCTATGCTCGTCAAGCCGTTAGGAAGTGAGATTTTCGTCAGCTTGACTGCGCTTCTGAATACGTCGGAGCCGAACTCATACGAGCCGCCTTCGCCCACTCCGAATTTCAATTCGGTCAAATACTGGCTGCCGTAGAACGCCAAGTCGTGTATTGTCGTAATAGTACCGGGAAGCTCTATAACGCCGTCATTGCCGACGTTGCGCGCAGGCGAAATAAGTATTTCGGTAAGGTCGCCTTCTTCGTTTTTCGTACAGAGTACGTTGTCGAATGCGCCGTAGTTAGCATTGCCTTCGGCAACGGTTATGGCTTCGAGCAGCGCGGAAGCTATCTGTCCGCCCTTTTTGGTATAGAACAAACCGACGTTCGAATTGTTAATTACCATATCCTTTGCGCTGTTATAGTACCATTCAGAAGCGGAAGTAACAGGATACGTCTTGCTGTTGTCGTATACTTCTTTATCCTTCTCTATCATTTTGATAGTTGTGACCGTAGAAGAAATGTGAAGCGATTTAACGTTCCATCCGCCGAAAGCGCCGAATCCTATTTCCGTAACACCTTCGGGAATAATTAAATTTTCTATTCCGCTGAACGAGAAATATTCTTGGCGGAAAGCGCCGTCGCCTATAACTCTCAAGCGAGTGGGAAGATTCAGCTCCGTCAAGCCCTTACAGCCGGCAAACGCTTCTTTTTCTAAGTTCAGCTCAGCCGCGCCGTCACCGTCCGTAAATATAACACGTTCAAGGTTTGTACAGTTTTTGAACGCACCCTCGCCGACCGTCGTTACGTTGTCGCCAATCGTAATTTCAGTCAGGTTAAGCTTACCGGCAAATACGCCTGCGGTAATAACCTGAACGGTATCCTTTATAACGAAGTTGCCTATCTTGCCGCTGGGGTAGAAAATTATTTCCGTAAAATCGCTATTGTAAAGAACGCCGTCTTCCGCCTTGTAGTTGGGGTTAAAGGGGTCAACGTTTACAGTTTCAAGCGTAAGTCCGCCGAATATGCCGTTTACCTCCATTTTAGGCACTTCCGCACCGAGGTTTACAGTAGTAACGTAAGTAGTTCCCGTCGTTTCGTTAGCAAAAGCGTTGTTTGCGTATTCGGCTCCATCACGGGCGCAGTTTATAGTTACTTCTTTAAGAGCGGATATTCCGCCGAACGCGTTCTTTTCAAGTGTTTTAAGATTCGCCGGCAATACCAACTCGTTTAAACCGGTGCAGCCATAGAACGCCGCTTCGCCAATGGTAAGGTCTACGCCGTCGCTACGACCTTTGAACGTTATGGTCTTTACGGCGTTACACTGTCTGAAAGCTTCCTTTTCGATTGTGGTTACCCATTCGGGTATTACGATTTCCGTAAGCTTAGAACAGCCCTTGAAAGCCGCTTCGCCTATCACCGCGATGTCGGGAGTAGATATAGTGTACGTTTCCTCTCTGTACTTCGGGCAGAAGTATACCTTCTTTACTCCGTCCACCGTCTGAATGATAACGCCGTCGTCGCTGCTGAAATCGCCGCCCGCTTCAACGTCCAATCTGGTCATCTTATAGCAATATTCAAAATTCTGCTTATCGAGTGTTGTAAGACGGCTGGGCAACGTGAAAGGCATAAGCAGTGAACAGCTTTTAAATACGTCCGCCGCAATTTCCAAAGACTGCTCTTCTTCGCCTTCACCCGCGGGCAGGAATTTCACCGTAGTCAGCTGATAGCACATATAGAATGCGTTTTTATCAATAGTCTTAACGCTTACCGGAATTTCAATTTCCGTAATATTCGTGCTTTTGAACGTAGCAATAGGAATAGAAGTTACGCCGTAGGGTACGGTAAACTTGCCTTGCTTTGCGTATGGATAATACTTTATTTCTGTTTCGTAAGTTGTGGGGTTCTTGTAAATCAATACTCCGTCTACCGAATAGTAGTCTGCCAAGGAAGCATTAAAGCCTTCCACTTCGTATACGTTTATGGCTTCGAGAGAAGCACAACCGACGAATGCGGAACCTGTGCCGTTACCGCCTTCCGTACCCATAGCAACGACTTTAATCGTGTTGGGAATTTGTATAGATTTAAGATTGCTGCACCCCTGGAAAGCGCCCGTTTCAACTGTGGTTACTTTCACGCCTTCGTAATATGCCGGTATCTTAATATCCGCCACGTATTTCATACCTGCACCGCTCGAAACCGAATACTCGGTACCGTTCTGCGATAAAGTGAATTTAAATACGTCCAACCAACTTACATACAGGTTGGTATCGGATGCTATATTCCACTCACGGGAGCCTTTACCTGTGGGGTCGCTGTACTGAGTTCCCTGACCGTTTGCCTCCAAACGCCAACCGCCGAAGGTTTTAGTCGATTCAGTGGATTCGGGAACGGAAAGTTCGAACTTTTCACCGAAAGTAACCTCTTTGGTTCCGAAAACGTCGCCGTTGTCTAATTTAAGAGTTACGATGTATTTATTTGCAGTATAAGACGCGGTCAATGCCAAATCGTATTCAGGATAAACGACAGCATCGAATTTATTTCCTTTTTCCGTTTCATACCAGCCGTTGAAGGTATAACCCGTCCACGAAGCGTCTTCCAAATCGAAATCGTCGTTAGGCGCTTTGAATAATTCAATAACGTCTTCGCCGTTGTTTTTATCGACTTTTACGGAATAAGCCTGAACGGTAATTGAATTCCAATCGGAATTACCGCCGTCTTTATATACGCATCTTACGGATACCTGATTATCCCCTTTCTGTGTAAGCACAACCGAAGACGTCGTTGCGCCTTCGACTTTTACAGGTTCGCCGTCGTTTACTTTTACTTCGTAATAAGCAGCGTCAAGCACCGAACCCCAACTGAGTTTACCGTTGAGATAAGCGGGAGCTGCATTGAAAATACGCTTGTTAATGGTTACAGATGCGCTGAACTGTGAATTTTCATAGTCGTACGTACCTTTTGCGCTTACGGAAATTTCCGCCACGCCGTTAGTAAACTGGTCGTCAGTTAAAGTGTAGCTTGTGCCGTCTGCCACCTCGCCGACTACCTTATCGCCGATCTTGATGATATAGCCCTTCGCATTAGCTACCGCATCCCAGCTTACCTGCAAACCTTCAGTCTTCAGATTCTGGGGAGCCGCCAGTTGTAACTTATTGTAGGTATAAGTCGTAGACTCGGGAGAATTATATCCCGAAGCCACGGGATATACCGTAATTTCGATATTACCTGAATATGTGCTGAGAGAATAGCCATTAGCAGCATTAGCCGCGGAAACATTGACTTTCTCCGTTTTATCGCCGTTCTTTATCTCAACGACGTAATAAACCGCATTAACAACCGCATCCCATTTTACGCAATCGTTAGCCTGGTCAACCGTAATATTTGCAACTTTATCCAAACGCCTGTCGAGAGAGAATTCTTCCGATTTGGAAGATACGTAACCGTCAGCCACAGCTTTTACGGTAAATTTAATACCGCCTTCCTGCATATCGCAGCTCGAGAAATCGTACTGCGTTGCATCGCCGAGGTCTAAATCAGTGTGGTTGTGGGACTTGTTGCCGCAATCAACGGTAATCAGATATTTTTCCGCATTCTCAACGCCGTCAAATTTGAGAATATTGCCTTCTACCACAAACGAAGACAAAGGCACGCGCGCCAAGCTCTTGCTGCCGTAATAAACGGTCATTGTCTGTCCGCGCAGCGTTACGCTTATTTTATATTCGCCGGCGACATTGAAATCGTATTCGTATGACGTGCCGGATTGCGAACCCAGATTATCGACCGTACCGTCGGGCAAAGTAATAACTAAGGAATAGCTGTTGTTTACACCCTTTGCTGACCAAGAAATGCCCGTTTCGGTTACGGAAACCAAAGGCGCACCCGTTTCCCATACTGCATAGAGGGTTGTGTTTTCGCTCAGTTCCTGCCCGTCGTATTTGTACGTAAGCTTTTCGGCATCGTTATAAGCGCTCACCCACCAGCCGGCGAAAGTAGAACCGCTCTTCGATACTGTAGGAAGTTCGTAAATCTTGCCGTTAACAGTTTGCATAGCCGTAGCAGCAACTTTATCACCGTCATAGAATTTAACTTCGTATACGCTCTTGCTCGAATCGACTTCAACAAAGCGCGCGTACACGTCCTTTTCGCCAGTAATAGCCGTATTCGAGAAATCGAACACCTTAGTAAACTCGGCGTCTTCGTACCAGCCTATAAACGCCTGTCCTGATTTTGAGGGCGTTGCGGGCTGTTTAACGGTTTTACCTTCTACTACGTCCGCAGTACTTAATACGCTACTTCCGTCCTTGAAGTTTACCGTATGCTTGTTTACTACGCCAAGCTCGAACCTTGTTCCTTCATATTCGATTCTGAGAACATATTTATTGTCTAACGCTGATTTAATTAGATCTGCTCTGACAATGCTGTTGTCCGAAAATGTTAAATAAAGGTTGGAACCGTCATACGTGTAAGTTCCCTGTTTTTTGCCGCCGTTAAGAAGCAGTGCGAATTCTTTGAAGGTTCCGTCCAGATCGATTTCACATTCTTTTCCGTCGGCCTCGCCGTAGTACACTCCGGTAACGTCTTCAATAACAACCTCGGGTTGCGTTCCGCCGCACGCCGTCATTGTAAACGCCGCCGCGCTGCCCGCAGTCAATCCCATTACCAAGCTTGCTATTAGCGCCATGCGCCTTTTTTTGCTCATTTGATACCTCCGTTGTCTCTCATTTTTAGTATATTGTCAAACGCCGCTTCGGCGTCATTTTGAATATATTCATTGGAAATGTATATTTTTATATTTCCATAAAGATTTTAATGTACTAATATTAAACTATATTTATTTATAATGTCAAGCATTTATATTAAAAAATCGCTAATTTTGCTAAACTTTTCATTATACGGGGTATAATTTTATCTTATAACATAATTACAAAACAGATTTTATACATTTTTTTATGCATAAACACACTTTTTTGCATAAATTTTCCTGCGTCAAAATGTACGGTATACAACAAAAACGGGCGGCTTGCGCCGCCCTATATTAATAATTTGAAATATGTACAAATGTTAAACCACAGAGATTTACTTCTTTTTAATATCTATTCCGCGTTCGTATTTTTCGTTAAATAAATACGTCTCGCCTTTGTATTTAAACTCCGGCAAAGTATCCAACTGAACATTGTGGAGGCTCTTGAAAACGCTTGCGTCAACGTCGGGGTTGCACTCGCGGAAGTTCTTAATAAGATTTTTTACGTCCTGCCGCGCAGATTTACCCTGTTCACCTTGCGGCAAATGCTCCGTCAGTTTGCACGCGCACGCAATAAAATTCAAACCGTTGTATTCCTTCCAATGCAGAATATCGTCTTCTAGAACACAGTAAAGCGGGCGTATCAATTCCATCCCGTCGAAATTAGCGCTGCGTATTTTAGGCATCATTCCCTGTATCTGCCCGCCGAACAACATACCCATCAGGGTAGTTTCTATGACGTCCGATTTGTGATGTCCGAGCGCGATTTTATTGCAACCCAACTCCTTTGCGCGGGCATAAAGAAATCCCCTCCGCATACGTGCGCAGAGATAGCACGGATGTTCTCCGCCTATCTCGTCGTTGACGTCGAAAATATCCGACTTGAATACCTTTGCCGGTATTTCCAGCAAATTTAAATTATGTTCGATGAGTTCCGCGTTCTCGCGGTTATAACCGGGGTTCATAACGATATATTCCGCATCAAACGGAATTTCGGAATGTCTTTTAAGCTCCTGCACGCATTTGGCGAGGAGCATAGAATCCTTTCCGCCTGAAATACAGACCGCGATTTTATCTCCCGCTTCTATAAGCTTATAAGCCTTTATTGCCTGCAAAAACTTCGTCCATATCCCGCTGCGGAATTTCGTTATTATACTGCGCTCTATGCGCTGACATTCGGAAAGTTCTTTCGCCATAAATTAATAGCCGCCCTTGGTTTTGCCCTTGGTTTAGAAGCAAGCAAGACAAGGCGCGGGAGTACAGACCGCAGGGAGTGTACAACGAAGTACACAACCAAGGCGGCACGCACCGCAACGCCGTATTGCGACGTTTATAAACCAAGCGTTTGGTATAGAAGATTACTCCTCGTCGTGACCGTGTTCTTCTTCATCGTCATGCGGGTCGGGGAACTGCGCCTTATCGTACGCTATACCGTTTTTATCGTAGTAGTCCTTGATAGCCGCACGGATAGCTTCTTCCGCCAGAACCGAACAGTGCATTTTGTGAGCGGGAAGTCCGTCCAACGCTTCCGCAACCGCCTTGTTTGTAAGCTCCAGCGCCTGCGAAATAGGCTTACCCTTTATCATTTCGGTAGCCATAGACGACGACGCGATAGCGCTGCCGCAACCGAAAGTATTGAATTTGACGTCGACAATTATATCGTTTTCAACCTTGATATAAATTTTCATTATATCGCCGCACTTTGCGTTGCCTACCTGACCTACTCCGTCCGCGTCGTCAATCTTGCCAACGTTGCGGGGATTTGTGAAATGGTCCATAACTTTTTCACTATATAAAGCCATTGTTATTTTCTCCTTTTTTTCTGTTAAGTCAGTCACTCTGTTTAGAAGCGAGCAGGACAAGGCGAGCGCGGCTTGCCCGCAGGGAGTTTACTAACGCGTAAATGACCAAGGGCAAACGCAAGCACAACGCCGTATTGCGACGCTTATAAGCAGAGAATTTAAATCAAATGAGGGCGAATACCTTTCTCCAACTCCTCCCACACGGGCGAAATGGAACGAAGGTAATTTACTACTTTTGGTACTTCTTTTATAATGAAGTCGATTTCCTCTTCCGTATTGCTTTCGGAAAGGCTGAAACGGAGCGAGCCGTGTGCAACCTCGTGGGGAAGCCCCAACGCAAGCAAAACGTGCGAAGGGTCTAGCGAACCCGAAGTGCAAGCCGAACCAGAAGAAGCGCATATGCCTTTTGCGTCGAGAAGCAAAAGCAAACTTTCGCCTTCAATGCCCTCGAAACACATATTGACGTTGGCGGGCAATCTGTCCTCGCGCGAACCGTTTAGCTTTGAATGGGGAATTTTGGAAAGTCCGTCGATAAGCTTGTCCCTGAGTTTTGCAAGCTTTGGCATATTCACATTCAATTTGCCGACCGCTTCTTTTAAAGCCGCCGCCATTGCGCATATGCCGGCAATGTTTTCCGTACCCGCTCTTCTTCCTCTTTCCTGAGCGCCGCCTTCGATAAACGTTTTTAAAGCAACGCCGGTGCGGCAATACAAAAATCCTACGCCTTTGGGCGCGTGAAATTTGTGACCCGACGCAGACAGCATATCTATATTGTCGCTTACCACGTTTACGGGAATATGCCCCGTTGCCTGCACCGCGTCGGTATGGAACACTACCTTATGCTTCCTGCAGACTTCGCCTATTTGCTTTATCGGCTGGATAGTTCCTATTTCGTTGTTGGCGTACATTATCGTCACGAGTGCCGTATCCTCGCGAATGGCGTCTTCAACCTGTTCGGCGGTTACTATGCCGTTTTTATGCACGTCGAGATATGTGACCTCGAACCCTTCTTTTTCAAGTTTTTTAAGTGTGTGTAAAACGGCGTGATGTTCGAATACGGTCGATACTATATGATTTTTATTGCGGGCAAGCCCCGTATAAGCAGCCGAACGGATAGCCTGATTATCAGCCTCGCTTCCGCCCGAAGTGAAGAATATTTCATTAGGTTTCGCGCCTATACATTCCGCTATTTCCGCACGGGCTTTATCGAGCGCTTCTTTCGCGATTTGACCCACGGTATGCAGCGATGAAGGGTTGCCGTAAACCTCTTTAAGATAAGGTGTCATAGCCGCGATGGCCGTATCGCTCATAGCCGTTGTAGCGGCGTTGTCAACGTAGATTATTTTTGCCATAAATACTGCCCTTTTAATTCCTACTTAATCAGTATGATATAATTATAAAAAGTAATTCCTATTTTGTCAATAGGAATTAGTATATGTTATAAATTTTTTGAAATTTACTTTAATAAATCGGCGAGGGTTTTCGAGTTGAGAAAATTCATAATAACCTCGTCAAGCTCTTTCCACAGCGGCAGGGAAAGACAGTTGCAAGCATTCTCGCAAGGATTAGCTTCGTCCAGACAGGACACGGGCGCAAGCGAACCTTCCGCCGCGGTAATAATCTCCGCAACGGTGTATTCTTCGGGTGTTCGCGCCAGCATATATCCGCCCGTTTTGCCTCTCGCGGACAAAATAAGCCCCTTTTGCGAAAGCTGTGAGACAGTGCTTTCCAAATACTTTTGCGATTCCCTTACCCGCTCCGCAATGTCTGCAAGCGAAATATAGCCGTTTTGATTATGCTGAGCCAAATCCAGCATAACTTTAAGGGCGTTTCTGCCCTTAGTTGTGATCATCATAAGATTTCCTTCTCGTAAATTTCTTTTTCTTGCGCAAAAAATAAATTTACGATTTTTAGGGCGTTGCCCTCGTCGCACGATAGGTTATAGCCCTCGATTATCAGATATCGTGCGCCTCATCCAGTGAGCCAGCTTCGCTGCAAATTGGGTCGCGCTTAACGCAAAAGCGCGGTTTTGCTTGCGCACGTAAGTAGATTGAATTATTTATCTTCCTTATATTACGCGGTCAACCGCCGTATTCTATCATTTTTTCGATACTTCTGACGGCGTCAAGCCTGAGCTGTTCGTCCATAACAATCTCTTCACCGCTGTTGCCTTTCAAGCAGTTGTAAACGTCTGCAAGTGTAGTTACTTTCATATTGTGGCAAACCAAATCTTTGGAAAGCGGATAGAACTTTTTATCTGGACAATCAAACTGCAAATGCTCGACTATCGCGTTCTCCGTGCCTATAATAAATTCCTTAGCCGAAGAAGCTTTTGCATACTCCATTATGCCCGAAGTAGAGCCGACAAAGTCCGCGTGCTTTACGACTGCGGGAACACATTCGGGGTGAACCAGAAACAGCGCGTCAGGATGCGCTTTCTTTGCTTCCAACACTTCTTCCTCTTCCACCCGAGCGTGTGTGGGACACCCGCCAGAAAGCAGTTTGAAATTCTTTTCCGGCACTTGGTTTTTAACGAACGTGCCGAGGTTGATATCGGGAATAAAAAGGATATTTTTCTGCGGAATTGCCTTACAGATTTTAACCGCAGAAGAAGAAGTTACGCAGACGTCGGCAATAGTTTTTAACTCCGCCGTGGTGTTGATATAAGCTACGGTAGCGTAATCGGGCAAGCCCTTCTGAACCTGACTGATAACTTCCCTGTCCATCTGCTCCGCCATAGGACAACCCGCCGACGGATTGGCAAGATACACTGTCTTTTGCGGAGAAAGCATTTTAACCACTTCCGCCATAAAGCGAACGCCGCACATAATTACTCGCGCGTTGGGTGCGGTCTTCGCTTTGACGGACAGGGCATAGCTATCCCCCACAAAGTCGGCTATTTCGCAAATTTTCTGCGACATATAACTATGCGCAAGTATGCAAGTGTCCGTGTCTCTTTTAAGTTTAAAAATTTCGTCCTGAAGTTCTCTTACCGTCATAAAATTCCGATTGGGCGGCACATATGCCGCATTTAATGCTTATTTTTTACTTTTTTGCCTTGCCCGCAGCAGTTTTGGAGGCAGGTTTTGCCTCAGTCTTTGCCACGCGCTTTTTAGCCGTCTGTTTGCTTTCGTTCTTTACTTCAACGGCGGGTACGTGCGATAAATCCGACGTCGCTTCCTTGTGCGCTTTCTTGACGCGGGCGCGTTCCGCCTTTTCTTTCTTTATCTCCTCTTCCGTGCTTTCGTGGAAAGGAATTTCAAACACGATAGCTTCGAACGGGCGGAGAGTGAACGAACATTTATACGGTCTGCCGTTGCAGAGCGCTTTTTCCGCTTTAACCTCCATTAAAGAGCCGTCGGGGTAAGTTGAGAATATTCTCTTGTACTTGCCGCTGACGGGGACGCCCACGCCGTAATTTTCATACTGCACGGGGGTCATATTGCATACGAAAACCAAACCGTCGTTATAGTTCCAAGGGTTGCGGCGTATGAAAGCGAATATAGAGCGCTGAACGTCGCCGCTTTCAATCCACTCGAACGAACCGCTTCCAGTATCGTTGTAAAGCACTGGACGCTCGGTATATAAATGAAGAAGCGTGCGGTAACAGTCCATAACGTCCCTGTGACCGGGGTCGTCGCACAAATGCCAGTCA
>CAYXXB010000001.1:0-58792 GCA_964468955.1 uncultured Clostridia bacterium | reverse complement strand
CGACGATAGCGGCGGTGGAAGCGTGGGAGCGGTGTGCCGTGCCGAACGCGTCGTTTACATAGATTTCAGCGTCGTAAGCAAGCGCCTTGCAGAAAGCTTCGTCCTTCTTTTCTTCTTCCCAGTGGAAGCGGAGGTTCTCGATTAAAACCGCTTCGCCGTCCTTGAGTGCGTCGCGTTTAGCTTTAGCGTTCGCGCCGATAACGTCGGTTGCAAATACGACCTTTCCGCCGGTAAGTTCGGCAAGTCTTTTTGCAACGGGTGCAAGCGTGAGCTTCTTGGGTTCGTCCTTCAGAGCTTTCGCAATAATTTCTTCTTCGGTAGCTTCGCCCTTTTCGACCTTCTTCAAGTCCTTTTTGTTGAGCTTAACCTTATCCGAGAAAATGGAGTGGGGCTTGCCCATATGCGAACAGAGCGTAACGCGCGCACCTGCTTCCAATAAATATTTGATTGTGGGAAGCGCGCCGATAATTCTGTTTTCATCGGTGATAACGCCGTCTTTCATAGGCACGTTGAAGTCGCATCTTACAAGTACTTTCTTGCCTTTAAGGTCTTTAAGGTCTTTAACCGACATCTTGTTCATAAACTAATTCGAACTCCTTATTTTTAATAAATTTTTTAACGGATATTATTATAGAAAATTACGCGGGTAAAGTCAAACAAAATCGGGGTGGTTGGAAGTATTTGCCATAGCGGAAAAATTTTGTACAAATTACTGAAAATCATTGTACAAATTTCCGTTTAAGTGGTATAATAACAACGTATGATTTCTTTCGGAGATAGAGTATGAAAATCTGTGTTGCCGGTCTCGGGCTTATAGGCGGTTCGATATGTATGGCGCTCGAACGCGGCGGATATAAGGCGGACGGGTACGATTGTTCGGAAGAAGCGGTACGTTACTTTCTTGCAAACGGAATAATCGGCGGCTTCGCAGAAGACTTTAGTTTATACGACGTTGTGTTTGTTGCTCTTCCTCCGCAGGATACTCTCGATTTCATTTTAAACACTCAATTTAAACCTAATGCAGTTGTGTGCGATATATGCGGCGTAAAAAAGTTTATCGAAGACGGCGTTTACGCTCGCCGCAGGGATATCAGATATATCGGCGCGCATCCTATGGCCGGCAAGGAGGTTTCGGGCGCGGAAAACGCGGAAGCAACCCTCTTCGACAGTGCGAGTATGGTTATTACCCGCGGTATATATACGGACGAAAGCGCTTTAACGCTTATAAAAACGTTTGTTAAAGCTATGGGCTTTGCGCGTATTGTGGAATGTTCCGCGGAACTGCACGATAAGAAAATTGCCTATACTTCACAGCTTGCGCACGTCGTTTCCAACTGCTACGTCAACGATAAGGAAATTTCCGCCTGCCTTGGTTTTACGGGCGGAAGCTTTCAGGATATGACCCGCATTGCGGGCGTGGACGAAAAGGTGTGGGCGGCGCTCTATCTTAAGAATTCGGATAACCTTGTAGATAAGTGCGAAAACCTTATTTCGTCTTTAACTGCTTTTACAAAAACGTTAAAACAAGCGCAATCAAGCGGGGATATATCGCAGTTAATCGGTTTTTTAAGCGTAGGAGCAAATGCTTACCGCGCGGGGAAAGCCGAAGAATTTACGGGCGAGGGCATAACTGTAACCGAGCTTAAAGGCGGTGAATAGCTTTTGAGATATCATTTGAAAATAGAGGACTGCGGCTCGGACGGTTTACCTTGCGGGGAAGCGCTTTCCGTGATAGCGGAAGGCGGCTGCGACGGCGGAGTACTTAAACTCGATTACATATTCGACGGCGCGGATTACAGTTTGGTTATCGGCAGTAATTACGTCTTACACAACCGCTACGGCGACACGCGTATGTCGCTGGAGTTTATCGGCGGAAAGCATACCGTCGGAACGATAAAAAGCGGGGATATGGGCGGTAGCCTCGATATATTCACGCACGAACTCAAAATAATTCTGACCCAAAACGGCTGTAGCGCGCGCATAACATTTTCCGTCGTCGCGGACGATAGCGGTAAATCAGTCAAAAATATAACCGCATACGCCGTCAAA
Organism: uncultured Clostridia bacterium; assembly: GCA_964468955.1. Taxonomy (GTDB): domain Bacteria; phylum Bacillota; class Clostridia; order Christensenellales; family Borkfalkiaceae; genus Coproplasma. The sequence continues at coordinate 56,743 of CAYXXB010000001.1, read as the reverse complement.
TAAATTCCATAAAAAGTCTTAAAAATCTTTCCTGATATATTAAAATCAATTCTAAAAAAAGTCTTACGAGGATAAAAATAAAAATGAAAATCAAATACTTAGGGCATTCGAGTTTTCTTCTGACCGAGAGTACTGGTACTTCGGTAGTCTGCGACCCGTATGACGAAGGCGTGGGCTTTGCTATGCCCGCAGTCAGTGCGGACGCTGTTACCGTTTCCCATCACCACTACGACCACGACAACGTTGCGGCGGTTTCCGGTTCGCCAGTCATACTCGATAAAGAGCAGGGGTACGAACTGTCGGGGGTTAAGATTTCGGCTATTAAAAGTTTTCACGACGATATGGGCGGGAGTCTGCGCGGGGAAAACGTGATATTCAAGTTCCGCATGGACGGGCTGGACGTGTGCCACCTCGGCGATTTGGGCGAGGAATGTTCGCCCGAACTTATCGAATCAATTCTGCCCGTAAACATACTGCTTATTCCCGTCGGCGGTACGTATACGATAGACGCGGCTATGGCAAAGGAATACGTGGACAGGATTATGCCCGACGTAGTAATTCCGATGCACTACCGCACGAAAAATCACACCCTCGATATAGACAAAGTCGACGAGTTCTTAGGGCTGTTCGACGATGGGGTCGAGATAGAAGAAGGCGCGAACGAAATTTCCCTTTCGCGCGAGGATATAGACGGGGAACGCACTAAAATAATCGTTATGGAGAGGGAGTGAAATGGAAGATATTTCTGAAGCGCTTAAAGCTAAGTTGGAAAGCCGCGGCATACATACGCTGAGGCAGATAGGCAGGGTTATAGGCGTACACTTTCCCACGCAGAAGAAAAAGGAAGAACTTATTTCGGATATAATGGCTATCGCCCGCGGAGAGGCTTCCCCGTGCGAGCGTTCGACAAGGGGCGCTCCGCCCAAATCGGCTGATTTCGACAGGGAAATAGTCGACGATATCGAAAGGTGCAGACAGTATTTCAGCGGCGTGAACGAGGAGCAGTCTCAGCAGTCTACGCTCGGAGTTTTCAAATCTCCCGAAGTTGAAGACGACGAGGAGCGGACGTATTCGGGCGTACTCGAATATACCGAAAAGTTCTGCTTTTTGCGTACTCAGAATATGCAGATTAGTTCGGGCGCGGACGTGTTCGTTCACAGCTCTTTTGTCAACCGCTACCACCTGCGCACGGGCGATTATATCGTGTGCAAGGCAAGGCGCCGCAAGACGGGCGAATGTCCGGGGGTGACGTTTATAATAAGCATAAACGGTAAAACGCCCGATCCTAACCGCGGTCCGTATTTCGAAAGCCTTACGCCCTGTTATCCCGACAAGCGCTATACTTTGGAGTACGACGGCTGTTCGCTGACGGACAGGGTAGTGGATTTGTTTTCCCCCGTCGGCTACGGTCAAAGGGCGCTCATCGTGTCGCCCCCGAAAGCGGGTAAAACCACTATGCTTAAAGAGATTGCCCGCAGTATATGCCGCAAACATCCGCAGACGAAGGTAATAATTCTGCTCATAGACGAACGCCCCGAAGAGGTTACGGATATGCAGCGTTCGGTAGAAGGCGCGGAGCTTTTCTTTTCAACTTTCGATAAGGGCGAAAACCATCATATACACACGGCTACGCTCACTTTGGAATATGCGAAAAGGCTTGTTGAAACGGGGCGCGACGTCGTTATTTTAGTAGACAGTATCACCCGTTTATCGCGTGCGTACAACTCGGTTTGCAATTCGGGCAGAACGCTTTCGGGCGGTCTCGACCCGCAGGCTCTCGTCGAACCCAAGCGCTTTTTCGGCGCAGCTCGCAATATAGAAAACGGCGGTTCTCTCACGATAATAGCAACGGCGCTTGTCGATACGGGAAGCCGTTTGGACGACGTCATTTACGAAGAGTTTAAATCGACGGGAAATATGGAAATAATTTTATCGCGCGAAATGGCGGAAAGGTGTTTGTTCCCCGCAATAGATATCCGCTCGTCGGGTGCGAGAAAGGAAGAGCTTCTGCTTTCCGAAGAGGAGCTGAACGCGGTTGCGCTCATAAGGGGCGCACTTGCCAAAAAGTTGGAAACCCGCGAACTTTTCGATACTATTAAAAAGACGGCATCGAACGCGGAGTTCTGTCAGAAAGCGCAGGTATTTTTTAAGGTTTACAATGGCAGATAAAAACATATTTATTGATAAAGTCAAAATAACGATAAAGTCGGGCGACGGCGGCGACGGTATGAATTCGTTCAAGTCGTACAAGGGCAAGCCCGCATGCGGACCGGACGGCGGCGACGGAGGCAAGGGCGGCGACGTCTATTTGCTTGCCGACAGCACGCTCAATACCCTTTTGCCTTTCCGCTACAAGACCAAATATGTCGCGGGCAACGGCGAAAGAGGGGGCAGTAATCTCTGCTTCGGCAAGGGCGGCGACGACGTGATAATTCACGTCCCCGTAGGTACTTTGGTTAGGGACGCGGAAACTGATACGGTCATCTGCGATATGTTCGAGGACGGCGAAAAAAAGCTTATCTGCGAAGGGGGCAGGGGCGGCAAAGGCAACGTGCGTTTCACCACGTCGAGAAGGCACGCGCCCAACTTTGCGCAGAAGGGCGAAAAGACAGAATTGCACGTTCTTATACTCGAACTCAAAGTCATTGCGGACGTCGGCATTATAGGTTTTCCCAACGTGGGAAAATCCACATTGCTTTCAAAAATTTCAGCAGCCCGTCCCAAGATAGCCAACTATCATTTCACCACGCTTTCGCCAAATCTCGGAGTCGTCCGCGTTTACGATGACAGCTTTGTCGCGGCGGATATTCCCGGTCTTATCGAGGGCGCGGCTGACGGCGCCGGTTTGGGCCACGACTTTTTAAGACATATCGAGCGCACGCGTATGCTTCTGCACGTGGTCGATATATCGGGTATCGAGGGCAGAAACCCGATTGAAGATTTTCAGAAAATAAATGCGGAACTCGAAGGTTATTCTAAGGCGCTCGCCGCATTGCCGCAAATCGTCGCTCTCAATAAATGCGACGTTTACGGAGCGGAAGAAAACGTTAAAGAGTTCAAAAAGAAGTACGGGAAAAAGTACGAAATTTTTACTATCACCGCAATGAACGGCGAGGGTACGGAAGAGCTTATTCAGGCGCTGTGGGAAAAGCTTTCGGCTTTACCCAAATCCAAACCAATACCCGCGGACGAGAACTTCACGTACAGGAAGAGCGGCAACCTCGATTACGAAATTTACAGGGACGACGACGGGGCTTACGTTTTGGTCGGTTCGCTCGTGGATATGCTGTGCCGTAACGTCGCCTTAAACGACCCCGACTCTATGGCGTACTTTCAGAAAATATTGCGTGAAAAGGGCGTCATATCAACACTTGTAAAGATGGGCATAAAAGAACGCGACACGGTTGTAGTCGGCGGCGTTGAATTCGATTACGTGCCGTAAGAAAAGAAAGAGGAAAAGTTATGACAAGTAAACAAAGGAGTAAATTAAAATCCCTCGCCGCCAATCTTGACCCTATAGGTCAGGTAGGCAAGGAGGGAATAGGCGAAAATATGCTGAAGTCCTTTTCGGACTGTTTAGAGGCGAGAGAGCTTATCAAGGTGCATATTCTTGAAAATGCGGACGGTGAACCTCAGGCGATAGGAAGGGAACTTGCGGCAAGATTGAACGCCGAATGTGTTATAGTTATCGGACGGAAAGCAGTGTTATACCGCAAATCTTCCAAGAAAGATTTTAAGCATATTCAGCTTGATTAAAGCTGTTTTCAACGGTTAGGTTGACCGAACAGCAGGCTGATAGAGGCAAGCACTAAAAGCAGTCCTCCGAACACGATATAGTAGATTTTATAAAACGTAAAAAAGCTGAAAAACAGCAGGCTCAGCCCGCAGTAAAACAGCGTCGGGCAGAGCTTTCTGTTAAAGCGTTTTTTTATGGTTTTCCATACGCTTTGCTTTTTAAATTCCCCGCAGGCGTATTTTTCGGGCAGAAGATTTTTCTCTTTAAGAAGTTCGTAAACTTCGCCTATCTGTTTAATTTTTACGTCGAAGTCTGCGGCAAGATTTAAAGCTTCCGCACCTGCAATACAGCAATAAATTATTTTGCGTTTTTCCGTTCCGCATTTGATAGTGTTTGCAACGTCGTCGGGCGAAAGCGGGGATATCGTAAAATAGAAAAAATAAGCATTTTCGTCGTCTTCAAGGCGGTTACCCACGGCATATGTGCCGTCCAACGCTTTTTGGAACAGATCTGAAACGTATTTTTCACTGCATACCGAAAGGTGCAGGGTGAGAGTTTTTTTCTCGCGGGAGTTCATAAAAAAAATCAGTTTTTTCTTGCGCTTTCTGTACATTAAAGCGAAAGACAGAAAGCCGAAAAACAATGCGGCGGCGATAGCTAAAACGAGCGCCAACACAGCTGATTTCAAGTAAAATCTGATAAGCGTAAACCCGAATAAAAACGTGCAGAGCGCAACGAATACGCTGTCCGAAATAAGTGCGAAATTTATTTTTTTCATACCGCGGTTATTGACGGAATAAGCAAAATTTATACAGTAAGAAAATATTATGAGAATAGCGATTTTCGGCGGAGCGTTCAATCCCGTCCACCGCGAGCATGTCAACCTCGCAAAAGCGGCGGTAAAGGAGCTTGCTCTCGACAAAATAATAATCATGCCGTCGGCGATAAGTCCGCACAAACAGGGCAGACCCGTCGTCGATTTCTGGCGGCGGTTCGAGATGTGCCGTCTCGCTTTTTCGTGCGTTAAGCAGGCGGAAGTGAGCAACTACGAACTCACCCGCGGCGGCGTTTCCTACACATGCCTTACCAGCAGTTATTTCCGTGCTTTATACCCGCATGACGAGCTGTTTTTTTTAATCGGCGCGGATATGCTGAAAAGCTTCCCTACGTGGAAAAATCCGCAGGAAATTCTTGCAAACTTAACTCTCGCCGCGTGCGCAAGAGAAACGACGGAAAGGTTTCTTTCATACAAGCAAAACGTTGAAAAGCAATTTAATACTCATGTCGAAACGATATCCTACGTCGGCGACGCGGTAAGCTCTACGCGTATCCGCACGCTCGCGGCTCTCGGCGAAGATTTTTCGGGGTATGTGGACGAAAAAGTTTGTCAATATATTAAAGAGAACGGCTTATATGCCTTGCCCAATCTGTGGAAGGTCAAAGAGCTGATGCCACAAAAGCGGTGGCTTCATACGCTCGGCGTTGCGGTAATCTGCGCGGAAAACGCGCCCCGTGCGCACGTATCAGAAGAACAGGCGGTAACGATGGCGGCGCTTCACGACAGTGCAAAATATCTCGACGAAACCAGCCCGCAGCTCCAAGGTTTTACCTGCCCGCAGGGCGTCCCCGAACCCGTCGTTCACCAATATGCGGGGGCGTATCTTGCAAAACACGCTTTCGGAATTACGGATAGGACGGTACTCGACGCGATTGCCTGCCATACGAGCGGCAAAGAAAATATGTCGTCCGCCGACAAGCTTTTGTTCCTTGCCGACGTCTTGGAAGAAAGTAGAACGTTCGCCGGCGTGGAAGAGCTTCGCGCAATTTTTAAAGAAGACATAGATAAATGCCTTAAGGAGCAGTTGAAACGTCAGATCGAATATCTGAACGGCACGGGCGGAAAAGTTTACGAACTCACTCAGAAGGCATATGATTTTATTAAGGAGAACAACCAATGACAAGTAAAGAAAAAGTCAATTTGATTTGCGCTTATCTCAGTGCAAAAAAAGGACGAAATATAGTTTATATAGACGTGGAGGATAAGACTTCGCTTTGCGATTATTTTGTAATTTGCAGCGGAACTTCGTCCACGCAGGTTAAATCGCTCGCGGAAAATTTAGACGAGAAACTTGATAAGGAGTACGGCATAACTCCCCGCCGCCAGGAAGGCGTTCGCGAAGGCAGGTGGGCGGTGCTAGATTATCAGGACGTAATCGTGCATATTTTCAACGACGACGCCCGAGACTTCTATTGCCTTGAGAGGCTGTGGGAGGACGGAAAAAATTTGACTAAGTATGAAGATTAAAATTATCCGTTGATAAGCTTTGTAATACTGCGTTGTGCTTGCGTTTACCCTTGGTCATTTACACTTAGTAAACTCCATGCGGTCAAGCCGCGCACGCCTTGTCTTGCTCGCTTATCAACGGAGTGACGAGTTTGATAAAAGTATAAAGTTTATTTTTCCTTGAAAGTGATTTCTTTCGGAGCGGAATAGCTGCTGCGTTTTGCGCGCTTCTTTTCCACTATGTAGTACACGGGTTCGACTTTCTTTTCCGGCTTTTTCTCCACGGGCGGTTTGGGTTCGGGTTTCTTGCGTAAGCTCTTCAACCCTATCAGCGCAAGTTTTATAAAAAGCACCAAAGCAAAACACACCGAAAATATTAAAACGATATACAAAAGACCTAACATTCCCATACTTTCATATTACGGCACTGGCGAATGAGGATTATTGTAAAATTATATATTTTAAGGAGTTTTTATGCAGGACGTTACGGATAACCGAAATATTACAGATGATTCAAACTCGATAGACGACGAGAACGCTTTTAAAGAATTCAAGAGAATGAAACGTGAAGAGGAGGCAAGGGCTAACATCGCAAAAATAGAGTGCGACTGCCTTTCGCCTTATTCTGACAAAGCCGTTTTAAGGGAAACGTGCATTAATGCCGAACGGCTTGTCCTAGGCGCGGTGGTTGTCTTTCCCGCATATGTAAAAGCGTGCGTAGCTTTTTTGGGCAAGGACCCCAAATGCTCGCTTATAGCGGCGATATCATATCCGCACGGTATGGATACGACGGAAATTAAAGCCGACGCGGTAAAGCGCGCCGTAAAGGACGGAGTGGACGAGGTCGAAGTCTATGCTCCGATTCAGCTTATCAAGGACGGCAATTACGCATATTTTAAGCGTGAATGTAAAAAACTAAGAAAGGCGGCAAAGAAAATTTCCGCGCGCATTGTTTTCGAGTGTTCGCTCTTGGATGCGGCGGGGCTTGTTAAAGCGTGCGCTGCTGCCGCCGATGCGGGGGTGCATTGTATTCGCCTTAACGGTGCGGACGGTGAAATTGTTTCAAAGGTCAAACAGGCGGTCCGCGGGAAATGCCTGATAAAAGCCGATTGCGCCAACTCGCTTTCTTCATTCGCTAATTTTTGCGTGATGGGTGCGGACTACGTCAACAGTAAGAATGCCTGCGAGTTGGCTTCACTCATAAAAAGTCAGTCTGAAATTTAAAATTGAGAAGACCTAATCGGGAAAAATAAAGACGGCTTGCGCGGTTTTTGGCGCAAGCCGTCTTATTTTATACGCACCTTAATGACAAATTTCTTTGGCTAATTTCTACAATTAGTCAAATAATTTTTCGTTACGGCGCTTGACTGACAATAAAGTAAATGTTAAAATATATACGTATAATTGTGTATCGTACCTTATTATACACATTTTTCGGGTTAATCCGTATACGAACGGTCAATTTAGAGAGGAATTGTAATGTCAAAACACGTACGTAAAATAGTAAACGTTTTGAACTTGATTTTGTTGGTGATGCTAATAAGCGCAGCGATACCTTTTATTTGTTTTGCGCGTGGAGAGGGTGTTCAAACGCCTGTTGCCGTTGCTGACGAAGGGCAGATTGAAATTGACGATCCCGATGATCAATCCATGATTTTCAACGGAGATCCTTGGACTGCGGAAAATGTTGACAGAGAGCGTTTCCAATATAAAAAATTTTTAAAAAAGATTTTTGACAGTGAAGGAAATGTAGTGTCCGAGGAAGAAGCGTTTGTTACGCATGATGACGGCACGGGAAACACGGTAAAAGAACCCGGCGCGAAGGACGCCGGCGAATATACCGTCACTGTAATCCCTGCCGAAAACTGCGTATGGCGTTCTGACGGCGGTACGGGAGAAAAAACATTTCAGCTCACAATAGAGAAAGCTCATCTCGAATGGTGGTATAAGGAACCGAACTCTACCGATCATGCCGATTTAGCGGGAAAGATAAACGAGGAAGCTTATGCGGAAACCTCATATTGGAGAGCGCCGGACCCTAACAGAATCGAACACGTTTGGGCTTTTCTTGGCAGCATAAAGTATTCGAAAGAAAAAAATTACAATAATTTAACGATAATCAAGGACTCGGGTACAGATAAAGAATCAACGAGGGATAGTCAGGTAATTGACGTCGGAACTTACGATTTCACCGTTTCAGACGAAAGCAATTACGAAAATCCCACGTTCAGACTTGTAATCAAGCCGTTAAGCTTAAATCTCGCCGAAAAATTGGCGTGGGTTCGCGGCAGGTCTGGACATAACGAACTTAACCTTGGCGCTGCGTACGAATATTCTTATAACGTTACCGACAGCGGGGAAGTGAAGAAGTTCTATTCCGCTTCCGAATTGGCTAAGGCCCCTTATTCTGATTGGGAAAATTGGACGGCTGTATCCTCTTCTAATCCCAATGAGCGGTCGTTAGTGTCGTACTGCGAAGGCGTTAATAATATTATAAAGCTCTATCTCGACAGCGGTTCGGATGCATACTTTAACGCCGAATACACTGATAACGAGGCGAGCGAATTAGGCAGTTACAAAGCTACCGCGATAGTTAAACCTATTGCAAACTATTCGCTGTATTTTGACTTGGAAGCAGCCGGAAAAACCGAATCCGATCTTGGTATGACTGTCCGGAAAAACGACGACGGCACGTACCTTGTAACAAAGGATTGGTACGTGGTTCAGTATTTCAACGAATATATGGATCGTTCGAGTGCGGAGTCAAGGGATAAAGATGAATACGTATTTCCGACGGGATGGACCTTCGGGAAATTGCCCGAAGGCGGAATATACGCACCCTGCGTTGCTCACGGCGACGAAATTTTAAGCGGTGTGAGCAGGTATGAGCAACCCAACGGCTACAAGCTTGACGTTGACCTTATATTGGCGTTTACGGTTATTGAAAGTACCGACGAAGAAGGTAATCCTATTCTAGATGAAAACGGCGAACAGCTTTTAACAATCAAATATTACGATGATGGGTGGCGTGACGGCAGTAAAGATATCGTAACGTTCACGATAATGCGCGGAGATACGCTTATTTGCCGCGATCAACCCCGTTCGCGTTTCAGCTACTATATAAACGAATATACGCCCGTAGGCGTGTATACGATTACGTTCAATACCAAACTTGTAACCTTATACGGCGCCCACGTTGATTGGTGGCTTGGTAACAGCTCTAATTGCGGCAACGCATATATGGGTACAACACTGTCGTTCGATTTCGAAGTAACGGCAGATACCTGTATTTACGACGATTTGGACGTAAATTTCAAAGATAACGATCAAATGAAGCCTTACGAGGTCGATTTTGGTTCAATAAAAGGCGATTATAACAATTTCTTCGGCGTTACGGCAGGCAAAACGTTTGTTGAAGGCGCTTTCAGCAAGCAGACAATCGTAAACAGCAACACTTATTGGGCGGAAGTTTTCGACGATTATTTCGACGAAAAACCTTACCTTACATTCAGTCTTGTCATTGAAGATGCCGAATACCTGCCCGCATCAGCCGAGGAATGGGCTGCTCTCATTGCGGGAGCGGACACTTACCGAATTTATTATCAGATAAATTTGCGCAACTACGAAAGCGAAGCGGTTGCTGACGGCGGCAAATACTTCGATATCATACTTTACGAAGTTCTTGAAATTCCCGAATTCGTAGTTGTAGAATATACGGGCGAAGCTCAGACAGTGACTCCTGCGGAAGAAGACGCGCGCTATACGATAGAAGACAACGTTCAGACGGCAATCGGAACTTACGAAGCGACCCTCACGTTGTTGGATAACGTGCATTACCGCTGGAAGGGAATCGAAGGCGCAGTCTGCAAAGTCAATTATATAATAGATAAAGCAACCAACAGATGGCTTACCAACCCTAATCTTGCAGATTATCAGTGGAATTCGTTTGACCGTACGATCAATTTAATCGCGGCTAAGCCGTTGGTTTTCTCGCCCGTATTCGGCGTGACTTACGACGCGGAAGGTTTAAACTACGTTGCCAGTTTGGAATCGTTCACGGCGGAAAACGGCGTAGTATCTGCGGAAGCGGAAGCCGCGTTCAATAAACTTAAAGCCGGCACATATTATTTGTGGTGTTTTGTTTTGGAAACGGATACTCATAAGGAGATTGAAAAGGCTGCGTATGAGTTTACGGTCGAGCTTGCGGATAACGGCTGGATAGCCGAACCCGACATTAAAAGCTGGTCTGACAGCCAAACCCCTAAATACCCTACGGCAACGCCCAAATACGGCACGGTAACGTTCAAAATTGTTGCCGAAGACGATATGGACGACGTTTATTACGACAGCGTAAGCGGCTTAAACAGGCTTGTCGGAATGAAAGCGGGTTCTTACGTTCTGATAGCGAGCGTAGAGGGTACGACGGATACGTATAAAGGCATACAATTTTCTAAAACGTTCCTAATTTACAATTCCTTAAACGACGTTGTAATAATTTTACTTTGCGTTTTAATAGCGCTTCTCGTGTGTGCGGTAGTTGTATTAGTAATTTTAATGCTTTACTACAAGCGCAAGAAGGGCGGACACGACGGAGACGGTACGCCTCATGGCGGTAACGGAGGCGGCGGACACACTCCCGAAGGTCACAATACTGAGCATCACGAAGGGGCTGAACACGACGGCGAATCCGATGCTCAGCAGATTTCGATTATGCACGTGCTTGAAGCAAACAACGAGGCGGAACATGCGCATAATAAGGAAAATATCGGGGAAGAACCCGCCGTTGAAGAATCCGTCGGGGAGCAACCCGAGATTAAAGCGGCTGAAGTAGCTGAAGAGGTTGAACCTGAAATCGAACCAGAAGAGGACGAACCCGAGGTTGAAAAATTTGAAGAGACTGAACCCGAGGTTGAGGAAGTCGAACCCGAGGTTGAACCCGTAGAAGAGCCTGTTTACGAACAGCCTACGGCTCAACCAGCCGCACAACAGCCTGTATACGGTCAGCCTATGTACGATATGTACGGCAGACCTATGTACGATATATACGGAAGACCTATTTATCAGCAGCCCGTATACAATCAGCCTGTTGCACAGCCCGTATACAATCAGCCTGTCGAGGAAGAACCCGAGATTGAAGAAGTAGTACCCGAAGCGGACGAGCCTTTTGAAGAGCAATCCGTTTCGGAAGCTCCCGCAGAGGAAGAAGCGGAAACGGCAGAGGAGCAGCTTGAAACGGAGCAGGAAGATGCGGAAGAGGCGGTAGAAGCCCAGCCCGAAGCGGAGCAGGAAGAAGCTGAAACGGCCGTTCAAGAGCCTGTTGAAGAGGAAATCGCACCGCCCGTATTCGACGAGCCTGTTGAAGAACAACCTGCCTCGGAAGAACCTGCCGAGCAGGCGGAAGAAATCGCACCGCCTGTATTCGACGAACCCGCCGAAGAACAAGCGCCTGCGGAAGAACCCGAGGTTGAAGAGCAATCTGCCGAAGAAGAACCCGAAATCGCACCGCCCGTATTCGACGAGCCTGCAGAAGAAAGTAAGCCTGAGGATGGCGAACAGCCCGACGACGGAGAACAGGATTAAATTACATAAAAACCAAAGCGGGGTTGCCCATATATCGGCAACCCCGCTTTTATTATGCTTGCACATAATTTGGCAAGCGTGTGCGCATAAAAAATCCCCTCCCGAGTTCGGCAAATTCGGGAGGATTTGCTCCTCGTAAAGCGGACCAACTCGGTGGGGCTTTTAACCCCCTATAACTAATTTCCCGCCCGCGCGCATATAGTATAATGCCGTCGGCGTGCAGACAAGAACCGACGAACGGCAACTAAACTTTCCTTAACTTACTTAAAAAAAGTGAAAAAAATTTCCAAAGTTAAATTTAACAAGTAAAATTCATTCAAAAACAAAAAAATGTCGAAAAAGTAGCAGTTTTAAGTCAAAATAGACAATAATTATAAATTTTTTTTTAAAAAAGACTTGAAATTCATATAGCCCTATGATAAAATACAATCGTATAGGTGTAAAAGTGTACCCCTATGTCCTTTTGCTATATAAAAAAAGCAAGAAAAAAACCTTCCCCCGTAGGGGGACTTAGGTAATTGAATCGGCAGGTAAATGCGGTCAATTACAACACGAAACAAAACCAAGACAAAAATTGTCAAGGCTGAAAAAGCCGAAGGCAAAATCAAAAGGAAAACAAGTTTAAAAGTCATTGTTTGATAAGTAGGTGAAACTATGAAAAACAAGAACACGGAAAACAGGATAAATGAAGCAAACAACCGCAACGGAATGAATTCCGTAAGGACGGTTCGTCGTGCAGGTTTATGGCGCACGGCGGTTATTTGCATACTGTTTATGCTGACGGTGCTTACCGCGGTATTCGGTATTTCGGGATTTAAGTTCTGGAACAACGAAGCTTCGGATAACGCGGAAACGACCACGGCGTACGCGGCAAACGCCAACTCGGCAAACCAGACTGCGTGGCTTGCGGCTATCACGGCGAAAGGTAACGCGGCGAATTACGCAAAGGTAACGCTTGCGGGCGACTGGATTGCGGAAGTAAAGGACTCAACCAACGCCACTACGTTCAGAACGGAGTTCGGCACGGGCAACTCCAACGCGTACTATAAACCCTCAAGTACCGACTATCGTTATGGGGGTGCGCTCCGCGTTCCCAGCGGTTGGTACATAGAACTCGATTTGGCGGGTCACACGATAGACCGTAACGTCAGCAGTCTCGGCAAGGCTATGACTCAGGGCGGCTTCGTAATATATGTTCAAGGCTATCTGAAGATAACCGACTCCGTAGGCGGCGGTAAAATCACGGGCGGATGGAATTCTTATTCTTCTTCTAACGGATCTTATATGGGCGCAGGCGTAGCCGTTAACGGTGGTCATGTGGAAATGTACGGCGGCTCAATTACGGGCAATAAAAGTAGTTGGGGCGGTGCGGTTACCCTTACAGGTAGCTCTACGTTCGATATGTACGGTGGCAAAATCACCGATAACACATGCTATCTGGCTTCGGGTGATCCCCGCAACGTCGGCGGCGTTTACAATAACGGCACGTCGTTTACAATGCACAACGGCGAAATAAGCAACAATAAATGTTTATGCGACGGAGCAAGCACTAAAACAACCCACGGTACGGGCGGCATTTTTACGCACGGCAGCTCTACGACCACGATAAAGGGCGGCAAAATTACGGGCAACGTCGGCATGGGTAAACAACAGGGCGCAGGCGGCATTGATGCTACGAATGGTACGAACACAACACCGAAGGTATATTTGCTCGGCGGCGAAATATCGGGCAATATCGGTTACATTTCGGGCGGTGTAAGAAGCAATACCAGTAGCAAATTTTACGTAGGCGGAACAATCGTAATAAAGGACAACTACGTTCAGGACGAGTACAACTCATCTTCTCCTAAATACCCCAACGACTTGGATTTATACTGCGGCAGACAGGGTACAGGCATTGCCAAATCAATAAGAACCAATGTTATAGCGGTTTCTGAAAAGCTGTTGCCCGGCGCGGAAATTCACGTAGTAAAATACACGGATAACTACGTATCTACGCCCATTGCGAGTATGACCTGGGCTGCGATTACTTCGGGCTACGGCGCGGCTAACGGCAACGACGACCCGACGCAATTCTTCAAGCCTTCCAATCCCGACCATTACTGGATCGACCCCGATAATAAGCGCGTTACTACAAGTGCGGGTTCGGAAGTAAGGTGGACTAACAAGCTCGATATCCTCAACTGGCAGAACGCGGTGCTTGCAAGCACCGCCACTACCGGTACGATGACGGTTAAGCTCAATGCCGATATAATCGCTGTTGGCGGCAAATTCGTAGCGCCTGCGGAACTTACTGCAGACGCTAACGGCAAGATGTTTACCGACCATAACGAAGGCTACAACTCCACGTCGGACTTGTGGTTAAAGGTTCCTGCAGCTAAGAGTATCGTTCTCGATTTGAACGGTCACACGATAGACAGAGGTCTGACCGCGGCTACCGCAGTTCAGACAACCGGACACGTAATTAAGGTTGACGGCGGTACTATGGAGCTTACGGATACTTCCGCAGCTCAGACCGGTAAAATCACTGGCGGCTACAACATAAATAGTTCCGCCACCACTGCCGGCAACGGCGGCGGCATTCACGTATCGAGTTCGGGAACGTTTACCCTGAGCGGCGGTATTATCGAAGACAACTACGCTAACCAAGGCGCAGGTATATACATAAATACCGGCACTGTCAACATCAACGGCGGTATTGTCCGCAATAATACGGCTATAACCAGGTCGGACGGCACGTTAGGCAACGGCGGCGGCATAAATGCCGTTGACGCGGGCAAGGCAGACATCAATATAAACGGCGGCGAAATTTCGGGCAACCACGCGTTAAAGGGAGGCGGTGTTTACCTCGGCGGTACGACGACCGCAAAACAGGCTGCGTTAAGGCTTACGATGCTCGGCGGCAAAATTATAAACAACGTAGCGGAAACGGAAGCGGGCGGCATAGGCTTCGGCTTTAAAAACAATTACTTCGCCATAGGCGACAACCCCGTAATAGAGGGCAACACCGCCAACGGCGCGGCAAACGACGTCCATCTTCCTTCCGTTAAGCTTACGGATACTGATAAGATTGATAACGGTCTTATCACCATAGTTAAACCCCTTACGACCACCAAGAAAATAGGCGTTTACAGGGATATACTCTTCACCATTACGTCGGGCTACCCCGCGAATAACGGTACGGCAAACCCTGCAAATTACTTCACGGCTCAAAAGCCCGGTTGCTTCATAGATACGGACGAGACTACGGGCGAAGCAGTTATGGTTTCTGCGCATGGCGCGGACAACTGGAGTACCGCGGTCACGATGAGTAAGATACTCAACGGCAAGCTGTACACCGTTAAGCTTACCGAAGACTGGACGGCTGTGGACAACGCAACGGCAAACTTCGGCACCTCGTTCTTAGGCGACGAAGAAGCGGATACAAGCACGGCGGCTACGAACCCGTACTGGTACGGTTCGCTGAACGTAGTTACAGGCTCCGCAATCGTACTCGATTTGAACGGTCACACTCTTGACAGAGGCTTATCCGATTATTCCGTCGGTATGATGTACGGCAACGTTATAAATATAGTCGGCGGTACATTATATATTAAGGATAGCTCTACCGCAAGAACAGGCACCATTACGGGCGGCTTTGTTTCCAACAATAAAGGTCTTTACACGGGCGGCGCAATTACGCTTACCAACGCGTCTTCCACGCTTGTCGTTCAAGGCGGCAATATAACTGGCAACAGGTCCAATGCAACCGATTCGAAAGGAACGACTATGTTCGGCGCGGGCGCAATCGGCATACAGGTTGCGGGCGGCAGAGTCACTGTTACGGGCGGTACTATTACCAACAACCTCGGCAATTTTGCCGGCGGTATAGGTATGGTTTCGCTTAAGTCGGGTACGCTCTCGCTCGGCGGCAATCCCAGAATTTTAAACAACTTCCAAAGCGACGATTGTCAAGAATTCGGCGTAGGCAATCCCAGCGACATTTACAACCCTTCGGCAACGGCGGGTTCTACCGTCGCGCATATGAACGATGGCGCCAATTATAAAATAGAGATAATAAGCCCGCTCACTTCTCCCGCGAAGATAGGTATTCACAGACCGGATACAAACAACATCACGCTGGAAACGACGAACGGCAACATATTCACGCGCGGTTACGGCACGTATAACACGCAGCCCGCTTCGGATTTCTTCTTCTCTTCCGATACAAGCTACGGTATTATTCTCGAATACGGCTTGGGCGCGGCAAAGGAAGCTACTTACTGGATACGCAGTGCGGCTAAAAACTGGTCGGACGCGGTTAATGCGGGCAGAGACGCGGTTACGGGGCAGCCCATAACGGTTAAGCTTTACGAAAACTGGATTGCTGTAGACGGCGTGTTCGGTACAGGCACGGGCTTTACGGCTACGGGCGCTTTAGACTTGCCCAAGAGTAATATTATTCTCGACCTCAACGGCTTCAGATTGGACCGCGCACTTGACAGCAGCATAGAACACGGCTACGTTTTAAACACAAGCGGCACTTGCCGTCTCGAAATAAGAGACTCTGTCGGCGGCGGTATCATTACGGGCGGCTACAACTCGACGGAAGGCGAGGCGGGCGGCATCAATATCACCTCCGCAACAACGTATCTTTCGATTTACGGCGGTAAGATTACCGACAATATCGGCGACGCGGGCGGTATCGCAACGTTTGTAGACACCACTTTTACTAAAGCAAATTACTTCGCAATGGGCGGAAGCGCTGTCGTTACTGGCAATAAGAATACGTTCGACAAGCCTTTGAATATCAACCTGCGCGCAAAATACGCACAGGTAATCACGTTCGACAGAACGGAATCTCAGCTCACTTCACCTGAAAAGAGCGGTATTTATTTCGAAGCTTCCAGCGACTTTACAAACGGCTTTGCTCACTACCATACGGATGGTGCGGCGGCTCACTTCGTAGCGGACGATCCCGACAGATTCGTAATAGATTCGGGTGCGGAAACGGGCGAAGCTGCCTTGTATACCTGGGATAACTACACCAACTGGTATAATGCGGTTACCGAAAGCGTCAAGCTCGGTACTCAGCGTAAGGTAACGCTTGTTTCACACTGGACCGCGGATACGATGGGCAGGTTCGGCGACGCGTCCGATAATCAATCGCTTACAAACGGTGCGCTTTGGACTAACGCCGCCAATATAATTCTCGACCTCGCGGGCTACACTATAGACAGAGCGCTTGGTTCCGGCATCGACAATGGTTTTGTCATATTGATTGCCGACGGCGGTACGCTTAAGTTGATTGACTCTGTCGGCGGCGGCAAGATTACCGGCGGTAATAATACGTTTACTTCGAGTGACGACTACGTCGGCGGCGGCATCAACAACCGCGGCAAGTTCATAATGGAAGGCGGCATTATAACGGGCAACCGCGCGGTAGGACACGCGCTGTCAACGGGCGGCGTTTATACCGACACGCACGCGAACAATACGTTTATAATGACGGGCGGCGTAATTACCGACAACACAGGCTCCTTCACGGGCGGTGTAAATGTTTCCGGCGCGGCAAAGGTATACCTCGGCGGCAAAGCGCAGATTTACGGCAACAAGCTTCTTTCAGGCGCGCCTTCCGACGTTTTGAACAACGGCGGCACGGTAGCAAACAAAATCAACGTTTACTCACAGTTCGAAAGCGGCGCAAGAATTGCGGTTGCTTACGTTGGCAACAACTACGGAAACCTTGACAATAACGTCTTCACTTCAAGCTTCGCGTCTCTCAACAAGACGATAGAGCCTAAGGACGTTTTCGAAGCTTCCGACCCCTTAAAATACGTAATCGGCAAGCGCGACCTCGGCTCCGGCATCGAAGGTATGCTTATCTGCATTGATAACGAGCAGAACTGGCGTCAGGGCATCGCGGCGACAAGCACCGCGGCGGCTCCTATAACCGTTACGCTTAACCGCGACTGGCTTGCGGAAGATTACACCACTTTCGTTACGGCGTTCGGCACTCAAACGGCGGCGTACTCAAACGGCGGACTTAACGTTCCCGCGGGCAAGTATATAATTTTGGACCTTGCGGGCCACAAGCTCGACAGGCGTCTTACCACGCCCAGAACGATGGGCTACGTTATAAACGTAATCGGCAACCTTACGGTTATCGACAGTTCGGCAAGCAAGTCGGGCGTGATTACAGGCGGCTACAGCACGGATACGGGCGGCGGCATCACTTACCGCGATAAGGACGCGACCGGCGCGCTTACCCTGCTCGGCGGTAAAATCACGGGCAACATCGGTATTGCGGGCGGCGTTGAAATTGCAAGGTCGGACAACAAGGTTCTTCCTTTCTCATTCGGCGACAGCGCAATCGTTACCGGCAACACGAATAACCGTCTGCTTGCTTCGGACATCGTTGCAAACAACGCGGTTCAGATGATAGACATTATTTCCCCGCTCACGCAAAAGGGCAGGGGACTGACGGGCTTTACCCGCGACGGCGTAGGCGACTTCACGACTAACTTCAAGAAGTTTATGCCTTCGGAAGTTCCTACGGACTTCTTCACGAGTACCGACCCGATGTACGTTTACAACTTCGAAAACGGCGAAGGCGCGCTTTACACCAGCAGCAACCAGCTCAACTGGCTGTATGCGGTTAAGGCGAGCGTTACGGGCAATAAAAAGCAGATTACGTTCAAGCTTGTAGACGACTGGCTTTCGGACGCAGGTTCGTTCGGCGTAGACAGCACGGTAAACGCGTTCTATGCGGCAAACGGCGGTGCGCTCCGCGTTCCCGCTAACGCAAACATAGTTCTCGACCTCGCAGGCTGCACTCTTGACAGAGGCTTCAGGGCGGCAGTTGACTTGGGCTACGTTATCCGCGTTGAAGGCATGCTTAAAATAATCGACTCGTCCACAACCGGAAAGGGCGTAATTACGGGCGGCTTCAACAACAGCGAAAGCACCAACGAATACGACCAGTCGTCGGTTATAGCAATTCTCGGCAACGGCGCCGTTACTATGGAAGGCGGCACCATTAAGGGCAACCGCGCTACCGGCAAGCAGAGTGCTGCGATAGTTCTCGACCTTACGACGACCACCTTCACGATGACGGGCGGTACGATTACCGAAAACTACGGCGGTCCTAAAGATGCGCATACCGGCGCAGGCGCTATCAACCTCAGAACGTCTTTAACGCTCAAGCTCGGCGGCAGCGCAAAGATATTCGGCAATAAGCACAACTTCGGCGAATACAGCAGCGACGTTCACTTTAATGCCGCAAACTATTACGTTGAAATCGTTCAGAAGTTCAACAAGAGCGCGAACATAGGCATTTCGCCCAACGACAAGGTCAACAACTACAATAATGCGACAAAGGGCAAGGGCGGCGTTCAGTTCACAAAGAATTTCTCGAACTTCCACCCTGACGCGGACGATACTCCCGACCGTTACTTCTTCGGCAGCTGGTATTTATGGCACGACGTTACAACCATTTACCTCGACACCGGCAGAGAAGGCGCGTTCTGGTGTATGGAAAACTACACCAACTGGGTCAACGCGGTCGCGGCAAGCTCCGCTACGACTACGATAACCTTCGAGCTTACGGATAATTGGACGGCGGAGTCCAGCGAAAAGTACGGTACTACGTTCCATCCTTCGGACACTTCGGCGTTCAAGAACGGTGCGATTTACCTGCCCGCAAAGAAGTCCATAATTCTCGACCTTAAGGGCTTCACTATCGACAGAGGGCTTTTCGACGGAGCTGCGGTTGACAACGGTGCTGTAATCACCATTCTCGGCAACCTCGAAATTATAGACTCTGTCGGCGGCGGTATGATTGTCGGCGGCAACAACAAGAACGGTGGCGGCGGTATAATCGTCGACAGCACGGGCGTGCTTACCGTTCACGGCGGTACGATTACAGAGAATAAGGGTACCGAAGGCGCCGGTATTCACGTAATTAAAGGCGGCAAACTTACCCTCGGCGGAGCTATCGATATTTACGGCAACACGGATGCTTCGAATGCTCCCAAAAACGTTTATATTGCAGTCAAAGACGCGCTTATAAACGTAGATAAACAGCTTGTACCTACGCAGGTTATCGGCGTTACCAGACTCGGCAACGGCACCGTAACGTCGGGCTTCCAGACTTATATGCCCGGCAACTCGCCTCTCGAATGCTTCAAGTCTGAAAACGACAATTATTACGGTATCGAAGGCGGCGACGGCGAATTATTCTTCCTGTCACCCGACAACTTCACCAACTGGCAATACGCGGTTGACCAAAGCGTTAAAACGGGCGGCAAGCTTCAGACTGTTCGTCTTACCGACCACTGGACTGCGGACGGCGACGCAAGCTTAGGCACTTCGTTCGGCTCGGGTACGGGCTTTAGCAACGGTGCGCTTTACGTTCCCGAAACTGCTAACATCGAGCTGGATTTGAACGGCAAGACGATTAACAGAAATATAACTTCCGCACGTCAGTACGGTCTTGTATTCGTCGTTCTCGGCAAATTGACTATTTATGATTCGGCTGAAAAGGACGAAAATAATAAAGCAATTATTACCGGCGGTAAGAACGACAGAAATAACACCAACTTCTATGCGGGCGGTATCCACGTCGGCGGTAAAGCAACTCTTAAAATGCTCGGCGGTACCGTTTCGGGCAACTGGAACGCTTCTACGTCAACCAACTCGGCAAGCGGCGTATACGTCGTAAAGGGCGGTACGTTCATGCTTCAGGACGCTGCGGTTATAAATAACCAAAGCACCTATGCGGGCGTATATATCGAAGACGGCGCAATGTTCAGCGTAAGCGGCAAGGCGGTAGTTGAAGGCAACAAGTCTGGCGCGGGCGTTCAGAAGGACGTTGTGTTCGGCGTTAAAACCGGCGTTATGGGTGTTACCGATACGCTTACCGAAGGCGCTCACATCGGCGTTTACAAGTCGGTTAACAACTATGCAGATGGTAGCCTGGGCGGAAGCAAGATAACAAGCAATTACAGCCGTTACAACAGCGAACCTGCTTCTACGTTCTTCTTCGCATCAGATGACCCGTTCCACAAGGTTATCGATTTGACAAGCGGCGGCGCAACTGAAGCGGCTCTGTACTGCTATGACAACGCTACTAACTGGAAGAACGCAGTAACTTACAGTACGACCAGCAAGACCGAAGTGACCTTCAAGCTGTTCGGAGAATGGGTCGCAACGAGAAACAACGAAACGACTTCGTTCGGTTCGGACACGACGGCGTTCACCAAAGGCGCTCTCCGCGTTCCTGCAAGCGCGCAAATCGTGCTTGACCTCAACGACGGCTTGATTAACCGTGACTTGCCCCGTGCAAACGATGACGGCTACGTTATCTACGTAGAAGGCAAACTCAGCATAATCGACACGTCGACAGGCGGCTCGGGTATGATTGCGGGCGGCTGGACTACGGGTACGAGCATCAACGACGCCAAGTACGCGAGCGGTATCCACGTTGTAAGCAAAGGTAAGCTTTCTATGGAAGGCGGCGCCGTATCAGACAACAACGGCGTAGGCGTATACCTTGCGGGCAACAACACGTTCTCACTCGGCGGTAAGACAAGAATTACCGGCAATCAGTTCAGCAACGGCAACGTAACAAACCTTTATCTGCATAACGAAACGCAGATGATTAACATTATTTCCGAATTCGGCTCATCCGCTCAGTTCGGCGTAATGAGGGCAAAAGGTAGTTCTAACTTCGGTTCCGGTACTCTTACTACCAACTACAGTAAATACAATAAGACGGTTGAACCCACCACGTACTTCACGTCGGATGACAACCGCTATATGATAGTAGACGAAGGCTACTTAGACGACGCAAGTATGGAAGCGGCGTTCATCGGCAAGGATAACCTTACCAACTGGGCGCACGCGGTCAAGACGAGTCTTGCCAACGGCGGCAGGGCGCAGGTCTGCACGCTTTTCGAAGATTGGACGGCGGATACTCACGGTACGTTCACTAAATCGTTCGGCGATATTTCAGGCTTGAGCGCGTTCTATCGCGGCGCGTTGTACGTTCCCGCAAAGTGCCACGTCATTCTCGACCTCAACGGTCACATAATAGACCGTGCGCTTGTGTCGCCTATTAAGGACGGCGAAGTTATCTACGTAAGAGGTACTCTCGTCATAAAAGACAGTGATCCGGACCAGAAGGGTAGAATCACCGGCGGCTTCACTGACGGTAACAGCACGTCGTATTCCAACGGCAGAGCGGGCGGTATTGCGGTTTACCAAGGTACGCTTTCCATCGAAGGCGGTACTATCACAGGCAATAAAGCAAAGAATTTTGCGGGCGGCGTATACCTCAGCGGCGGCTCTACTTTCTCTATGCTCGGCGGTAAAATCACGGGCAACTACGGAAAAGATTACGGCGGTGTTTACGTAGACGGCAGCGCTACCGTAAGATTGGGCGGTTCGGCTTATATTCACGGCAACAAACAGCTTGATAATTTGAATGCTGTCGTTGATCAGGAATCCAACGTATATATTCAAACCAACACCAACAAGTTGTTCATAAGCGATAACTTTAGGGAAGACGCAAGAATAGGCGTGTCCGTAAACGTTAACCACGTTCCTGCGGCAGGCAGATATATCACGAAGGATTGGAACCTTCTCAACAACGAATACGAAGCAACCACAGTCTTCTCGACCGACCATCCCGAAAGCTATTCGCTTGCGGATTACAATCAGGACGGCACTCACGAGGCGTTGATGACCCTGCGCGACAACAAGCTCAACTGGGCTAACACGGTTAAGGCAAGTCAGGATCTGAAGAAAACGCAGACGTTCGTCCTCTACGACGATTGGAGGGCTACGCAGACGAGTGCAAGCAGCACTTCGTTCGGCTCCGGTACGGGCTATAACGGCGGTGAACTTTTCGTTCCTACCAACGCGTCGATTATTTTCGACCTCAACGGCAACACTATCGACCGCGGTTACCACGGCAGGGTAGAAGGCATTTCAGAAGGCGCGGTATTCCACGTCGAAGGCGAGCTTATCATTATCGACAGCAAGGCTAAAACCGACAGAAACGGAAATATCGTTCAGGGTAAGATTACGGGCGGCTACCGCGGAACCTACGGCGGTGCAATTTGTGCGTGCAAAGGCAAAGTCACAATTCTTGCAGGCTTGATTACCGATAACCGTTCGGGCGGCGCGGGTGCAATCAGTATAACCGGCGGTAAGCTTGCGTTGGGCGGCACAGTACAGTTCTCCGACAACTACTTGACCAACGGACGCAGAGAAGATATCACTTTCTGGAGCAACACGTCGCCGTTAATCGAAATTGCATCGGCGTTTGTTACAGGTGAGGACGTAACCAAGAACGATATCTTCGTAAAGAGAAACATAATCGGCGAATTCACGAAGGATTGGGGTAAATACAATCCTACAAGCAAGCCCGAAACGCGCTTCAAAGCGGCTGTCAACACTTACAGAGTAGCTTCAACGGGTACGGGCGCACAGCGCGAAGCCGTAATGCTTTCCAACAACAATAACGATAACTGGGTATTCGCAGTTACGGCAAGTTTGTCTAACAAAGAACCTCAGTACTTCTCATTGGTAGATAATTGGACGGCGGCAAATTACAGCGGCGGTTCGTACACTACAAGGTTCGGCACTAACTCGACGGCATATCGCAGCGGCGCATTGCTTGTACCTGCGGGCGCGAACATAGTTCTCGACCTCAACGGTAACGTTCTCGACCGTAACCACGGTTTGGCTAACGATATCAAGTATCCTGCGATAAACGTGGTAATTATCGTAGAAGGCACGTTGCAGATTGTCGACTCCTCGATAATGCAGACGGGCGTTATCAAGGGCGGCAGCTACGGCGTTTACGTCAATAAGGATACGGCTTCCCTGACGGTCGGCGGACTTATCAAGCCCGATGGTTTAGTATTGAACGGCGACGAAGCCAACCTCTACGGTACTTACGGCGCAGGCACAATTACGAGCAACTCGATTTACGGTATTAACGTAAATGCAGGTTCGCTCACCGTGACCGGCGGTAAGATTACAGGCAACACCAATGCGGACGTATTCGTAAGCAAGAACACGGCTGCTTCCGTAAGCGTAGGCGACAACGCTTACATCTATACTGAAAACAGAACTGCAGGCACAGGCTTAAGGCTTGAAAATCCTCTTGGCATTATCAACGTCGCTTCAAAATTGACGAATGATGCGAAGATAGGCTTCTCGCGCCAGAGCGTAGGTCAGCTCACTAAGGGCTGGGGCGCTAAAAACGGCAACGATGCAGATCCTTACGCAAGCATCTTCGTATCCGAAGAACCTGCAATTTACAACCGCAAGACGGAAGTATTCGACGGATATACCGAATTGTCAGTTTCCAGCTTTGACAACGCGGTAAATTGGCAGTTCACGGTTGATAAGAGCTTGGCTACGGGCGAAGCTCAGGAATTCACGCTCTACGGTTGCTGGACGGCGGCTGCCGACGAAGAGCTTACGACTTCGTTCGGTTCAGGCACCGCATTCCGCAACGGCGCTCTGTATGTTCCAGAAGGTGCTAAGGTAACACTTAACCTCAACGGTCATAAGATTAACAGGAATTTGAAGACTTCCGTTCAGAACGGTATGGTTATCTATGCCGACGGCGAACTTGAAATTGTAAATAACAAGGTGGATAATCCCGCGGGACTTATTCCTCCTACCTGTTGCGACAGATCTGAAGGCGTCATCACGGGCGGTGCTAACCTTACCGGTTCTTCCGGCGGCGCGCTGCACATAGGCGCTACGGGCAGTGTAACCTTGACCGACGGCAAGATCAGCAACAATAAGGGCGAATCGCAATCCGCAAGTGCGGGCGCAGTTTACTCGGCAGGCAAGTTCTTTATGAACGGCGGCACGATTTCTTCCAACACTGCAAAGTACTCCGGCGCGGTTTATGTTGCCGGCAGCGGAATGTTCGTTATGACGGGCGGCACGATTGAAAGCAACACGGCTGAATCGGGCGGCGGTGCGGTTTACACAACCGGTACGGTCAACTTCACTGGCGGTACTATAACCAAAAACTACGCGGTAATCGGCGGCGTTTACGTGGCGAGCAACGGTAAGTTCACTATGGACGGAGACGCTCTTATCACGGCTAACACCGGTTCGAGCGCGGGCGCAGTATTCGTAAACAGCGGTTCAGGTACCTACTTTACGATGAACGGCGGTACTATTTCCAACAACAAAGCTATCGGCGCCGGCGGTATTTATTCTGCGGGCAAGACCGATATCCTCGGCGGTACGATTACGGGCAACACAGCAACCGGTACGTCTGAAAACGACGGTGGCGGTGCAATTTACGTCACAAGTACGGGCAATGTAACCGTCACGGGCGGCGAAATTACCGCAAACACCGGTGAAAACGGTATCCGCGTTTACGGTGCAGGTACTATGTCTGTCGGCGGCAGCGCGCGTATTTATAACAATATCGCTATGGATAAAACAAACGTTGGCGGAGATAGGGAAGTAGAACCTAACGATTACTGTGATATCTTCTTCAACTTAGCTACGAAAAAGCTCAACGTTGTATCCGAATTCACTGAAGAAGCGAAAATCGGTATCTACCGTCTCAACGCAGGCATATTCACCAGCGGCTTCGGTATGTATAACGACGTTCATCCCAATACGGTGTTCGTATCAAATAGAAGCATTTTCGCGATTTCCAAGACTGCAAGCGACGACGTAACAAACATCGAAGCTTCTATCGGTACGCCCGTTGATCCCGAGCCTAACGCTTTGGAAACTCCCAGAACCTATAACGGCAACTGGCAGTCGATTATAGAAAATATCGATTTGTCCATGATGACGATAGGCGAATATGACACAACAGTTATGAGAGAAAGCGTCGGCAGTGACGGACTTGTCAAAATCGAAGCTGTCAACGCAGGTACATACCACGTTGCGTTCACTCTTAAAGACACGTATTGCTGGAAAGACGGCACGACCGACGTAAAGGTAATTTACACGACCGTTACGCCTAAGACGGTTGCGCTTAAGTGGTCGAAAGAAACTCACTACGTAGACGGTAACCCTGTCCTTGACGATTTGGGTATCGACCCCATATGCGTTTACGACGGTACAACAGAGCATAAACCTTTCGTCGAAGTGGCTGCCGGCTATCTTGTAACGAACGCTATCACCGGAAAGCTTGACGAATGCACCGTTGCAATTAGCGGCGCGACGAAGGACGCAAGCGGACCTGATGGGCATACCGCAAAAGCTACCGGTCTTTCCAACTCCAACTATAAGCTCGGCACGGGTGCGGAAGTGGAATATAAGTTCCACGTCCTCAAGGCAGAACGCCCTGAGTTCGAAATCACTACGACGACCGCAGCTTACAACTATCCTACAAAGATAGAAGTATCGGGCAACCTTGAAAACGGCAAGCTCACCTACGAGGTGGACGCTTCCTGCAAGTCGTTCGCATCATTCAACGAAAACGGCGAATTGATTGCAAAGAAATACGATCCCGATACGCCTGTTATAGTTAAGATTAAGGTAACGGCTGGCGAAAGCAAGAATTACAAGCAGTCCGAAGCGACTGCGGAAATCACCGTCGTAAGAGGAAAATTATATGCTACTATCGTTCCTGCTGAAGTAACTTTCGGCACCAGCGTACAGCTTACGCTTGAAGGTGAATTCAGCGCTACCGATATAATAGGCGCAATTAAGTATACCAAGTCCCTTACGGGCGACGGTCAGGCAAGCTTGAGCGAGTCCGGATTATTCACGGCAACCGGCGTAGGTAAGGTATACGTAACAGCTACAGTTGAAGAGTCTGTCGATTACGAAGCAACCACTATCGAAGCTGTTATAGAGATTATACCTAAGGTATTGACTGTCAATTGGGGTACATCGCTTACAACTCCTTATTCCGGTTCGCCTCAGACACTTGCGGCTCCTACATTAGAAGGTACGAACAGTTCTGACAATTGTACCGTATCCGTTTACAAAGCGGGCTTCTTAGGTTGGGACAGCAAGAAGCAGGCTCCTACATGGTCTGAAGTAGGCAAGTATGACGTAGGTCTTGTTCTTTCGGATCCCGTCAACTACAAGCTTGAAAATGATAGCGATTACTTCGCAACGTTCGAGATTGTAAAAGCCGATCTCACCGAAGATGTCTTCAAGTTCACGAGCTATTCGGCTTCAGTCGGCGTGCCTTTCAAGCCCGAAGTTACGGGCAATCCCGCAGGCTCTAATGTTAAGATCACGAAAGAAAGCGATACGATAAGGGGTAACTATGATTTAGACCGCACCACCGGCGAATACACGGCTTATACGACAGGTACGATGACCTTCAAGGCAGTATTTGAGGGCGATAAGAATTATAACCCTAAGACGATATGGGGCGTATTCACCATTGCGGAAACCGATATTCCTTTGGAAATCAGTCCTTCGGAATTGACTTACGGCGACCCCGCAACCGAAATTAAGCTTTCGTATAAGAACCCGAACGATCCTAATCCTATTCCCGCAACGGCTACGGCAACAGTTATCTCGCTCGATAGCTCGTACAATGCCATTGCGGAATTAGTAGAAATCGACGGCAAGAAGTGCATTCTTCCCAAGGCTGCAGGCACTATCAAGATTCACGTAGAGCATCCTGCGGCAAGCCCTTACAAGCAAACCTCGGTTGACCTCGAAGTGGTTATCAAGCCTCTTCCCGTAAAGGTTGATTGGACGTTCGATACAAACGGCTATATCTATAACGGTACGGCTCAGTATCCTACGGCGACGATAACCGGTACTTTGGTCGGTTCCGATTTGTGCGGAGTAACCGGCTACGAAGCTTACCAGTTAAAGGACGGCGAATACGTCAAGGTTGAAGGCGGCGCTATCAATGCAGGCGATTATAAGATTAAGGCAATATTCGATAACGCTAACTACGTAATTGACGAAGATTACTCAGCGAATCTGACGATTAAGCCTTTGCCTGTAGATCTTTCTTGGAGCAATACCAATCTTGTATACAACGGCAAGGAACAGGCTCCTACGGCAGGCGTATTCAACATAGTTATCATAGACGGAGAAATGGACGAATGTACCGTAACGGTTGTCGGCACCAAGAACGCAGGTACTAACCTCACCGCAAGAGCTACGGAACTTTCCAACCCCAACTACACGTTGGAGGGCGGTAAGAACCTGACCGAAAAGTTCACAATCACTCCTAAGTCGGTTACCGTAACTTGGGGCGAAACAGATCTTGTTTACACGGGCGAAAGGCAGGCACCCAAAGCAACCGCAGTCGGATTGCTTGGTAAAGCCGACGGCTTGGAGGAAGACGATACTACGGAAGTTGTAGTAACCGGCGAGCAGGTTAATGTTAACCCCGCAGATAATCCTTATACGGCAACGGCTTCAAGCCTCAGCAACCATAACTATCAGCTTGATCCTGATGTATATCATACGACGCAGTTCAATATCGTAAAGGCAACGCCTACGATAACGTTGAAGCAGACCGAAGCAATTTACGGCACGCAGTTTATACTTCAGATTGACGGCAATGCCGGCAACGGTACCGTTACGTACTCGCTCGGCGAGGGTGACGGTGTAACCGCAACGCTCGGTTCAGGCAACCTGTTGACTCCTATCGACGTAGGTTCGATTGAAGTAATAGTTTCTGTGGCTGCTACTCAGAATTACAACGGCGTAACTGAACAGAAGTACACGCTTCCTATTAAGCCTCGTCCTATAGAAGTTTCGTGGGATGATCTCGTATTCGATTACGACAAAAATCCTCACAATCCGACGGCTACGGTAACCAATCAGGTTGGTGGCGAAGTTCTGGAATTAACGCTTTCCGCCGCTCAGACTAATGCGGGTACTTACACGGCTACGGTTACGGGCATAAAGCTTCTCGGCGACCTTACCAATAAGTACACGCTTGAAGGCGGCACTGACATATCGCAGGAATTTGTAATCAACAAGAAGGTTGTTACGATAACCTGGAGCAATACCGAATTTACGTACGACGGTGACGACCACGCGCCTACTGCGACTATCGGCGACCTTGAAGATGGCGATACCTGTACGGCAACCGTTAAGGGTGCAAAAGACGCGGGTATGAACATCGTTGCGGAAATTACCGAGCTTTCCAACTCCAACTACACGGTTGAAGGCGCGGCAAACGAAACGGTTAGGTTCAACATTTATCAGCGCCTTGCTAAGCTTAGCTGGTCTGACACCGAGCTTCCTTATACAGGTTCCGAACAGCTTCCTACTGTTGAGATAACAAATCTTGTTGAAGGCGACGAATGTACAGTGAACCTTGACGGTGCGGCTGTCGACGTAGGTACGCATACCGCAACCGCAATATCGCTCAGCAATCCCAACTACACGTTGGTATTCGACGATGACGAAACCGACCCTGAAAAGAGAACTCAGATTGAATGTGAATTCGAAATCGTAAAAGGCAAGATTACTATTGAGCTTGTAGACGACGAAGTTACATTCGGTTCCGAAATCACTCTGTCGTTGGTAGAGAATCCTTCCGGCAACGACCCGACGTTTGCAATTGTAACAGGCGGTACGGGTTCGGGAAGTATAACCGATGGCACTACGTTTAAAGCTACCGGTGCAGGTACTGTTAAAGTAAGTGTACACGTTGCGTCATCCGCTAACTATGACGAAGCGGACGATGAAGTTGAAGTAACCGTTAAGAAGCTTCCCGTAGTTATCGAATGGGTAGACGGCGAATTCACGTACAACAGAACAAAACAGACTCCTACGGCAAGCGTTTCTAACGTTGTTGACGGATATCCTTGCAACGTCACAGCTATAGACGGTTCTACGGATGCAGGTGAAAACCTCGAAGCTAAAGTTACCGCTGTTGATAACGATAACTACACAATCGAGGGCGGTACTAACATTACTACCAATTACGCAATTCAGCCCCTTCCCGTAACGATGATTACGTGGGATTCGGACAGAACTTACGAGTACAACGGCGATAGTCAGGGACCTAACGCTACGGCAAGCGGTATAATTTATCCAGACGAATGTAAGGTAACCGTAAGCGGCTGGCAGACAAACGTCGGCGATTATACGGCTGAAATCACCGGTCTTTCCAACTCTAACTACTCGTTGGTTGGTATAGTAGATCTCACGGTTGATTTCAAGATCGTAATTTCCACGCCTACGCTTACGTTAAAGACGACTGAAGTTCAGATAGGTACTACCAAGAAGATTGAAGTAGAAGGCAACATCGGCAACGGCGACATGACTTACACGATTGTTTCCGGCGGCGATTACGGCGAACTTAACGGCGATAGTCTTTACGGCAAGATGCTCGGTACCGTCAGAATACGCGTAGACGTAGCGGCAACCTCCAATACGAACGCCGCTTACGTGGAAGGCGATATCAACGTCGTCAAGGGTCAGCCTCCTCTTAAGCTTGAAAGGAACACGGTAATGTACGGCTCTACGCTTACGCTTACTGTGGACGACAACGGCGGCGCTCTCCGCGACGGAAATGGTGACCTGATGTTCGGTAACGTTACGTTCACCGTAGTATCCAGATACGCAAACGTTGCGGAAATCGTAGACGGCAACGTACTCAAGCCCAAGTCTGCTGGTACCGTATACGTCAAGATGGAAACGGAAGAAACAGACTACTTCGACGCGGCAAAGGGTAACAATGCCGTAACGGTTGAAATTACCATTACGCCTCGCATCATAACGCTTGGCTGGAAGGACGGCACGTTTACCTATAATGCTAAAGACCAGCATCCCGAAGTTGAAATAACGAACATTGTCGGCAACGATAAGGTTGAATTAGTTGTTTCGGGTGGCAAGAACGTCGGCGACCATACCGCAAAAGTTACAGGTCTTACCGGTGTTGACAGCAAGAACTATACTTTGGACAGAACTACGAACAAGGAAAAGGATTTCCACATTAATCCTTACGTTCTTAGCTTGGAATGGGGCGATTTGACATTACCTTATAACGGCGAAGACCAGACTCCCGAAGCTATCGTAGAGCTTGTCGATGGCGAAACGGCTGAATGTAACGTCATTCTCGAGGTTGAAGGACCTCATAAGAACGTAGGCACCTATACGGTTAAAGCAACAGGCGTAGACAATAATAACTACGAATTGGACCAGACCTACGAAACCACGTTCCAGATTGTTCCCGCAGATCTCAAGCCCACGCTTACACCTGCAAGCATAGAATACGGCAAGACCGAAGTTCTTACGCTTGGCGGCAATATAGACGGCGCTCCTTATGATTTGCAGGTAGATAGCTCTAACAGCGTCGGTAACGGTGTTGTTAACAATGATAACGGAAAGTGGACGTTTACTGCGACCAGAGTCGGTTCTGTTAAGATTAAGGTTAAGATTAACGGAACTACTAACTGCAATCCTTTCAACGGCGTACTCGAAATAGAAGTCGTAAAAGCTGAAAGAAACGTAGAGCTGTTGACGTTAGAAGGCGTATACGGTGAAGATCTTGTTCTCGAAATAAGCGGCAACGACGACGATCCCGGCTTGGTATCGTTCGCACCCGCTGCTTCGGATAACGACTACGCAGTAATCGTAGGCAACAAGCTCACGCCTAAACACGCGGCTTACGTTACCGTAATCGTACAGGTAGCGGCAACGGATAATTACAAATCCGCAACGGTATCCGCTCAGGTTCACATCAAACCCAGAGTGGTTGAAATCGAATGGCAGCACCACGAATTCGAATACGATGGCACGGAAAAGAAGCCCGAAGCAAAGGTTGCAAACCTTATTAACGACGACGAGTGTGAAGTTACCGTCGGCGGAGGCGGCACAAACGCAGGACATTATACAAATGCCCACGTAATAAGCCTTTCCAACCCCGACTACACGTTCGAAGGCAGCATATCGGCTTCAGGTCATATGTTCGATATTGCCAAGAAGGCGATAAAAATCGAAATCGTAACCGATCGTATCAACGTTGACGACGAAGTCAAGTTGGTTATCACCGGCAACGAAGGCGATGCGCCCGTAACAGTAACCGTTGACGAATCCGGCAACGCGAAGATAAAAGAAGGTACTACCGACGTTATCGTTGCTTTGAATAAGGGTTCCGTAAACGTAACCGTTTCGGTAGCAGAATCTCAGAACTACTTCGGCGATACCAAGACAAAGCTTATAATAATCGACAAGAGCAAGCTTACGCTTACCTTGAAGAACAACACAATTCAATACGGCGACAAGAAGGGACTTGTTCTCGATGTCGAAGGCAATGTTGAAAACCAAAAAGTATACTTCGATAAGACCGATATGGACGGTTCGTGTCACCTTATCAGTGACAACACCGTGCTGATGCCCGACGGAGCAGGTAAGGTAATTATTACTGCGACCATAATGGAAACGGAAAATTACGCGAAGACGGTAGCAGAATTTGAAGTTACCATAACTCCTATAGTAGTAGATTTGGTATGGCATAACTTCGAGTTCACGTATGACGGTAAAAACATGTTTGCGCCTACGGCAACCGTAAGAACCGGTTTGGTTACGAACAGCGAAGGCGTAACGGACGAATGTACCATAAACGTAAAGGGCGCTCAGCTCAACGTCGGAACTTACAAAGAAGGTACGGCTTATGCCGATGACGAATGTCTTTCCAACAAGAACTACTCGCTTGGCGGAAAGGTAATCAAAGCTCCTCAGTTCGTAATTAACAGAGCTAAGCTTTCACTTTCCTTCGTAACTAAGGTAATCACGATAGGCGTTTCAACCAAGCTGGAAATTGCCGGCAATATGGAATTCGGTCAGACGTTGTTTGCAATGGGCGAAGTTACAGATACGGCATTGTTGGATAACCTTGGCGTAGCTGCTTTCGACGACGTAATGACAGGTATGATTACCGGTACGCAGCTCGGTTACGTACACGTTTCCGTAACCGTAATGCCCACCGATAACTACGAAGGCGGTCAGGCTGAATGTGATATTCTTGTCGATAAGCCCGAAGCTCCTATCGAACTTCAGGTTACGACGGTAACCTTCGGTGATGAAGTATCCCTCAACCCGATAGTAACCGATAATAGTTACGCTCTTGGCGATTTCGACTATTTTGTTGAGCTTGATCTTAATAAGGTTGCAAAGAATACGGGTGAAGCGCTGGTTAGCGGCCTCGCAGCATTCAAAGCAATGAAGGTCGGCATAGTTTACGTCAATTTACACGTTGATGCTACCGACGATTTCAGAGAAACGGATAAGAGTATTCCTATAACGATAGTGCCTCGCGTACTTGGCTTTGTATGGGATACCGATACGGAGTTCGAATACAACGGCGAAGAGCAGCATCCTGATGTCGTTGGGTTTACAAATCTGGTATTTGACCCCGACATAAACGACGGCGATATCACTTTGGAGTACGAGGGCTCGATATACGCAAGCGAAGAAGCTACGGCGACTATAACCGCTCTCAATAATGAGAACTACACGTTAGAAGGTTCGACCACAGCGACTACGACGTTTGTAATCAATCCCCGTAAAGTCATTCTCAGTTGGACGATCGGTGAATTGATCTACAACGGTGAAAAACAGGCTCCCGAAGCAACGGTTACTAACAGGGTTAAGAATGACGTTGTACACGTAACCGTAGACGGTCAGATTGACGCAGGCGAGAACCTTACGGCGGAAGCAGTAGCGGTAAGCAACTCCAACTATACGGTTGACGGAGGCACGAACATCACAACGACGTTCGAAATCAAGCCTTACGCAGTCAACATCCATTGGGGTGACCTGCACTTGACGTACACCGGCACTGTAAACGTACCTACGGCAACGGCGGTCGGACTCAAAGGCGAAGTTGTTAACGTAACGGTTGAAGGCGTCGGCGAGGATACGGGCAGCTGCGTTCATGCAAGCAACAAACCTTATCAGGCACAGGCTACAGGCATAAGCGGTAATACGAACTACACGTTGAACACCGCAGGTTCTGTGGTTACGACAAGAAATTCGATAAGAAAAATGGATGTCAGCACGCCTGAACCTCTTATTACCGATTACTACATCGATAAGAAAGAGTTGACGTTCAGCAGTAAGGTGACGAGTGTAGAATACAACGGTGAAGCGCAAGAGCCTTCGTTTATTCCCGACGTCTTCGCTAGCGACACTGGCAACTTGTCTATATCGTACATATTCGACGGCGGTGTGACTCCTGTAAATGTAGACGAGTACGATACGTACATCAGCCTTGGCGGTTCGGCAAGCTCCGACTATAAGCTGTCTGCAGACGATATGCAGTCGTTCAAGTTCAAGATTACGCCTAAAAAGGTCCAAGTATTAGTTACCCCGATGAATCAGACGGCGGAATATACTGGCGAAGCGGTTAAGCTTACCGATTGGTACACGCTTTCTATCGTATCCGGCTTGATCGGCGACGATATAGGCAGCAGCTTGGAAGATATCTTCACAAGCAACAACTTGAAGATTAATCCTCTGTTCAAGCTTAGCGACGGCAGCACCGTCAGCTCGGTAGGCGCACGCGGCACTTATGGTTTATCCGCTGATTTGACCAACGTAACGGGTAAGCTTAGCGGTAACCCCAACTACGAAGCTGAATTCAAGCTTAATACCGAGGCAAACGCAACGCTTACAATCTCAGGCGATGCCGCACTTCAGCTTACTGAAGATTCAACCTTTAAGTTCTTACATCTTGATACGAATGAAATGTACGGTTTCATGTTTATGTATCGTGTTTCGTATGACGAAAAGGGTTGGGTACACGGCAAGGACGACACTGATTTTGAAAGAGTAGTTCTCGGCAACATCTTGCCCGGAACATTTGCCGGTGAATTCCTTGACAACATTAATCCCGCTCAGTTGGATAGTATTCGTCTTTACAATTACGACGGCGAATTGGTATACGATTGCGGTAAGGACATAGGAATTGACGATTCAGACCTGCGCAGCGATGAGAGTTATTTGATCGGCACAGGCTGGAAAGTAACGTACGGCAAGGACGAATCGGCTGCAGACGTTGTATATCTCTCAGTTCTCGGGGACGTTACAGGTGAAGGTTATTGTGACGGCGACGATATGAGTGTAATTACCAACTACGTAGCTGCTTCAAATACTTCCTCTTTGGAAGATTTGGAATTCCTGTTGGCGGCATTGATTACCAACTCCGGTTACGTTTCTGCGTCCGATTTAAGCGAAGTTGGCTCAATCGGTAACGGATATTCAAACGTTGAAGACTTCTTAGTTTAAACAGAAGTAGTTAAAACAAACAAAATACACCCGAAGCATTGCATTCTTGTCTGAATTATTCTTGACAAGATGCAATGTCAGGTGTATAATATGTGCGAAAATTCGACAAGCTTCGTCGAAAAAACCAAATTAATATCAAATAAATAAGTTCTTTTGAGGAGGTACTTATGAAAAGGATAATAAACAAGACAGTTATGGCGGTAATACTCGCTCTTTCAATGGTGCTTGCACTGTTCAGCGGGTTATTATTCGTCAAACACAACGATGTTGCGGACGCTGCTGCAACACCGATGACCGTAACTTTTACAACGGATAAGGCTTCGGTATACCCCGGCGGTACGTTTAAGCTCACTATGAAAATAGAAGTTACCGGCGAAACCGGTGTTTATCACTCGGTTTCAATCTTCTTAGGCTTGCTCTCAAATGAAACAACTTTCGATTCGGCAAATCAATCTTTGTTTACGTTCAGTAACTATACGACAAACGCACCTACATCGGCGAATGTCGGAAATACGTATACAATGCAAGATACTTCGGGTCCTGCAGGCGCTATTCCTTCCGAACTAGGTCAGAAGGGTATGTATAAGTATTCATTGAGTAAGCGTAGCGGTAACCAATATAGACCTTTAGCTGCAAACGCTCTCGAAATGAGTTTGGACGTAACCGTTGATGCAAATACGCCTATAGATACTTCGTACAAATTTGGCGCGCAGTTAATGGCGGCTAACTATGTAAATATTGATTCAACATCAAATAGCTACAAGTTTGACAACTCTGCTAAGGTAACGGTTCAGGACGTTGACATTCTTGTAAAAAATGCAAGCAATGACAATAATCTTGATACGCCTTTAAAGGTGGGTCAGGGCGACGACGCTTCCAAGCTTCAAACAATCACGACTATTACCGAAACAGGTATGCCTGCTATTACGGTAACAGACCCCAGCTTGCCTTTAAGCGTTTTGCCTATAACACACGACGCGGGCGCAACCGTTAAGCTTCTTCCCGGTGACGTTGACGTTAAGAGCGGCGAAATCGGCAAAGTAGATATTCCCGCCAACGGCAAGGTAACAATCGAAGTTACTGCGGAAAACGGCGATAAGAAAACTTATGAATTAACTATTACTGTCAAAGGTGCGGCTCTTAGCAATCTTGTTGTTGCAAATAATACGGCAAAGACGGGCTTAACCAAGAACAACTTGGACTTGACGGCTACAAGCGGTGTATTTGACCCCGCAATAGAGGCGTATACCGTTTACGTTCCCAACGACAGCACTCAGATTGATATAACCCCTACGGTTAATTACAGCAAAGGCGGCGATTCTCAGGTAGATCTTGTAAAGTCCGGTTCATTTACGTCGGCTACGTCTGCGACCAGCGGCACGATGTTCTCTTTGACGGACATTAAGGACGCGATTGCAGATAACGATACGCTTCAGATTAAGTGTAAAGACGTAGACGGCTACGTAACAAAGACTTACACGCTTACGTTCGACGTAGTGGACGTTGATACTTCGCTCGACACTGTAACCGTTGCAGGTACTAACAATACTTTCACTAACAGTGAGTTAAGAGCTACGGAAAACAGCGTTGATTACTACTATATGATAGTTGGTCAGACAACTCCCGCTAACGTAACTGTTACTGCTACTTCTGCGGAAGCAACCATAAGCCTTACGGGTACAACCAATAAGAAGACCGTTTCAAAGGCTCTTAATGCAAATACGACTTCCAACCCTGCTTATACAATTACCGTTTTAGCAGAAGCGGGCAATTCCGAAACGTATACAATGATTTTAAAGAATCAGGAAGTAATTAAATTAGCTTCCGACGCAACTGCAGATTTTGTATATAGATCTGAAGAAGTAACCGCAAACTTCACATACCAGCGTATAGCATCTTACAAGATGAACAGCTTGACTCACGGTATTGACGACGTTAATTTTGCTAAAGTTGTAATAGGCAAAGTTTCAGAACAAACTGTAGTTAACGATTTCCTTGCCAACTTTGATAGCGCTCAGCGTTCAAGGCTTCGTATATACAACTACGATGACGAATTGGTTTATGATTGCGGTAATCCCGGCGCAGACTTTGACGAAGATATGTTAAGCGAGCCCGACTACGAAACCTATGTTACTACGGGTTGGAGAGTAGAGCTTATGGTGAGCGGAAACGTTGAAGACGTAATTTATGTTTCTATGCTCGGCGACGTTACCGGCGACGGTTATATCGACGGCGACGATATTAACATAATCGTTGCTCACGTAGGCGCAACTAATACCACTATGTTAGATGATGAAGAATTCTTCTTGGCGGCATTGATATCCAACGCAGGCTACGTCAGTGCGGCGGACATCACCGAAGTTGCTGAACATGCAAACCGCTTAAAGAATATTCACGACGATTATTACGGTACGTTCTAATTCGTAAAGCATTAATATAATAGATATAACTAATATTAAAAAAAAGCTTCAAGTTTGCTTTGCCCTGTTCCGAAAACGGAATAGGGCAGGGCAACTGAGCATGTTAAACCAAATTTTTTAAAAGAGAGATAATAAAAAGGGTATCATCTGATTATGAAAAAGGCAAAACATTTAACTTCTTTATTTTTACACTTTGTTTTAGTTTGCGTAATAGCATTAAGTATAGCATTTATTTTCCCTGCTTGTAATAAGAAGCCTGCAGATAATACCCCTGATAGCGGTATAACCGACAATAGTGGTAACACCGGCGATAAAGACAATACCGGTGATAAAGACAATACCGGAGACAAGGACAACACCGGCGATAAAGAAGAGTATCCTTTTTCAACCCCTTCGGGCGTAAAAGTGTCGGTGGACAAGAACGATCTTACCGCAGGTGATACTTTTACCGTTACCCTTGAAATATCGTCTAATTTAACCGATTACAATTGGCACTCTGTATCTTTACTTTTTACCGCATTAGACGGCGATAATATTATCGATACTACGGTTACAAATTATTTTGAATACGTTTCGCACTCCGTTGATACTGAGTATTTTATGGATACGAGTACTTGGAATCCCGTTATCGGCAACGGTATGCTCGTAAGCTTAAGTAATAGAAATGTTAGAAATAGTAATACGGCGGCTACGAATAAAATAACCTTTGAATTTACTCTCAAGGTTAAGGAAGACGCTCCTTCAATGCAGTCTTTCAATTTCGGCGTTGCTCCTATTAAGGCGTTCTTCTTAAGATATTACAATGTGGCTGAACGCACTACGGTTATTCACAGGGCTGATAATACAACGGTCGTGAATAATAAAGAAGATAGCGAAGCAGGATTTTGCTTTACTATAAATAAAATAGCATTGAGCATTACAGCCAAAGCTAATTAATTTTGTAAAATATCGGAAATCCAAATTCCGTTATTATATATAAGGTAAACAGTATGAAAAGATCTATTAAAAAAATTGCATTATCACTATTGCTCGCTTTAGGGGCAATAGTTTTATGCGTTTTCGGGAATAGTTTTCTCAACGGCAAAAATACAATAACGGCAGATGCAGCTAGCACACCGACAGTAGTTACAATAACTGCGGATAAGACTTCTATTGAACCGGGTGATACAATTACCATTAGCGGTACGGTCACAACTACTCTTTCGGGTACTTGGTCTGCGTTTGGTTTTAATATTGCGCCTTTGTCGGAAAGCGGTGAAAAACTGACGGGTGACGCCGCTGTTAATCAGTACTTTGAATTCTGTATGGCTGATGAATGGACATATGACTATGAGTTCGGCTCCGATTTTACCGAAGATAGTTATAGTTTTATAGTCAGAGACGACTTTTCTCAATCAGCCGGTGCGGCGTATATAGGTTTCGGTCCTCAGTTAGGCGCAACACTTGTTTCTACAAGCACAAATTTTACTTTTAAATTAAAAATAAAGTATAAAAGCGATGCGCCTGAAAAATTAGGCAACTTAAAGTTCGGTATAGCTCCTATAGTTGGTAATTATGTTACTATTGTGGACGGTTCTACCAGCACAAAGCATACGGCTAACCAAGAAACCAGAGTCAATAATAAGAAGCAATCCGGCGTAGGCGACTGTATGACTATAAACTTGGCAAGCATTATGGTCGGTGCTGCCAACGCATCTTTATCGAATATCAAAGTAGGTCACGTTACGGCTTCTACTGCGGTGACAATCCCTTCCACCGCAGGCACCAATATCGAGATGGTATACAATGACGACGGCACAGGTAACGATAATAGAACAAACTTCAAGGTCATACCTACCGTATCTGATGCAACTTCTACAATAAAATACGGCGTAGGCGCTTCGTCGTCTGCTACCACGAATATTGCAAACAACGGTACTATTTCGATACCTACGCTTGATTCTTCCGGCGAAACGATAGTAAAATTCCTTGTAACGGCGGCGGGAGGAGCTGCAACTCAGAACTATACTCTTAAAATTGTCAGCGGTTACGCACGATTAAAAACGTTAACGGTGACAACAGCGCCCACATATACCGGTATGGGCTTGACGGCGGCAAACTTCAATCAGAATACGTTTGAATATACCGTAAAAGTTCCCAGCGATTATACCTCGGTGGACGTAGGTGCTGCAGTTGCTGACAACTACGGTATCGGCACAGATATAAGCGTTGCTGCTACCGGTTGTACTGCGGCTAATAAAGTTACAAGCGGAGGTTCGATTTCCGTTTCAAGCATTACAAACAATGCGACGCTTGAATTCACCGCAACGGCAAAGAGCGGTAATACCCAAAAATATAAAATCACGTTCAACGTTTTGGATACCGATACGTCTATTTCATCATTGACTATGACGGAAAAGACGACGAACAAGACTGTAACTAACGACTCAACTAAAGCACCGTCGGGCGGATATTATTTCCTGCTTAGTGAAGATTCGGGCTTCCAGGGTACGTTCAATCTTACCCTTGGTTCTGCTAATGCTTCGGCAAAGGTTGACGGAGCGGATTTCTCCGCATCTACGATGCGTTCCGCTAAGACTTACACGTTTGTAGTTACGGCTCAAGCCGGCAACACAAAGACATATAGTGTCGTGGTTGCAAAAGATTTGCAAGCTGGTACTGTCAAAGATCTTAAGTACGCTTTCAAAACAAACTCCAATCATCAGGACGTTTCCACAATTACGGATATGTCTTACGATGCGGACACCAACACCTATACATACAATCTTACGTACGACCCCTCGATTTACGGTGCAACAGGAAACACTTTCTATCTTAAAGGTACTGCTTCCGAAGGCGCTACGATTTCTGTTACGGGCGGTTTGACAACTATAACTGGAGGTTGGTCAAAGGCGATAAGTCAGGGTAAGAATGAATTCAGCCTTACGGCAAACACTCCGGGCGTAGGCTCGACCACTTATAAGTTTGTCGTTACGCTTGCCGAAGGTAAGAATACGATCACGAACGTTACCATAGCCAAGGGTTCGGATAACGTCGGCGGCTTTACGTTCAGCCCAGGACAGTATGTTTACAATATAACCGTTCCTTATCAGGGTTACGATAACGTCACGTTCACCGTAACGACAGACGGTACCTACACGTCAGTTGTGCGTGAACCCAGCACGACGTTCGCGCATACGGCAGGCACAACGACGCATACGCTCACAAACGTGGCGCTTACGGCAGGTTCGACAACGACAGTTGTTATTCATGCACAGGCGGACGGCACTTCGGGTGACGTCGGCTCGCCCTATACGTTCAATATTCAAAGGGAAGTAGCCAACAGTAACGCAACGTTAAGTTCTTTGTCGTTAACGGTTGACGGAACTCCCGTAGGCTTCTTGGATAGCGCTTACGATAACGACGTTAACTTCACCTCCGGCAATCTCACTTATTATGTTGCATTGGAAAAGCCCGATACAGCAACTTCCGCGGCGTTAGTATTTACCGCAACGGCTACTGCATCGACTTCTTCGTTGACGTGCGGTATTTCCAACTTTACCGCTATGACGAACGGTGTTTCAAATCAATCGTTCACGTTCACGGCAGGCACGGAAAACACCACGGTGTATACTATCAAGGTTACCGCGCAAGACGGCTCAAGCAATAGCTACACTGTTACCGTAAAGCACGTTATACCCGACCCCGTATTTACGGATTTGCAGATTTCCTTCAAGGACACGAATAATTATTATTCTGTACTTGATTCGTCCGACTACGATGCAAACACGGGTACGTACACTATAACGCAGAAGACTGACGATGTTCCCGTTAATTCGTACGTTTACTTGAAAGGTGCGGTATCTAAGGAAGCTAGCGTACAGAAGGGAACCAGTCTTGTAGGAACAAGCACGACAACGGGCCCTTGGAACGGCAGCCTTGCATTCGGCAAAAACGAATACTCGCTCACGGTTAAGGCGGGTAGCAAGACGAAGGTTTACAAGATAGTAGTTAATCTGATTGAAGACAAACGCGGAATAGAAGACGTTAAAATAACGTTGCCCAACGGTACAGCAGTGGAAGAACTGCAGGAAGTTCCGTTCTCGTTTGATTCGAACAGCGTCAACACGACGTATGATATCACAGTACCTTATCTTGGATACGGCACCGTAAAGATGACCGTAACTACGGAAGGTAAATACACGGTAGTTTTCGACGGTACGAACAAAAAGTTTACGCACACTGCTGGCGCTGATTTTACTCATACGTTTGATATACCCCTCGAGGCAGGTAAAACCAAAACGGTGATAATTCATTCCGTTGCGGATAACGATCTGTACACGAAAGAGGACCCCAGCAAGATAGGTCCTTTGTATACCTTCAATATTACCAGAGAAGCAGCCGACGACAACAATAAGCTGAAAGAACTCGAGGTAACGATCGACGGAGAAGTTATATCGTTTAACGAAGCGTTAGACTTAAATAATACGTTTACGTATAACCACACGATAAAGAATACGGGTAACGCAACCGCTTCGATAGTTATTTCCGCAACGACGGATAGTGAAAAAGCAAAGATCAAGATTGATTCTGATACGCAAGTTGTAAACACGGCTACAAGCACTAAAACGTTCACTTTCGGAACGACAGCAAAGACCGAATCGTATAAGATTGTGGTAACGCCCGAAGCTGGCGCAGCTCAGACTTATACAATCAACATTAAGCGTGAATTGGCAAAGGGTGATTTCGACGACGTAGAAACGTCTTTAGATAATTCATCTTTCTTGTCTGTAATGACTGATTTCGAAGCTTCGGGAACTAACGCAAAGACGTATTCCTTTACGTATAACGTAGAAGACGTGGCGGTAGGTTCTAAGATTTATGTCAGAGTTACCGCGAATGCCGACTCCAAGGCAACACCGGGTACGGGCGTAACGCTCGATAACAGCGAAGGCAACGTATACGTTTACGCATACACGCTGTCCAAGTTCGGCGATAATAACTTCAAAATTACGGCATCAAGCTCGGCGACAAGCAAAACCGAATATAATTTCAACATAAAGCTTACCGAAGATATCGATGATTTAAGCAATGTAACTATTAGCAACGGCACTGCGGAGCTTGACAAATCCGATTACGATTTCGACGCGTTCACGGATACTTATGATATAAGCGTACGCAATGCTGTAAGCAGTGTAACTTTCGATATAACGCCAGAAGGCAAGTACACCTACGTTTACAGGGACGGCACTCGCCTTACCAGCAAGAAAGGCGACGCTTACGAAGTTAAAGTAACTTTGAAGGGCGGCGAAACTACTACGGTTGTAATATACGGCGTAGCAAACGAAGGCAAAGGCAAGAGTGACGGTTCTGCAAAAGGTAGGGAATATACCTTCAACATTACCAGAGAAAATGCCGATCCTTCTACGACATTGAAGGAACTTGTCGTAAAAATCGGCGGCAAAGAGATGCCTATCAATTTCGACCCTGAAAATAATGATTACGTGGTTGAAATCGAGAAGCCCGAAAACGAAACTTCTACGGTAGTCGAGTTCACGGCTACGCCTTCGTCGGATACGTCCAAAATCGGAGGCAAGACGGGAACAAGCACTATAACGAATACGTTTGCATTCGTAGGTAATAGCAGCCATTCAACCGATTATAAGATAGAGGTTGTAGCTGAATCGGGTGCAAAAGGTACCTATACGGTAACTGTTAAGAGAGTAGTTATTGCCGGCGATTTCGAAACGCTTGAATTTGCAGAAACAGGCAACAATTACGTGGACGTTCGCTCATCGTCAAGGTATGACGAAGTTGAAATGACTTACACGGTAGACCTCAAGCTTTCGGAAGTATCTGCTGGTACGAACGTGCGTATCAAAGCCATTCCTACAAGCGGAGCAAAGGTAACTACTGTAGGTAATATCAAAGATACTTCTATAGCCAATGTTTATTCGGCAACGGTGGCTGCCGGCAGAAACGAGTATAAACTGAAGGCTTCAAGCGGCGAAGGCGAGAAGGAATACATATTCGTTATCAACCTCTTCGAAGAAAAGAACACGATAGAAAACGTGGTTATTACGGCGGACGGTAAAAATCTTACTCAGGACGTATTCAAATTCGAAGCAGGCAAGACTTCCTATGATATAACCGTTCCTTATACCGTAAAATCAGTCAAGATGACGGTTACTACTGACGGTATGTATACCGAAGTGTTCGACTATTTGGATAATAAGTTTGAAAAGGCTCCCGGCGGCAACGGCCGCAACCACGAAAGAACTATCGACTTGCCTGAAGGCGTCGCAACCAGCATTTATTTCCATGCTAAGAGCGATAAGGGCGAAATAAGCGAAGAGTACGAAATCCGCATTAGCAGAGAAAGCGCTAATTCGGACGTAGCATTGAAGTCGCTGGTAGTTATGATTGGCAACAGAGCGGTAGCGTTCAACGAAGGTTCGTTCGATCCCGATCGTCTTGATTACACGATTCTTGTTGACGAAAGCCCTTCGTACAACGTAGAAATTAAGGCGGAACCCAACGTAACCACTTCAACTGTTGCGGGAATAGGTAAGTTCACGTTCAATTTAAGCGATTCAACCAGCACGATGAACTATCCCATTACGGTAACGGCTGAAGACGGTTCAACAAGAACTTACAACGTAACTATTTCACAAAAGCCTGTCGTGATTGACGAAAATTACGACATCAGAAGAATCGTTATCAACGGTACGAGAGATTATTACGACGACGTTCCTTCCGAATATAACAACGAACCTGTAAAAATTACTGTTCCTGCAAGTCAGAACAGAGTAAAGGTTGTCGTTACCACGGCAAGCGTAAAGAGTTCGGTTGTAACAAATCCTTCACTCAGCGCTAACGGTTATCTCGATTTGCCTGAAGACAGCACCACAACGCTTATCGTTTATGCGGTAGCGGAAAACGGAGC
This sequence comes from uncultured Clostridia bacterium, assembly GCA_964468955.1. GTDB lineage: Bacteria > Bacillota > Clostridia > Christensenellales > Borkfalkiaceae > Coproplasma. The sequence goes on along the minus strand of CAYXXB010000001.1, from coordinate 12,590 downwards.
TAACGTGGACGGCAGGGATTGCTTCATATTCGAAATCACCCGCGAAAAACAGGGTGAAAAAAGTGGCCCCGACGCAAGAATAACTTGGAGCAACAAATACGATATCGAACCCGATTATATTGATATTGATATCGATACCGAAGAAGCTCTCGTTAAAGTGGTTGATACTTACAATCATGAAATAGATAGGGTCGAAATGATTGTAGACCTTTTCTACGGTGGCGACTTTGAAATCTTGCGTGTAGACAGTCAGAACAGTAACACTATCGTACCTAGAACAATTTCTGGTAGATCCGCAAATGTTAAACTTGATTACGGTACAAACGTATTCAACATCACGATGTATTCAAGCGACGGTTACTCGAAAAAGACGGTTATCTTCGTATTCTCGCGCGAGCGCGCTTCGTTGTTAGGTTTGAGTGCAAGCGGTATTGCAACGCTCAAGGATGATTTCGACCCTGCAAAGGACGATTACTCGTACAACGTTTCATCGAACGTAGACTATCTTGGATTAGTTGTAGACATCGATAAAGCTATGTACCGCTATGAGTTTAAGGGTTCCGAGCAATTGAATTACGGCGCAAATCAGGTTGTAATCGAAATTTATGATAATATTTCCGGTGCAATGGGAAGAGCGGCAGTCAATGAAGCACCTGTTCCTGTTAGAACGATTACCCTTAACATAACGCGTGAAAGAAGCAACCTGTTCTGGATAATAATGTTCGTAGTATTGGTTGTGCTTGTAATTGCTGAATTGATTATAATACTGTTGGTACGCAGGAATAAGAACGGCGGTCACGAAGAACCCGCAATTATTGTAACTGCGCCTCCCGCACCGCAGGCTTTGCCTTCACCTCAGCCCGCACAGCAGATTCAACCCATAATCATTCAGGCGCCTCCTCCCCAGCAGGTTCAGATGCCTCCTCAGCAGGCACAGTTGCCTCAGCCGGGACAGACGACGGTTTATATCACTCCTCAAGACCCCAATAATCCTCAATACTGATTAAAGGGAGAGGGTGAACAGCTTCCGTAATAAAACGGACTGAAACACAAAAAAACTAACGGATTACCGCATACCCGCAACAAAATTTATTGCGGGTATGCAGGTAACCGAAGCTTGAACAGCATAAAAAACAGTTACAAATAACAATAGAATTTTTTAAGATTTTAAAAATATTGCAGAAAATGCATTAAAATTTGTTAATTTTGGATAATTTTTAAAATTTTTTTAAAAAAAGTATTGACGAATTGAAAAAATAGTGAGATAATATATTACACAAAAAGTAGTGTGCCGTAATATTCGGTAAATATATTGTCAAATCGAACAATTCGGCACTTGGATTTATTGTAAGTTAGCAGAGGTATAAAGTTATGTTTACTTCACTGTTATCATCAAGTATAAACTTTGAAGCTTGGCAGATGATACTGTTAGTATTAGGTATTATCGCTGCGGTTGCTGCCATAGCTTTTATAGGCGTTTTGTTGGTGCGTTTCAGTAAGAAGAACGAAAACAACAAAACCAATCAGACTGTAATCCAACAGCCTGCTCCTGCGGTACAAGCACCCGCGCGCGCGGCGGCTCCCGTGCAGCCTATCATTATTCAGATGCCCGCTCAGCAGCCCGCACCTCAGAAGGTAGCTCCCCAGCCCGTACAACAGCCTGTTGCACAGCAACCCGTTGTACAGCCCGTAGTTCAGCAGATGCCTATGGTTCAGCCCATAATGCCGATGCCTATGCAGCAGCCTATGATGATGGGTCAGATGCCCATGATGATGGGTCAACCTATGGTTCAGCCTATGATGATGGGTCAGATGCCCATGATGATGGGTCAGCCTATGATTCAGCCCATGATTATGCCTGTTATGATGCCTAATAATCAGCAGCCCGTACAGCAGCCTGTTGCACAGCAACCCGCTCCCGCGCCTGCACCTGCTCCCGCACCTAAGCCCGTTGCACAGCAACCCGCTCCCGCGCCTGCACCTGCTCCCGCACCTAAGCCCGTTGCACAGCAGCCCGCTCCCGCGCCTGCACCTAAGCCTATACATATCGGTGCAAGAGGTTTGAACGAAGACGACGGCAGAATATTTGACGTTGACGGTTTTTATAATCCTGCTGATGCAAAAGATTTAGAATCCGTTCGTTTTGAAGAAAACAAGAGACGCGGCTAATCAATTTTAAAGAAATCCGAATAATCGGTAATAAATCGCGGTACGGCAAAATCGCCGTACCGCGATTATATTTATAAAAAACACGGTTGCGCTATACAACCGTGTTTTTAATTTATCAGATTATTTTCAGTCTTTTAAAAGGTCGCTCATATTGTATAACCCTGCAGGTTTATTATACAGCCATTTAGCCGCTTTAATAGCACCCGCCGCGAATACTTTTTTACTGCGTGCCGAATGGGATATAGTTACAATTTCGTCCTCACCGCAGAACATTACGTCGTGTTCTCCGACAATCGTGCCGCCGCGTACTGCGTGAATACCTATCTCGTTACCGCGTTTGCCTATCAGACCGTCTCTGCCGTTAAGGTAAGACTTGCTTCCGTCGAAAGCCGAATTTGCGCTCTCGGCAAGCATAAGCGCCGTTCCGCTGGGTGCGTCGACTTTAAGGTTGTGATGCTTTTCCACAATCTCGATATCAAACTTTTCCCCAAGCGTTTCAGCCGCTCTTTTCACAAGTTCACAAATAAGGTTAATACCGAGCGAGAAGTTCGCCGTGCGGAATATTGCAACGCTCTTTGACGCTTCGTCAATGGCAGCGAGCTGTTGTTCGTTATAGCCAGTGGAGGCAAGTACAACAGGCACTTTATTTGTCTTAGCGTATTCAAGTTCGTTCGCCAAAGCCGCAGGGGAGGAGAAGTCAATTATCACGTCTGGGCGTTTGTCCGCTTTGTCAAAAGAAGTGTAGGCGGGTACGGCGGTACATTCTTCCGCGCGCGGGTCGATTCCGAAAACCGCAGTTGCGTTTTTATCGCCTTTTAATAGTTCCAATAGGTTTGCGCCCATTTTGCCGCAAACGCCGCAAATAGCAATGTTAATCATAATGTTTTTATCCCTGCGCTTTCAAGCGCTTTGTTCATAACCGTTTTGTGGCTTTCTTCCAATTCCGTCAAAGGCGCACGGGGAACACCCGCGTTAAAGCCTAAGGCACAGCTTCCGTACTTAACGGGAATGGGGTTGACTTCCGTGAAGCATGCGTCGATTAGCGGCAGCAATCTGTCCTGTAACTCGTTTGCTTCTTTAAGCTTGTAGTCAAACATCAGAGAAGCAACCTTCTTTACTTCTGCGGGGGCTAGGTTGCTCGCAACGGAAATCACACCCGCGCCGCCTATTGCAAGAATGGGAACGTTCAGGTTGTCGTCGCCGGAATAAACGTCGCAGCGACCGCGCACCCTGCGCATGGTTTCGCAAATCTGCTCCATATTGCCGCACGCTTCTTTAATTCCCGCAAGGTTGGGTATGTATGAAAGCTCCTCCGCAGTAGCGGGAAGAATATTTACGCCCGTGCGTCCGGGGACGTTGTAGGCGATGACTGGAATAGAAACTGCACCGCAAATGCTCTTGTAGTATTCGACAATGCCCTTTTGAGTGCATTTATTGTAATAGGGTGTCACTACGAGCAGTCCGTCCGCGCCGATTTTTTCTGCGCGTATGCTCGCGGCAACGGCGTTAGCCGTGCAGTTACCGCCCGTGCCGAAAATAATTTTAACGCGCTTCGCCGCTTTTTTAACGGCGTATTCCATAACCTCGACTTTTTCGCTGTCGCTCATAGTGGAGGGTTCGCCGGTGGTTCCCAATATCACGAGAGCGTCAGCTCCGCCCGCAATCTGATATTCAATCAGTTTGCCGAATTCATTCAAATTGACGCCGTTTTCATCGAAGGGCGTAATCATTGCCGTGGCAAGGCCCTTTAAAAAATTCACCATATTTTTATCCCTTATCTTCTATTCAGTCAAAGTATCCCTTAGCCGCTAAAAGCTCAGCCAGCAACACCGCACCGCCCGCGGCGCCGCGTAAGGTATTGTGGGAAAAACCTATAAATTTGTAATCGAAAAGATTGTCCTCTCTCAGCCTGCCCGCACAGACAGCCATACCGTTTTCGGTGTTTCTGTCAAGCTTGGGCTGAGGTCTGTCGTCTTCTTCAAAATAGTGTATAAACTGCTTGGGAGCGGAGGGGAGGGCGAGCGTCTGAGGTTCGCCGTAAAATTGCTTCCAAGCGGAAATAATCTCTTCTTTGGAAGGTTTATTCTCAAAAGAAACGAAGCAAGCCGCAGTATGCCCGTCGGAAACGGGTACTCTTAAGCATTGCGCCGTAATAACGGGCGAGCTTGCCGCAACGATTGCGCCGTCTTTCACTTCGCCCCAAATTTTCAGCGGTTCTCTTTCGCTCTTTTCTTCCTCGCCGCCGATATAAGGTATAACGTTATCTATAATCTGCGGCATAGTTTCGAAAGTCTTGCCCGCACCCGAAATCGCCTGATAAGTCGTAACGACGGCGCTTTTAATGCCGTACTTCTTAAGCGGGTGAAGAAGGGGTACGTAGGATTGAAGCGAGCAATTGCTCTTTACGGCGATAAAACCGCGTTTCGTACCCAACCGCTTTTTCTGAGCGTCTATAACCGCTAAATGTTCGGCGTTGACCTCGGGAATAATCATAGGTACGTCGTCCGTAAATCTGTGTGCGGAATTGTTGGAAACTATGGGACATTCCATTTTCGCGTAAGCGTATTCGAGTTCGCGAATATCGTCCTTTTTCATATTGACCGCGCAGAAACAGAAGTCTACGGAATCAGCGATAGCCTGTCTGTCGGCGTCCGCGTCGAGAACTATCATATCCGCGAATTTTGCGGGCATAGGGGAGGACATAAGCCAACCCTTAATCGCGTCTTTATACTTTTTCCCCGCAGAATTGGCGCTTGCCGCAAGGCAAACGACGTCGAACCAAGGGTGATTTTCCAAAAGGCATAAAAAGCGCTGACCGACCATACCGGTCGCGCCTATAACGCCTACTTTGTATTTCTGTGATGTTTTCATAAAATATTATTCTCCGGAATCTGAAATTGTGATTAAAGCGAAGAAAGCGCAATAATTAAAAATAAGCGGCGCAGATTGCGCCGCTTAAAGAACCTTAACACAAGAAAAAAGTTCATTGCAAATAGCGCAACACATAAAACAGTGTCAGTCGCACGGGTATTAACCCTTGCGCCCAGCCAAAGGGTGGTGGCAGTCCCCCGACTTCGGCGGCGATGCCCTTTCTCCCAATGCGCCGTAATAATCAAGCCGCCACCGACTTTAAACCGCGCGGATACTGTTGCTCTGCCGCTCCTCTATTTCGCATAACGATATTACCATAACGGGCAGTAAAAGTCAAAGAAAAATATATTCTTTTTTTGATTTCTGTCTTGTAAAATAATTGAAATAATTCCGTCTATGCTGTATAATGTAAGAAAAACTATCCGTTTATAAAACAAGCGCGGATTATTGCAAGGATTTTTTAATGGCTCAGTCAAAAGTAAGCGCACTCGAAGGCAACGAGCTTGCCGACGATTACGTACGCACCCAAGTACCTCAAGGGCGTTGGTCCGACACTTGGAACGTTTTAAAAAATAATTTCGGGAAGTTAGTGTTGATAAACGTACTGACACTGTTGTTTTTCGTTCCGGGAATAGCGGTGGTGTATTTCCGCCTGAGATATATTTCGCAGATGGGAGTGCTGTATCCGTTTTCGTCCAATGCTCTCTTCACTTATCCGTTCACGCCTAATACGCAGGGCGTTGCCGAAAGTATAGTGCTTTCCGCAGATTTGCTGTTCTATTCGCTTCTGATAGTGATGGGGTTTATCGCGTCTATAGGAATTGCAGGTGCTTCGTATTCAATTAAAAAGCTCATAAACACGCACGGTCAGTTTACGCTTAAAGGCTATTTTCACGGCGTAAAGGTATGTTATTTTAACACAATGATACCCGTAACGCTGTTTATGGTATTCATATTCGCGTCGTTTGTTATTTCGGATTGGGCGGCACAGCAGATAGCGTACGGACATTCTGCAGGCGGACCTATAACTGCTAAGGTATTTATCATTATAGCCACCGTAATAGTCGGCATAGTAGCAGCGTGGTTCCTTGCCGTCGGCGTAAGCTATAAAGTTAAATTCAGATATCTTGTAAAAAACAGTCTCGTTTTGCTGGTAGGAAGCGTTATTCAAACTGTGTTTATGCTCGGTTTCGCACTCATACCCGTTTGGCTTATGCTCATCGGCACAAAGGTAACCTTTTTCTTGTGGTTTGGTGCTGCAATCTTTATTTTTATCGGCTTTTCGTTTATACTTTTGTGCTGGCTTGCGTTTACGCAGTGGGTGTTCGATATGTTTATAACGCCCGCAATCAAGAGCGAAAAGGAAGCGAAGCGCGCTAAGATGACGCCCAAGCAGCTGGAAGCTGAAAACGAAGCTGACGAAAAAGCCCTCGCACGCGAACTTTTGGCGGCAGGCAAGAGCGAGCTTATAGGCAGACCTCTACGCCCGATAGAGGAAGGTGACGTAGTTGAAGAAATCGGCGTTGCGTTCGGCAGAGGCGATATCTCGCGGGCGGCAAAAGAGCGCGAACAAATCGCGGCGAACGTCAATGAGTATTACGAACAGCATAAATCCGACACCCGTTACGTCGAATACGAAAAACTGTTTGCCGAGCGAGAAAAAGCCTTGCAAACACCAAAGGGCAAAAAGGGCAAAGGCAAGAGCGTAAGCTCGGACAACCTGTTAAGGTAAATAAGTCAAGTGAACTGCGGCTATTGTGTATAGTCGCAGTTTTAATAGAAGGAAGCTTGCATTTTTAACTGCAATAATAAACAAACTTAAATTAAAACGCTTATGAACAAAATTTTGCGCTCGCTCATTTGCGGCGGTCAGATTTCGTTGACGGTTATGGATACAACCCGCCTTGTCAACGACGCAATAACCACACATTCAACCGACGGGGAAGCTTCCCGCATACTCGGCGGTCTTCTCACTTGCGGAGCGTTTCTTGCGGTGCTTTTAAAGTCGGCGGATACGTCCGTTTCGCTCACCGTCAAATCTAAGGACGGCGACGGCGCGGTTTCCGTGTCTTCCGACGGCGAACTGCACGTGCGCGGTTATGCGGACGGTTCGTGTACGCGCACGCTTGTAGGCGGTACTCTCACCGTAGTAAGGGAGGAAAAGGGTGCAATGCCGTTCGTAGGCACTTGCGAAATATCCTCGGACGATATTTCCGATATGCTTTCCGCATACTTTGAAATCAGCGAGCAAATTCCCACTGCGGTTGCTCTTTGCACGGAAATCGGCGCGGACGGTCGGTGTTTGGTTTCGGGCGGCGTAATTATGCAGCTTCTTCCCGACGCGGACGACGGCGCGATAGACACGGCGAGCGAAGCGTTCTATTCATATCAGCAATCACCCGACGCGCTTTTAAACCTCGGTGCTGACGGAGTGTACGAAAAGTTCTTCGCTCATCTTTCCGAAGGCGGCAAGTACGAACTTTATCCCGAATACAAGTGCAATTGTTCGGAAAGAAAAATCGTGTCGATTCTCGCCTCGGTAGGCAAGGAAGAGCTTTTGAAAATAGCGGAAGAGCAGGGCAACGTAAGCGTGCATTGCCACTACTGCAACAAAGATTACGTGTTCGATAAAGCGTTAATAGAAAAGACTTTTAACTGAAAAATGAACAAAACCAGCAAAATAGATTTCGGTGCGGACAGGCTTATAAACATCGCCGCCGACAACATCGAAAGTCACAACTATATAACGGCGCTAAAAATGCTCAACAAAAACGCAGTCCTTAACGGCAACGACGAGGACTCGTTTATGCTGTACGCCGAAGCGTTCGACGATATGGGGCTGTACGAAAAGTGCGTGAACGGCTGGTTCAAATATATTGACTATGCGGCTGACTTAGCCGACTTTGCGGAAGCTTACGAAGGGCTTGCCATAAGCTTTATGAATATGGGGCAGGAAAGCTTTGCCGCCTATTATTACAACAAACTGCTTATGGAAACGAACGTGGAACTGACCCCCGAAAACAGGCAGGAAATTCTTTCGTCCTTTCTGCAGACGGAAAAGAAACCTTTAAAGTTTGCATATCCGCCTCAGCTTGCAGACTATTCCGAAGAGATTGAAAGCGGCATAAACTTTATGCGCTCCAACGAATACGACAACGCGATAGCTGAATTTTCAAAGGTGGACGAGGGCAACGAAAAATACCTCGCTGCCCGCAACTATATCGCAATGTGCGAAATTATAAGCGACAGATGCGAACAGGCGGAGGAGGAGTGCAGGGCGATATTAACCCGCAACCCCGCCGACGTTCAGGCGCTAACCACGCTTGCCGCAGTCAAATCACAGCAGAAAAAGAGCGAAGAAGCCAAAGAGCTTGCAAACAGACTTCTTTCTTTAAACGTTGAAGCGCCCGACGATATATACAAAATCGCCACGGTTTGTTGCGAAAACAAAATGCACGCCCAAGCTTACGGACTGTTTAAGAAGCTTGAAAACGAGCTTGCTTACGACTTTTCGATACTCTTTTTCAGGGCTATTTCCGCATATAACAGCGGTAAAATCGACGAAAGCTTACAGGCATTCGACACGCTTTTCACTGTCTATCCAAACGCTATAACGGCGGAATATTGGCGGTTTATCGTTTCAAAAAACGCAAAGCTTCCCCCTGAAGAGAGGCAGGAGCTTGAATATTTCTACCGCCTTCCCCGCGAAGAGAGCCAGACTAACCTCGAATTTCTTTCCGCATTTGCCCGTTTGACTGAAAAAACGGCAAAGAAGCTATGCGAAAACGCTGATATTGAAAGCTGTGTGCGCTGGTGCTTCGACGAAGGCGACGGCAACAACTCTTACGAACTAAAACTGCTCGGCGCAACGTGCGCGGTAAAAGCCGAACTCAACGACACCGTTCGCGACATACTTTTGGATGCTTTTCTCCCCGACGGAATAAAGATGGAAACGCTGAATGAACTCGTTCAACGCAACACCGCAGGCGAATACGGAATAGTCGTTTGTAACCTTTACAGAAGGCTTTCGCTTCTTCCGCTCGATACGGGCAAGTTCAAGCGCAAGACGTTTCTGCGCGCCTACGGAATGGCTTATTCCCGCTTTGCAATGCTCGCCGAAGACTATTGCTATCTTTTAAACGCGGCGGCAACCAAGCTGTACAATAAGCTGGAACGCGAGGACAAGTTAGAGGAAGTGAGAAGCGTACCCGCTCTTGCGGCGGCTATAATAAAATATTCAGACATAAAAGAAAGTGGCTTGACGGACGAAAATATGCTGTCCTTCTTCGGTGCGGACAGAAAAAAAGTCGAAGCGCTTTTGGGTGAGTAAAATGAAACTTTACGATTTTGACGGAATGTTCGACGAAAAACTTTCCGAATACTTAAAAAAGAACGGCGACAAGCACAGCGAAAGAGAGTGGGAGGACATTATCCCCCAAATGTACGAAAGGTTCGGCGACACGGTGATAAAATCACTCGGCAAATCCCCCAACCAGTACTTTGCCGAAATGACGGACGAACAGCTCATCAACTGCCTTAAATCGTATTTAAAGCAGGAAATCGGCGTAAGTATGTACCTGTGCAACGCAATCGAAAGCCGTAGCAACCCCGCGCTTTTGCTTCCGCTTTTGTCGGGAACGGAGGACGAAATTGCCATTGCACTCAACCTTTTGGGCGCGTGCAGAGAGGCTCTGCCCGAATATCTGCGCCTTTTAACGCAGTCGGAAAGCGAGGACGTCCGCAATACTTGCGTAGACTACGTTAAAGAGTTCGCGGACGACGTGAAAGAACAGGCGCTCGCCTATTATAAAAGCGGCGTTCAGAAGGGCTATATGCTCGAAATTCTTTCCCGCTGCGTGCTTCGCGACGACGAAATTTTCGATATCTTAATAAAGGAATTCAGAACGGACGCGGACAATCTTCCTATGCTTGCAAGCTATCTTGCCGCATACGGCGACGAACGCGCTTTGCCCTATCTTCTCGACAAAATAGACGAAGAGGGGATAAGCTATATAGAATTTCAGGAATTGAAGTACGCAATCGAAAGTCTTGGCGGCAGCTACACTAAACCCCGCGACTTTTCATTCGACCCGTATTTTCAGGCAATCAGCGCCCACAGCAGTAAAGAGGGGGTAAACCTTTTCGGCACGGCGGACGGCTCGGACGATAAATAAAAAATAATATGAATGTAACCTCCGCAGTTTGGCAATAACAAACGCGGAGGTATTTTTTATGACACAGTTGACGTCAAAAGAACTTACTATGATTTCAGACGCGCTTACGTTTGAAGGACTTATTTGCAAAAAGGCGAGGGCGTATTCCAAAACGCTTACGGACACCGACCTCGCGGATTGTATGACCAAGATAGCGGACGAACATCAGCGCCGCTACAACGCGCTTTTAAACATTATAGGGGGTTAATGGGATGAAAACTTCGAAAAGCGATACGCAGTTAAACGAAAAAGACGCAATACAGGATATGTTAGAGAGTGAAAAACAGCTCATTTCTTTCTATGCAACGGCACTGTTCGAGGGCAGTTCCAAGAGCGTGAGAAAGGAATTTGCAAACCATCTCGATTCGGTTGCGGAAAACCAGTACAGCCTTTTCAACCAGATGTCCTCGCGCGGCTATTACACGCCCACGCCCGCACAAAAGCAGATGATAGACCAGACAAACGAAACGTTCAAAAAACAACAGAAACAGCTTGCAAAATAAGCGGTAAAAAGCGGGGGCAACTTCAAAAAATTGCCCCCGCTTAACTATTTCAAATGGTTAAGCTTTAAACCGCAGCATTGAAAATCAAACTCTTCATAAGTTATAATGCCTCTTTTGCATAATTTATAATACTTATATATCAACTTATAATTAAATTCAAGCAGGTTGAATTGATGAATTTTATTTTGCATAAAATCAGCTCTCTTTTCATAGTATTATATCAACCCGATTATGGGTTGTCAAGTCATATTTGACTTAAATAACATATAATACAAATATGAAATTTGCGGAACGACTAAAAGAACTTAGGGAAGAAAAAGGACTAAGTCAAATGAAATTATCCAAAGAAACGGGGCTTAGTCAATCTGCAATTGCAAGGTGGGAGCTTTCACAGTCAGAACCTACGGTTTCAGATATAATTGTTTTATGCAAATTTTTTAATGAAAGCGCGGATTATATTTTAGGAATTAAAGACGAGTAACAAAAAGCCGTTCGGGAAAACCCGAACGGCTTTTATAATTTGCAAAATTTATTTAAATCGCCAACAGTCTTTCGATAAGCTTATAACCGTCGGCAACGTAAACGCCCGTTTTTGCCGCTTCGTCCTCGGTGTAGCGCGCCGCGCCGTTGCCGAGGTTCTTTACGTTCGTATAAATAAGGTAGGGAACGGGTTCGGAAACGTGGGTTTTGCAAGCGCAGGGAGTGGGGTGGTCGGGCGTTACAAGCATAGCATAATCTTCGCCCGCCTTTTCAAATGAGGAAATAAGCGCGGAAACAACCTTTTCGTCTATTTGCTCTATGGAGTAAATCTTGTGCGCGGGGTCGCCCTGATGTCCGCATTCGTCGGGCGCTTCCATATGAATGTAAACGAAGTCCGCTTTTCCGCTTATCATCGCTTCCGCCGCCGCTTGTGCTTTGCCCGCAAAGTTTGTGTCGTAATTGCCAGTGATATTTTCAACTTCGATAACGCTCATATCGGCAAGCAAGCCTATACCGCGAACCAAATCGACTGCGGAAATAACGCTTCCTTTTAAACCGCGCAAGCTCGAAAACGCGCTGAGCGCAGGTTTCGTGCCTTCGCCCCAAAGCCATACGGAATTTGCGGGGCGTTTGCCCGCCGCTATGCGCTTTTTATTTACGGGGTGGTCCTTTAAAAGCTGTGCGCTTTTCTTCATTATGTCCAAATATTTATCTGCGCAAGTACCTTTGGGCAGATGTCCTTTTATCGGTTTGTCGGAAATATCGTGAGGGGGAGTGAGGTCGTGTCCCGTAACCCCGTTATTAACGAGCAGACAGTGCCTGTACGAAATACCCGCATAAAGCTTCATATCATCGCCGTCTATATGCTCTTTAAGGTAAGCGATAAGCTCCGCGGCTTCTTCGGTGGAAATCTCTCCCGCGGAATAATCAACCATAGTTTTATCTTCGTAATTTTCTTCGTCGGAAAGGGTTACGAGATTGCACCTCAGCGTTACGTCAGTTTCGGCAAGCTTAAGCCCCATAGAAACGGCTTCGAGGGGGGAGCGCCCCGTGTAGTATTCGTGCGGATCAAAGCCCAGTACGGACATATTCGCAACGTCGCTACCGGGTTTCATTCCGTCTGGTACGGTCTTGCAAAGCCCAACTTCGGAAAGCGGTGCAATTTTATCTAACGTAGGCGTTTTAGCGGCTTCGAGACAAGTCCTGTTGCCAAGACTATCTATCTTCCAATCCGCCATACCGTCTCCAAGTACAACTACGTACTTCATAATTTTTTCACTCCTTTATTCTAAACAACATATGTAGCAAGCAAAACCGCGTTTTTGCGCAGCGCGCCCCAATTTGCGCATACCTG